>CABVCJ010000051.1 GCA_902496845.1 uncultured Collinsella sp.
TTTCGTTGCAGGCCGTCCGGATGTGTTCTTGTTTGGTTTCCGTTCGGTGTTCTATGTGTTGATGGCTGTGGCCGCTGTAGGCTTTGCGCTCGCCATGGTGCGTTTGGTGAGGGTGCGCGCCCGCCATTAGCCTGTGGAGGCAGGCTTGCCACGAATCGGGCCCATCTACTGGTCTTGCGGCTTTATGATGCGTAGGGGCTTGTGGGGCGGGCGGGGGTCGGTCCGTGGTAGACTATCGAACAACGTTTGTTAATCGCGCGGTATCGTTGCCGCGAGAAGGGGTTGCGCCATGCAGGAGCTTGAGGATCGTATTCGCCATGACGGCATCGTAAAGGCCGGTAACGTCCTTAAGGTTGATGCCTTCCTCAACCACCAGTGCGACGTTGAGCTGTTCGACCATATGGGCGCCGAGTGGGCCCGTCTGTTCGAGGGTGTCGAGATCAACAAGATCCTGACGATCGAGGCTTCGGGCATTGGCATGGCTTGCATTGCGGCCCAGCATTTTGGCGGCGTGCCGGTGGTCTTTGCCAAGAAGGCACAGTCCATCAACCTCGACGGCGAGCAGTATGCCACGACCATCTACTCCTTTACCAAGCAGAAGGAGTACCCGGTTATCGTTGGCAAGCGCTTCCTGTCCGAGGGCGACAAGGTCCTGATTATCGACGACTTCCTGGCCAACGGCTGCGCGCTCGAGGGCCTGATCAAGATCTGTGAGGCTGCGGGTGCCGAGGTATCTGGTATTGGCATTGCGGTGGAGAAGGGCTTCCAAGGCGGTGGCGATAAGCTCCGCAAGCGCGGCTTCCGCGTTGAGAGCCTGGCCCGTATCGCCGATATGGACTGCGAGAACGGCGAGATCACCTTCGCCTAGGCTCGCAACACAAGCGATTGGTATGCGATGTGACAAAGGGACTGTCCCTTTGTCACATTTTTTGTATGAGGGGAGGTGTTGATATGGATGAGAACAAGATGGGATGGCGCGAGTATGCGCGCTATGCCGAGATGTCGGTCGAGGAGTTGGCGCGCGATTGCGAGGTGCAGGTGTTTCGCGCGACAGGTCCGGGCGGGCAGGGCGTGAACACGACGGATTCAGCGGTGCGCATGAAGCATGGGCCCACGGGGATTACCGTGACGGCGCGCGAGAGCCGCAGTCAGTTTCAGAATCGCAGCTGCTGTTTGCGTAAGCTGAGGGCAGAGCTTGAGCGTCGCGGGCGTCCACCGCGTCGACGCGTAAGGACCAAGGTGCCTCAGCGCTCTCGCCAGCGCAGGCTCAACGACAAGCACTTCAACGCGATTAAAAAGGCCAACCGTCGCAAACCGGGCAGCGACGAATAGCCACCCCTAAGTTGCGGTGAAATAGGGACTGTTTATGCAGCTAAAGCCGCAAGGCAGTCCCTATTTCACCGCAACTTAGGTGGGGTTAGCGGGTGGGGTGCCAGACGTGGAGGGCTCCGCTGAGGATGTCGACCTCGATGCGCGAGGCGACGATGGGCTCACCGTCGGCCTGGATGGGGTAGTCGGGCTCCTCAAAGATAAGCTCGGCATGGCGACAGCGACGCATACGAACCGGTGGCAGCTTGGTATGGTGGCCGTCTTTGGCCGAAAGGAACATGGGAAGCGCGACCGCGCGCGGAACGGGGCCGCAGGCGTAGCAGACGTCGAATATACCGTCACAGGGGTCGGCGTCGGGACAGAGCCCGAGCCATAGGTAGGACCCAGCTGAATCGCCATGATGATCGCCCTCACGCGCTCGGCGGGCACCCCGTCAAAGCTGACTGTCATGGGGTAGTTGCGATAGCGTAGGCCAAACTGCTCAAGTCCCGAGAGGGTGTAGAGCGGCGTGCCCGTCAAGCCCGTCTTTTTGCGCAGCTCGGTGGTGCCAAGGCCGATGGCGGCATCGATGCCGACCGAAAGCGTCTGGTCGTAGTACTCAACGGTAGCCTCGCCGCTGCCGCTCGCAGGGCTCCACGAGCGAATGCGCCCGATGTCCTGACGCTGCAGCTTGCAGGTGAGCAACGCGCCAAAATCCTTGCCGGAGAAATCGTCGATGCCAAGCGTCTGGGCAAAATCGTTGCCGGAGCCCACGGGCAGGACGGCGAGGGCGGGGCGGGCGTCTTCCTCTTGCTTCATAAGCCCGTTGACGACCTCGTGGATCACGCCGTCGCCGCCGAGCGCGATAACGGTGCGATAGCCCGTTGCCTGGGCGGCTAGCTCCTTGGCGTGCCCCATGCGCTCGGTCAGCACCAGGTCAAACTGGGATGCGCGTGCAGTCATGTCCAAAAAGCGCTGCAGGCGCTCGGCAACTTCGTGCGCCGCACCCGACTGGGCGGCTGGGTTGGCGATGATGAGCGTGCGACCAAAATCAGTTGCGTGCATGGGGCGACTCCCGGCGTATGACGTGACGGTGCGGTCGCGCTCAGGTCGAATTGCCCCCGATTGTGGCTGCACGGCGAATACTTACGTCTACTCTATCAGGTCGTTGTGGCGCTCGATAGCATCCGCTACCGTACCGCCCTCATCCACAATAAGCGAACGGCGCTTGGGTGAGATGATGCGCTGGGCGGGGTACACGCCGCGGTGCCCGCCGGTTAGGTAGCTGATAAAGGCCACGATGACAAAGAACCCGGCGGCCGTGCCGTGGAACAGGTCGATGGCCATCATGCAGGTGGTGATGGGCACGTTGAGGCCGGCACAGAACACGCCGAGCATGCCCAGCGCCGCCAGAAAGCTGGGGTCGATTCCGACGAGGCAACCGATCCAGCCGCCGAGCGCCGCACCGATGCCAAACAGGGGCGTGACCTCGCCGCCTTGGAAGCCCGCGCCCAGGGTAAGCGCTGTGACGACCAACTTGATGGCTGCGTCCGCCAGGGTGGTGTTGCCGGCAAATCCGGCGCCGGAAAGCCATGTGGAAAGGCCGGCGTAGTCCCAGGCGTCGAAGAGGGCATACGCGGCCAAAACCACGAGTGCGCCTATAAGTGCGCGAACGAGGTAATTGGTGATAAAGCGACCGTACAGGCTCTTGACGGTTCGAACCGACCACGCAAAGAGGCGTGCCGTCAGACCGAAGATGATGGCGCTGACAACAACGATGACGACCGTTTTGGGCGTCATGGCGGGAACGCTGGCGATGACATTCGCTTCGTACTCGGTACCCAGGGCGATTGATGTAAAGTAGCCGGTAAACGAGGCGACCAGGCAGTAAATGCCCGCGGTGTAGTCGATCTTGCCGATAAAGCACATCTCCATGCCAAAGAAAGCTCCGGCAAGGGGCGAACCGAATACGGCACCAAAGGCCGACGAGATGCCGGCGAGCATGAGGTCGTGGTGGTCATGCTTTTTGAGGCGGGCGAGGCTCGAGATGTTGCTGGCGATGGTGCCGCCGATCTGCACCGCGGCCCCCTCGCGACCGGCCGATCCGCCCGTTAGGTGCGTGAGCGTGGAGCACACAAACGTGAGGACGGCCATGCGCATATGGATGAGGCGTGTGCCCAGAGCGGAGTCGATGACCAGGTTGTTGCCACGCTTTGCGGCGAGACCGTGGTTCTTGTAGACCCATGCGGTGGCCATGCCCACAACGGGAAGCAGCGCGTAGACCCACGCATGGTGCTCGCGATAGTCGGTCGCGATATTCAGCGAGGCCAAAAACGCCCAAGCGGCAACGCCCATGGCGAGCGAGACGATGACGACGAGTGCGAGCAACTTGGCGCTCGCGAGTAGGTTGCGGGCGTTGCGGCGCGTGTCGGCAGCCAAGAGATGCTCAGAGCGGGTGAGCTGATGCCTGCCTGCCGTGATGACGTCGTTCAGGGAGAAAAAACCGCCTTCGTCGAGCGGCTGGGAATGATCCTGCGCTTCGTTTGCGCTTTCGGGTTTGTCGTTATGAGCCATACGTTCCTCTTTTAGGTTGCAACGCAAGCATTATAAAACGCGGTAAACGCGACGAGCCGGTGGGTTGGTTTCCATTCTGTTTCGCGGCCTGCAACCGACAGGTGTATTTGCGGGTACAGGCCGAGTCGCGGTCGTGCGTCGGGGGATTATACTGAGACAAGCATAAAGAATCGGCGCCCCTGTTGTGCGCCGTGGCATTAAGAGGTGCATATGGCAGAGAAACTCATTCCGCTGGAGGACGCGCAGTCGATTGTTCTGTCGCACGTTGCTCCGACCGATCTCGTCGAGATTCCCGTGTGGCAGGCCGCCGGTCTTCCCTTGGCCGAGGACGCGGTGGCCGATATCGACATCTCGCCGTTTGCCAACAGTGCCATGGACGGGTATGCCGTGCGCGCAGCCGATCTTGCTGCGGCCGCCGGTGACACTCCGGTGACGCTCTCCGTCGTAGGACACGAGGCCGCGGGCCATGTCTTTGAGGGCACAATCGGCGCGGGCGAGACCGTCCGCATCATGACGGGCGCGCCGGTGCCCGAAGGTGCCGATGCCGTGGTGAAGTACGAGATCGTCGACGTACTCGATGGCGACGGCAACGAGGGCTCGCACGTTCGCTTCTCGGCGCCTGCCAAGGAAGGGGAGAACGTTCGCTCTGCCGCCGAGGAGGCCCATGCCGGTGATGTTGTGATGCATGCCGGCGAGGTCGTGGCTCCGGCGGGCGCCGGCTTGCTGGCAAGCGCCGGATACGCGAGCGTGAAGGTGCACGCTGCCCCACGTGTGGGCATCATCTCGTTGGGCACGGAACTGGTCGCACCGAGTAAGGTACCGGCGCGCGGTCAGATTCGCGATTCCAACTCCTCTGCGCTGATGGCCGAGGCGCTCGATGCCGGCGCCGAGCCCGTGTTCTACGGTATTGCGCCCGACGATGAGCAGGCGATTGCCGAGCTGGTGCATCTCGCCACGCGAGAGTACGATTTTGTCATTACGAGCGGCGGCGCCTCGGCGGGCGATTACGACTACGTGACGGCGCTC
The DNA here is from genome assembly GCA_902496845.1 of uncultured Collinsella sp. Taxonomy (GTDB): domain Bacteria; phylum Actinomycetota; class Coriobacteriia; order Coriobacteriales; family Coriobacteriaceae; genus Collinsella. The sequence goes on from CABVCJ010000051.1 coordinate 4,909, forward strand.
GTCCGGCGCGAGGGCGTGGTGCTGTTCGATCGCATCTCGATGCGTCCGGGCAAGGCCATCACGTTTGGCTTGCTCGGGGGCAAGCCCTACCTAGGGCTTTCGGGCAATCCCGCGGCGGCGTATGTGGGCTTTGAGATGCTCGCCCGTCCGGCGATTCGCAAGATGCGCGGCTTTGCCGAGGGCGTGCGTCCCGTGCAGCAGGCGACGCTCACGCACGGCGTGAAAAAGCGCCAGGACCGACGCTTCTTCGATCGCGCCACGGTTTTGCGCGACCCCGAGACCGGTGAGCTGTTGGTGACCGAGGCCAAGACGCAGAATTCGGCGCTGCTCGGCACGATGCAGCGATCCAACTGCCTGATGCGTATTGACGAAGGACCGTGCGAGCTCAAGGCGGGCGACGTCGTGGATGTCGTGCGTGTCGACCTGCCCGAGGGCACGGTGTTGTAGGAGGAAGACTATGGAGTTGAAAATTTCGATTGTGACGTGCTCGGATACGCGCGATCTTGCTCAGGACGAGGCTGGAGCCGCACTCGAGGAACTTATCGAGGCGCAGGGCTGGACGGTCGTCTCACATGTGGTCGTGCGCGACGACGCCAGCGAGATCGGTGATGCCATTGTGGAAGCTGCCGATGAGTGCCACGCCAATGTCGTGCTCACCTGTGGCGGCACGGGACTTTCGATGCGCGACGTGACGCCCGAGGCGACGCGTGCCGTCTGCGACCGCGATGTGCCGGGTATTGCAGAGGCAATCCGTGCGTACTCCATGACCAAGACGCGCCGCGCTATGCTCTCGCGCGCTATTTGCATGCAACGAGGTCATACGCTTGTCGTAAACTTTCCCGGTTCTACGAAGGCCGTCCGCGAAAGCTGGGAGGCCATAGCAGACCAGCTGGAGCATGCGGCTCAGATGACAGCGGGCGGCGGACATACCAACTAAGCGGTTTACCTGCGGCGGGGCGACCTGAACGGCTGCTCCGCCTTTGTTTTCCGCCGAAGCGACGCCGAGGTGCACGGCAACTCGAAACTATATTCTCTGGCGAGAATAATTTCTCACTATCATTATTCGCGCGAAAGTATAATCTAGTAACAGAATAAAGCCTGCGGCGGGGTGCCCGGGCATAGCGTTCGAAAGGGTTGAATATGTTCGATATGGTTTCACGCCGCGGTTTTGTCTCGCTTTCTGCTGCCGCTGCCGCCGGCCTTGGCCTTGCCGGCTGCTCGGGCAACAAGACGTCCGAGCCCGCTGGTTCCGATGCCGGCTCCGCCAAGTCTTCCTCTAAGAAGAAGGCTGTCGAGCTGCAAGTCTTTGCCGCCAACTCGCTCGAGAAAGCTCTGCCCGAGGTTCAGGAGCTCTACACCGAGCAGACCGGCACTACGTTTGCCGACACGCAGTTTAAGGCGTCTGGCGACCTTGTCGAGCAGATGCGCGCCGGTGCCGCCGTCGACGTGCTCATCACGGCCTCCAAGGGCACCATGGACGACGCCGAGGCCGCCGAGCTCGTCGACGTCGACACACGTGAGGACATGTTCGTCAACGACCTCGTGATCATTCGCGCCGAGGACTCCGACACCAAGGTCGAGGCCATCGCCGACGTCGCGAATCTGGACGGCAAGATCGCCATTGGCGACGCCAAGACCGTTCCCGCCGGCAAGTACGCCAACCAGGCGCTGGCTTCTGTGGGCCTCTACACCGGCACCGAGGGCGATGACGGCGAGTACGTGCCCGAGATCGCCGACAAGGTGGCCCTGGCTGACAAAGTTGGTACCGCCGCCGCCTATGTGTCCACGGGCGACTGCGTGGCTGGCTTTGTCTATAGCTCCGACATCTTCCGCTACGACGGTGTCGAGGAGGCCTTTGTGTGTCCCGAGGACTCGCACAAGCCCATCGTGTATCCGGGCGCTGTCGCCGATAGCTCTGAGCATGCCGACGAGGCCAAGGCGTTCATCGACTTTTGCCTGACCAACAAGAAGGCCCAGAAGATTTGGGCCAAGTACGGCTTTGAGCTTTCCGAGTAGTGCGGCTTGGCGCGATAATTCCATCGTTTTGTGTTTCACTCCGTTCTTGTATCCGCTTGGAGCTTTTCGTGCTTAATAGATTCCGCATGTTTGTCGCCTGTGTTTTGGTCTTCGCGCTTTGCTGGGTGCCAGGATTTGCGTTTGCTGGGGATGCTGAGGACGGGGCCCAGGTTGCTGCGACCGCTTATGGGCTTTCCTATGGGATCGAGGGTTTTGAGCGGTTGGCCAAGGGGACCGCTCGTGCCATGGAGGGCCAGCCTGAGGGCTACCGGTTTCCCGTTGACGAGGACGTGGACCTTGTAGTGGCGCCTGCTGCCGATCGCGTTGTGGTGTGGATATCGCCTAAGGCGGTCGAGAAGTATGGATTGGATCCGCAGGATAACGAGTGCGTATCGGGTCTCAAGGCCCTCGTCTGTGAGCTTGACAGCGCAAACTGCATGGGAGGTGCGCAGCTAGGGGACGCGGATCTTCCTTGGTATGTCACGGCGGAAACAACGTTTGATGCCGGCGGGTATACCTATGGCTTTGACGAGCGCGGTGCGGATGAGGACCGCTATGTGGTGATTGCATCAGCCTCGGGTGATGCCAAGAGCGGCGCGCGTTGGCTTGATAGCGCTCAAATGGTGGAGGCATCGTCTGTCGTGTTGCGGGGTGAGAAGGGGCCCTTGACCTCTCTGGCCTCCATATTGGGCGACATCGACTATCGCCCGTTTTGGGTGTCCATTAAAACGAGTGGCCTTGCCCTGTTGATCTCCTTCGCGCTGGGTCTGTTCGCCGCGTGGAAGACTATGGGTACCTCGAGTCGCATCAAGGGCCTGCTCGATTCGGTCTTTACCATCCCTATGGTGCTGCCGCCCACGGTCTGCGGCTTTCTGCTCCTCATGCTGTTTGGTCGATCGACCGGGGTGGGCCAGTGGCTGATCGCGCACGGCGTCTCGATCGTCTTTACGTGGCCCGCGGCGGTGATATCTGCCGTAGTGGTGTCGTTCCCCCTGGTCTACCGTACGACACTCGGTGCCTTTGAGAGCCTCGACACGCAGATGCTCGATGCGGCGCGAACCCTGGGATGGTCCGAGCGTCGCATCTTTACCAAGCTTATGATGCCGCTTGGCTGGCCCTCGATTGCCGCCGGCACGGTGCTCGCTTTTGCCCGCGCGATGGGCGAGTTTGGCTGCACGCTGTTCTTTGCGGGCAACTACGCCGGCATTACGCAGACCATCCCCATTGCGATTTACTTTGAGTGGATGGGCGGCAACACCTCGGTGGCCCTCTTTTGGGTCGTGGTCGTAATTGCGTTCAGCTTTCTGGTCATCCTATTCATCAACATGTACACGGCGCATTCGCAAAAGTATCGCGAGCGGGGCTTTTCCCATGCGGAGTACAAACAAGCCAAAGATCTCGCCGGACAGGGCGATTCGCTCGACCCGGCGGGCGGTGATGCCTTGCGTATCGATCGCGAGGCGCTGGCCGAGCTCATGCGCGATGATGCGGCGCCGCAGGGAGGTCGATAAGCTATGTCGCTCGTTTTGGATATCAAAAAGCGCTATCCCGGGTTTATGCTCGACATGCAGCTTGAGGCCGGCGAGGAGCGCGTGGCCCTGCTGGGCGCCTCGGGCTGCGGCAAGAGCTGTACGCTGCGCTGCATCGCCGGTGTGGAGACGCCCGACGAGGGCAAGATCGTCGTCAACGGCGTGACCTTTTTTGACTCGGCGGCGGGCATCAACCTGTCGCCCCAGGCGCGCAAATGCGCCCTGCTGTTCCAAAACTATCAGCTGTTTCCCAACATGACGGTGGCCGATAACGTATGTGCCGGTGTAAAGGGCGCGGGCGACGCCGCGGCGCGCAAAAGGTTGGCGGAGCGCTATCTGGGCATTTTCGGTCTGGCCGATTTTGCCGACCGCTACCCCGCGCGCCTCTCGGGCGGGCAGCAGCAACGCGTGGCGCTTGCCCGTATGGTGGCGGCGCATCCGGGCATCTTTATGTTCGACGAGCCCATGAGCGCACTCGATTCCTATCTTAAGAGCGCCCTCGAACAGAACATGCTCGACCTGTTCGATGTATGCAACCGCACCGTGCTCTACGTGAGCCACGATATCGACGAGGCATGTCGCCTGTGCCAGCGGATCTGCGTGATGCACGACGGGCATGTTGAGGAGATCGGCTCCGTCGAGGACGTGGTCCGCCGTCCGCAGACGCTGGCGGCACTGCGCCTGACGGGCTGCAAGAACACAAGCCGGGCGCGCAAGATCGGCGACGAGGAAGTCGAGGCCCTCGACTGGGGCATGACCTTTAACGTGGGTCGTGGGATTCCCGATAATGTGGCGTTCCTGGGCATTCGCGCAAGCTACTTCCATGTTGACAATCGCGCGGAACGAGGTCACAACAGCTACGATTTGCACGTGGCCCGTGTGAGCGATTCGCGCTTTGAGCGGCTGGTGCTGCTGGACGTGCCGCGCGCTGATGCGCCCACACGTCTGCAGTGGAAGGTCAACAAGGTGGGCGTGCCTGTCGAGGAGCTGCCGCAAGCAGGCGAGACGCTGCGCATGCACTTCGATGCGAGTAGGATTCACCTGGTTTGTCGATAGCGCCGGGTAATGCCGCCGGGGATATAAGCCTCGGCGGCATTGTCTTGCCGATCGCCGAATGAGGGATGACAAACTCTTATCAATCGAGATAATTCTTTATTAAACGTCGGCACACGACGCTGTCGTACGAATGTCAACGGTGTTCGCATGGTCGATGACCGTTGATATAGTTGACCTTAACTTGCAAAGGAGGGTGCGCACATGCCGCAGACGACATACATTCGCCGCGTTGCCGCGCGTGCCCTATATATGGCTCGGAGTCGCATATGAGCAGGTATGTTCACGGCTCCGGGAGAGACGACGCGCAACTAAATAATCGACCGCAAAGCAGGTTCCCTAAAATTCCGGGTTTGAGCACGGCCGGGCAATCGCCGTCCGTCGTGCAGCAATACCGTAGCTATCCGTATTTGGTTCGAGAGGGGAACCGTCATGGCTGAAGAATTTGATTTCCATCCGATGTGGGAGAGCCTCGGCATGAATCTTGCCGACCACGATATGCTGCTGGGCGCCGTGGGCCAGATGTACGGCGATATGTTCCTTATGCAGAACAATCGCCCCAAGTCCACGTCCTACCTGGACTTTGTGGCCACCAACATCCATAGCGGCCGTATTAAGGAGATGCTCGACAAGAAGGAGGCCGGCGAGGCCACCAAGATCGTCGGTTCGTTCTGCGTGTACGTGCCCGAGGAGATCGTACTTGCCTGTGACGGTATTCCCGTGGGCCTGTGCTCGGGTGCCGATTGGGCAACCGATAAGGTCGAGGAGCACCTGCCGCGCAACACCTGTCCGCTTATCAAGAGCTTTGCCGGCTTTAAGCTGGGCGAGGTCTGCCCCTACATTGAGTCGAGCGACCTGGTGGTGGGCGAGAACACCTGCGATGGCAAGAAAAAGGCCTACGAGTTCTTTGCCACGCAAAAGAACATGTACGTCATGGATATTCCCAACGTGCACGACGAGTCGACGCTCGTGACCTGGAAGGCCGAGGTCAAGAAGCTCGCCGCCAAGATCGAGGAAGAGTGCGGCGTCACGATTACGCCTGAGCGTCTGAAGGCTGCCATCCACGCCGTCAATGAGAAGCGCCGCGCCCTGCAGCGCCTCGCTGCCACGCGCGCTGCCGACCCGGCGCCCATCAGCGGTCTCGACAGCCTGCTGACCGTTCAGGCCGCCTTTATGGACGACACGCCGCGTCTGACCGGAGCCATCAACGATATGGCGGCTGAGTGCGAGCAACGTGTCGAGGCCGGCGAGGGCGTGGCACCCAAGGGAACCAAGCGCATCCTGTACACCGGTACGCCCATGGCCGTGCCCAACTGGAAGCTGTTCAACCTTATCGAGAAGGCCGGCGGCGTCGTGGTGGGCGAGGAGTCCTGCACGGGCTCGCGCTACTACAAGGACCTGGTCGACGAGTCCGGCAAGACGGTCGACGAGATGCTCGACGCCATCGCCGAGCGCTACTTTAAGATCAACTGCGCCGTCTTTACGCCCAACGACCAGCGTATGAAGGACATTGTCCAGATGGCCAAGGACCTGCATGCCGACGGTATCGTCGACGTGGCCCTGCAGTTCTGCACGCTCTACGAGATGGAGTCGTTTGCCGTGGAGAAGGCCGCCGAGGAGGCAGGCATTCCGTTTATGCACATCACGACCGACTACGCCGGCGAGGATGCGGGGCAATTGCAGACGCGCATTGAAGCTTTCTTGGAAACCATTTAGGGCTATCCGTCCCGGCGGCTTCCCCAGGCACCCGATCTTGCCGTTCAAACCGTCGCTCGCGTACAAAAGTACGCGGCGCTCCTCCTTCACGGCGACCTCGGGCACCTGGGAAAGCCGTTTCCTTGGTTGGTTAAAAGGTTTAGGAGTTATATGCTGGAAAATATTGAGCAGCCGTTGCCCAGCACGTTTGAGGAGTTCAACGAGCAGCGCAAGGCCGCGTTTATTCGCGTTAAGGATTACAAGCAGGCGGGTAATCGCCTGGTCGGTTTTTTGTGCAGCTATACGCCGCTCGAGATTGTCGATGCCGCGGGGGCTGCGAGCGTGGCGCTGTGCGGCACGTCCGATGAGGTGATTCCCGAGGCCGAGAAGGTGCTGCCGGCAAATCTGTGTCCGCTCATCAAATCGACGTACGGCTTTGCCTACTCGCAAAAGTGCCCGTTTACGTACTTTAGCGACATGATCATTGGCGAGACCACCTGCGACGGCAAGAAGAAGATGTACGAGTTACTCAACGAGCTCAAGCGCACGCACATTCTGCATCTTCCGCAGGGTCGCGATCGCGCCTACGAGCGTGAAGGCTGGTACGAGGAGTGCCGCCTGCTCAAGGAGGAGCTCGAGGGCTTCTACGGCATTACGATTACTGATGACGACCTGCGCGCCGCCGTCCGTCGTCGCAATCGCCTGCGTGCGGCGCAGCTCGATATGTTCGCGCTTCAGGCCAACCAGCCTGCGGCCATGAGCGGTGTCGACCTGATGAGCACTATGTTTGCCGGTACGTTCAGCTTTGATATCGAGGCCTATACGCAGCAGCTGGAGCAAAAGGTTGTCAAGCTACGAGAGGCCTACGACGCGGGCGAGCGTCCGGTTGCGGCAGATGCTAAGCGCATTCTGATTACCGGTTGCCCGGTGGGCGGCGTGATCAACAAGATCGGTCGCACCATCGAGTCCAACGGCGGCGTGGTCGTGTGCATGGACGATTGCTCGGGCGAGCGTACGGCCGCCATGATGATCGACCCCGACTCTCCCGATATCCTACGCGCCATTGCCGATCGCTACTTGGACATTAATTGCTCGGTCATGACGCTCAACGACGGCCGCATGGACAACACCTTGGCCATGTGCGAGAAGTATCATGTCGATGGCGTGGTAGAGAGCGTGCTACAGGCCTGCCACACCTTCAACGTTGAGAGCGCGCGCATGCAGGAGGCCGTCGAGGGTGCGGGTATTCCGTATATGAAGATCGAGACTGACTACAGCAATGGCGACATGGGCCAGATCGAGACCCGCATCGCCGCCTTCATCGAAACCCTCTAGGTTTCTCAGGCACCGGATCTTGCCCCTCAAACCGTCGCTTGCGTACCCAAAGTACGCTGCGCTCCTCTTTCGGGGCAATCTCCGGCACCTGAGAAACCTAGAGCTAAGGCGCCTGAACGCGCCGCTACCTTTGATGTTTAGATTGGGAGAGAGCCATGATAGGGATCGGGATCGATATCGGGTCTACGGCGGCTAAGGCTGCTGTGGCCGACGGTGAGGGTTCGGTGGCGTGGACGTGCGTGCAGCCAACCGGGTTCTCGTCGGTTGATGCGGCCGAGCGTCTGCGTTGCGAGCTTACCGCGGCTGGCTATGACGTGGCTGCCGACGACGTGCGCGTGATCGCGACCGGCTACGGCCGTGTCGCCGTGCCCTATGCGCACAAGGTCGTGACCGAGATTACCTGCCACGGCACCGGTGCCGTGCGTCTGTTTGGTGACCACGGCACCGTGATCGATGTGGGTGGTCAGGACACCAAGGTCATTCAGCTTAAAAGTGGCCGCGTGGCCAAGTTTGCCATGAACGACAAGTGCGCCGCCGGCACGGGGCGCTTTTTGGAGATCATGGCTGACCGCCTAGGCATTTCCCAGCAGCAGATGGCCGACCTGGCGCGTTCCGGCGAGCCAACCAAGATATCCAGCATGTGCACGGTCTTTGCCGAAAGTGAGGTCATCAGCCTGATCGGTCGCGGTGAGCCGCGCGAGAACATTGCGCGTGGCGTGATCGACAGCGTGGTTTCGCGCGTGGCGACCATGGCCGGGCAGGCCGCGGGCGCCCCGTACTACCTGACCGGCGGCCTGTGCGAGAACGCCTTCGTGGTGGAGCGGTTGGGCGAGCTACTGGGGTCGCCGGTGACCACCTCGCCCCAGGCTCGCTTTGCCGGAGCGATCGGCGCGGCGATTCGCGCACAGGCGCTCAATTAATGCATCCGCCGTAGGCTCGCATTCATGCGTATACTGGGAGAAAATGATTGACCGAAGAGAGGAGGTATCGATGGCTGACGATCAGATTAAGCTCACGTCTATGACTGCCGCGAGCGGTTGAGCCGCTAAGTTGGCTCCCGGAGTCCTCGCCCAGGTCCTGGGCGATTTACCCAATGTGCATAACGACAACTTGCTCGTGGGGTTCGATACCTCCGACGATGCGAGCGTCTTCCGCGTAGGGGAGAACCTGGGCCTCGTGCAGTCCATCGACTTCTTCCCGCCGATGGTCGACGACCCGTTTCTGTTTGGCCAGATCGCCGCGACCAACTCGCTGTCGGACATCTACGCCATGGGCGGGCAGCCGAGCCATGCCATGAACCTGCTGTGCATTCCCAGTTGCCTGGGCATCGAGGTCGCAGGTCAGATTCTGGCGGGCGGCGCCGACAAGTGCGTCGAGGCGGGTTGCTCCATCGCGGGCG
>CABVCJ010000052.1 GCA_902496845.1 uncultured Collinsella sp.
TTTTGCGCTCGAGCGAGCTCACCTCGCGGCGGAGCTTCTGGCGGCTGCGGCCGAAAAGCCCAAGTCGAGCGGCCAGCCCAATGGCCTTTCCAACGCCGAGCGCCAGAAGCTCCGCCGCGAGGTGAGCTCGCTCGAGCGCAAAATGGAGACGCAGCGCGCCCGCGTGGAGGAGGCCGAGGCCGCGATGGCACAGGTTGACCCCACCAACTACACGGCGCTCGGCGAGCAGCAGGCAAAGATCGACGAGGCCCACGCCGCCATGGACGAGCTGGAGATGGCGTGGCTCGAGGCGAGCGAGAAGCTCGAGGGCGAGGAGTAGGCGAGAATGATCAAAGCCGCGTTTTTCGATATCGACGGCACGCTGCTGAGCTTTAAGACCCACCGGATTCCGGCGTCGGCGCAGCAGGTGCTCGACAGCTTTCACGAGCAGGGGATTGCGTGCGTGATCGCCACGGGCCGTCCGACCTACCAGATGCCGGACTGGCTGTTCGACCTGGGCTGGGATGCGTACATTACGCTTTCGGGCCAGCACTGCTTTGATGCCGAGGGGGTTTACCGCAGCTGCCCGATCGATTCGGACGACGTCGCGGTGATTGTGGACCAGGTGGCGCAGGGGCGCTACGACTCGCTGTGCATGCAGGGCGAGAACTCGTTTGTGAACCGCCTGTCCGAGCGCGTGGTGACGGCTGGCAGCAACGCGGGAATCGTCTACCACGAGGAGCCGTTTGAGCACGCCTTTGACGCACCGGTCTACCAGTTTTGCGCCTTTGTGGACCCGGTCGACGAGCATATCGTGACCGACGCCGTGTCGCATTCGCTCACCACGCGCTGGTGCGACCTGTTCTGCGACATTATTCCCGCTAACGGCGGCAAGGACCTGGGCGTGGCGGCGACGCTCGAGCGGCTTGGTATCGACGCGAGCGAGGCGATTGCCTTTGGCGACGGCGAGAACGACCTGTCGATGTTTGCCGCCGTGGGCACGAGCGTGGCCATGGGCAACGCGCAGGACACGGTGAAGGCCGCGGCGACCTACGTTACGACCGCCGTGGACGATGACGGTATCTACAACGCCGCCAAGCACTTTGGGCTGCTATAGCTGAGGATTCGGCGCTTAGGGACGTTCCTTTTCTGCCGGCAGCTGGGGACACTCCTTGCGCGTTGCGTGCCGTGTCGCCCTGCTTGCTCCGCGCATTTTGTGAAACACGGTTAACTTTTTAGACAACGTAGTAAGACATGGGCAACTTTTGCGGTAAAGTAAATCAAGCAAAAGTATCCAAAGGCTAACTAGAAGCCATCGCGAAAGGCGGCCCATGGCCCTGCGTGAATCCGGAGAAGACTATCTCGAATCTATTTATGTGCTCTCGGAGCGCCAAGGCATCGTTCGATCGATCGACGTCGCCGAATACCTGGGCGTAACCAAGGCGAGCGTCTCTAAAGCCATGGCGGCCCTGGAGAGCACCGGCTACGTGGAGATGGGCAAACGCGATGTACATTTGACGGAACGCGGTCTTGAGGTTGCCCGCCAAATGTGGGAGCGCCATTGCTTTTTTGTGAGGCTGCTAGAGGACGCAGGCGTTGCGCCCGAGGTTGCCTCGCAAGAGGGCTGCCACATGGAGCATTGCCTGAGCGAGGGAAGCTTCGAGAAGCTGAGGGCGATGTTGGGACGGGAAGATGTAGCGGGGTCAACAACAGAAGCCTAACTGACCCACAGTAGCGCGGAGTTCACGCAAAGCGCGAACCAGCGACCGGGACCAGTAGTCCCACCAACTAAGTCCAACTCAGACAAGGAACCCCGCCAGCAAGCGATGCCCAAGAACCACCAGCAACGTCACCGCAGGCCGGGGCCGGGCTTGGTTTTGAAAACATTCCGCAGCGCGAGGCCCGTCTTTCCGCTGCTCCGCAGGAGCAGGAAAGGCGGGCCTCATGCGCGAGGACGTTTTCAAAACCAAGCCCGGCCCCGGCCGGAGGGACCACGAGTGCTACAGGTTCTTGACACCCATCGCGCGCATGGCGTTCAGGATGGCGATGATCGCCACACCCACGTCGCCAAAGACGGCAAGCCACATGTTGGCGATGCCGAGTGCCGCGAGCACCAGGATTAGCAACTTAATGCCCAGCGCAAAGATGATGTTCTGCCAAACAATCGTCATGGTCTTGCGCGCCACGCGGATCACGCGGGAGATGTTGGAAGGCTTGTCGTCCATCAGCACCACGTCTGCCGCCTCGATTGCGGCGTCGGAACCCATGGCGCCCATGGCAATGCCAACGTCTGCGCGGGTGAGCACGGGCGCATCGTTGATGCCGTCACCCACAAAGGCGAGCTTGCCCTTGCCTGATTCGACCGCCAGCAGTGCCTCGACGCGCTCGACCTTATCGCTCGGCAGCAGCTGCGCATGGAACTCGTCGAGCCCCAGCTGCTTGGCCACGGCGGCTGCCACTTCCTCGCGGTCGCCCGTGAGCATGACGGTGCGCTTGACGCCGGCGGTGTGAAGGTCACGGATCGTCTGTTCTGCATCGGCCTTGACGGTGTCGGCAATTACAATGTGGCCGGCGTACGTGTCATCGACCAGTACATGGAGGATCGTGCCGACGACCTCGCAATTGGGGGCGTCGATGCCGGCCGCAGCAAGCATCTTGGCATTGCCGACGACGACGCGCTTGCCGTCGATGGTTGCCGTGAAACCGTGACCCGCGACATTGGCGGAGTCGCTCACGCGATTCTGGTCGAGCTCACCCTGGTAGGCGGCACGTATGGACCGTGCGATGGGGTGATCGGAAAACGACTCGGCAAGGGCCGCGACTTCGAGCAGCGACTGCTCGGTATAACCTGCCTCGGGGTGTACCGCCACGACCGAAAACGTGCCGTTGGTGAGCGTGCCGGTCTTGTCAAAGACGACGGTGTCCACTTCGGCGAGCGTCTCGAGGTAGTTGGAGCCCTTGATGAGGACGCCCAGCTTGGATGCGCCGCCGATGCCGCCAAAGAAGCTCAGCGGGACGCTGATCACGAGCGCGCACGGGCAGCTGACGACCAGGAAGGTCAGGCCGCGCAGGATCCAGTCGGACCAGGCGCCGGTGACCAAGCCGCCGCCGAGCGCGAGTACCGCGGCCGCGCCGGTGACGGCGGGCGTGTAGACGCGGGCGAAGCGCGTGATGAAGTTCTCGGTACGCGCCTTCTTTTCGCTGGCGTTTTCTACGAGCTCCAGGACGCGCGCGACGGTGGACTCGCCAAATGGCTTGGTGGTGCGCACGTGGATGAGGCCCGTCATGTTGATGCAGCCGCTGATGATATCGTCTCCGGTTTTGGCCGGGCGGGGAATCGATTCGCCGGTAAGGGCGGCGGTGTCGAGTTGCGTCTCGCCTTCTACGATGACGCCGTCGATGGGTACGCGCTCGCCGGGCTTGACGACGATGACGGTGCCGACGGCGATGTCATCGGGGGAGACCTGCTCGAGTGTGCCGTCGGGTTGCTCGACGTTGGCGTAATCGGGCGCGATGTCCATCATGGCGCTGATCGATTTGCGGCTCTTGCCCACGGCGTAGGCCTGGAACAGCTCGCCGACCTGATAGAACAGCATGACAGCGGCGCCTTCGGCCATGTGCGGATCGGTGTCAGGGAAGAGCACCATGGCAAACGCGCCGATGGTCGCGACGGCCATGAGGAAGCTTTCGTCGAAGGCCTTGCCGCGGCGGATGTTGTTGTATGCCTTTTGGAGCACGTCGTAGCCGGCAATTAGGAACGGCACCAGGAACAGCACGAAGCTGGCGTAGACGTTACCCGGGGTGCCGAATGCGGCGGTAAGGGTACCGAGCTCCTCGAGGGCGTATACCACCGCAAAAATGCCTAGCGCTACCAGGATACGATTGCGCTTATGCTCAAGGGACTCTTTCTTCTTGCGCTTCTTCTTTTTCTTTGTGGGATCGGCGGCTGCCATGATTCAAACCTCCCATTTGAATGTATGAACACTCGCTCATATAATTTCGCGAGCAAAGGCCGCGGCAAGCGCGGCCTTTTGGGTTGGCGTTAACCTGAGCTAGAGAATGATCTCGCAGTCCGGCTCGGCGTCGGCCGTAAACTCCACGACGCGGTCGAGCACCTCGTCGAACTCGGCGTCATCGGCCTCGAGCGTCAGCTTCTGGGTCATAAAGTTAACGGACACGGATTTGACGCCCTCGAGCTTGGCCAGCTCGTCCTGAAGCTCGCGCGCACAGTTGGCGCAGTCGATCTCGTCGAGCTTGAACTGCTTTTTCATGGTGGGTTCCTTTCCCTGTCTTGCGGCTTGGGTGCAGGCCGCGCTGGTACCGTGGTTGGTTGCTATTCGCAGATGTGGCTCATGCCTTGGTTGAGCATGGTGTAGACGTGGTCGTCGGCGAGCGAGTAGAGGATATTGCGCCCGTCGCGCCGGAATTTAACCAGGTGCGACTGCTTGAGTGTGCGCAGCTGGTGCGATACTGCCGACTGCGAGGTTTCGGTCGCTTCGGCGATGTCTGCCACGCAGAGCTCGCGGCCCATGAGAGCGTAGAGGATCTTGATGCGCGTGGTGTCGCTAAAGACCTTGAACAGGTCGGCAAGGTCGTACAGCAGCTCCTCGTCGGGAAGGTCCTCGGGCGAGCAGGTGGTGGGGATGTCGGGCACGATGGTGGTGTCGACGCTGGACTTTATTTCATCAGCGGGATCGCTCATTGCAATATCCTTTCATATGAACATGCGCTCATATAACTTACTTCCGAGTATATGAGCGCATGTTCATATGTCAATATAATTCGTGAAATATTTTGCTATCGAATGGCCCTAGAGGCGGTTAAAGGCGCTGGTTGATGCTGATAAGGCCGCCGATGCCAACGTGGGTAGGTGGCGCGCGCAGACGTGGTGTAAGAGTGTCCTGAGGTCCGTCGCTGCAAGCCCCGATGTTACTCCTTCTTGAGGCCGCGCTTCTCGACTATCTCGTCCACTATCTCCCTGGCGCGCCGCCCGAGCGCGCGGCGCCTCCCCTCTGTCGGGGCCGGCCTGTCCGCGGGCTCGGCGAAGCCCTCGGCGGCCGAGGCCTCGGAGAACACGCGCTGCTGGGACCACTGCCCCTCGGTCTCCATGAGGCTCGCGCACGTCAGGCGCAGCATCGACTCCCTCGAGGGGAAGGACTGCACGACCCTGTAGCGGCGCTTGATCTCGCGGTTGGCGCGCTCCTGGACGTTGTTGGTGCGGAGCTTGGCCCAGTGCGCCCTGGGGAAGGCCGTGAACGCCAGCGCGGAGTCCTCGGCCTGCTCGAAGACCTCGCCGGCCCTGGCGGACACCGACGCCACCCAGGGCGCCGCCTCGGCCCACACGCAGCGCGCGAGGTCGGGGTCGTCCTGGTAGACCGCGGCGTGCACGAGGTCCCTGACGGCCGCCTTGGAGTCCTCGGGCCTGCCCGAGCAGGCGCTCTGGAGGTTGCGCTGCAGGTGCGTCACGCAGCGCTGCCAGGCGCAGCCCTGGAACAGGCGCGAGACGGCGGCCACGAGCCCGGCGTGGCTGTCGGAGACCACGAGGCGAACGCCGGCCAGCCCGCGCTCGCGCAGCCCGCCGAGGAATGCCGACCAGGAGTCCTCGCTCTCGGTGTCGACCACGTCGCAGCCCAGGAAGTGCTTGCGCCCGTCGGCGCCCAGCCCGATCGCGGTCACGACGCCCTGCGAGACGACCGACGAGCCGACCCTGCAGCTCATGTAGGTGGCGTCGAGCCACAGGTAGCAGCACGGCGTGCCCGAAAGGTCGCGGCGGCGGAACTCCGCCACCTCGGCGTCGAGGTCGGAGCAGAGGCTCGAGACCTCCGAGCTCGACAGCGAGGATATGCCCAGCTTGGACGCCACGCGCTCGACCTTGCGGGTGGACACGCCGCACACGTACATCTCCTGCACGATGGCGGCCACCGAGGTGTCGACGCGCGACCATCGCGCGAGCATGCCCTCGGGGTAGTAGGTGCCGTGCCTGAGCTTGGGTATCTCGAGCTCCACGTCGCCCACGGCGGTCTTGAGCGACCTGGGGCGGTAGCCGTTGCGGCTGTTCTCCCTGCCGTCGCTGCGCTCGTTGCGGCTCGCGCCGCACATCTGCTGGGCCTCGGAGTCCATCAGTGCGTTCATCACGCCGCCCAGCACCCTGCACGCGAACTCGCGCGCGTCGCCGCACTCCTGCCAAAGCCTCGCCGCCTCGAGGGCCTCGTCGCGACCGAGGCGCAGTACACTCTCTTCTTGGGGCATCGCCTTTCCTTCCATTCGTCACCTTCATTACTCCAACGACGAATTCTAGGCGGTGTCCCCTCCCTTTCAAGAAAGGGCGGAGGCGGGGCATGCCCCGCCTCTTACACCACATCTCTGTGCGCTACCCGTGGGTACCTTAGCGACGTGCAAAAACGGGAGTTTTCAGCATCGACGAGGGGTTATTTATTGCATAATGCGGCGGCATTTGCCGCCGCAGGGCTTTACTTGAGTGTAAATGTCGACTGATGTTCCCCAGTTGTTGCCTAACATACATCAAAATCAGCGGCATCGGTGCAAAATAGATCAATTCGAAGCTCCTTGGATACCCGGCTTTGCTGAAAACTCCCGTTTTTGCACGTCGCCTGGGTACCCACCCCGTCAGTCCGCCTCTGTTCTGGCCCCGTACACCCTGCCTTCGGGCGTGGAAGTGCTTGTTTGAGCGAACTCCGGGCAATCCAACTCGATGACTTGCATGTCGTCGATGGCTGGGGCATCGTTGATTGTCGGGTCGTTCAGCGAGATGCCTTCGAGCACGGCGTGTTCGAGCTCAAGTACACTACGCTGCTCTGCATCTTGACAGAGGAGCTCATTAATACGCTTCTTTTCCTCGATAAATCTCCTGAGCACAAATCGTCGCAGCTCTTCTTGCTTAATTGCAAAATCTTTGGGTAGGCGCGATGGGCGAATGCCCTCCTTTCGCTGGATCGCCTCCATGACCCTGGCGAAGGCGCTGGCGTGCATAAAGGAATAGCGACTGACGGTAATGATTCCGTAGCCCATGGACGCCAGCGCGTTCTTGCGCTCTTCGTCAATGGCGCGGTCTTCTTCGGCATCGTGCTGAAATCCGTTGTATTCGATGTCGGTTCGGGACCGCTTGAGATATGCATCCATATAGAACTTTTCGCGCCGCGTGAGGTCTTTTGCGGCAGCTGTGACCTTTACTTCGTAGTCGGTCTCGATCTCGCTAATGCCCAGCCCGCCCTCGCGTCTGGGCAGCGTGAGCATCATTACAAACGCCGTTTCCATTGGCGAGCGGCATCCGTCTCGCACGCAACGGACGGCTTTTCGGGCAAGTTCGAGCCCCTTGCAGTCGGTGAGGGAGTTAAAAAAGTGCTTGAGACTCGAGGTCGAGGTGAGCGCGAAGCGCTCGGTATAGGCTGTCGAGGCATCGCGCCCAAGGGAATAGGCGCCACACAGTTCGAAGTAGTACTCCACAAGTTCGCGAAAGGGAAGATAGGTTGCGGCCTGAAGCGCGCAGAGTTCGACGCCGACTATATAGATGCCGTCAGCGAGTTCGATAAAGCGCGAGCCCGAGAAACGCTTAGACGATACGTGGCATTTGCAGCCCGGTATGTTGCGCACGTTTGCGCGCTCGAACACCGTTGTATCGAGCGGCGCGCCGTTATCAAGGGCGATATTGTGCCTGGCGAGCCAGTCGGCGGCAGAGTCGAGAAGTTCCTTGCTGGGGCGTGCCCCGTAGATTTTGGCGGGACTGCAGGGCTCGGTTCCAATTGCGGATACCGAGTATGCGGCTTGGTAGACCGTTTTTGCCGTGTTATGTGAAAGCACGATACTCATACAGATAGCATGGCAGACCAGGCGGCGGGGCTCGCGATAAACGCCAAGGCAAAATGTTGCGACATAACGAAAGCTGTCCAAGAGTTTGACGCCAATGATGGAGAAAGATGCCATTTGGAACATTGTCGCAGCTCGCTGGCTACGCAGGCCTCCACAACTGATGCCGGTCAGCGCCGTTTTGATTCAAAAGCGGCGTCAAAAATGATGTGTAATTTGGCTTGAACATGCGCAAACGAAGTTCTTAGTTGTACTTAGTTGTGCGGCGGCTAGGCTCCGATGGCCGGGGGCCGCGTGCGCGGTGCCGAAAAAACAGGCCGATATCCACTTGGATATCGGCCCGCATTGCGTCGCTTGAGAGGGGTGCCTCGGCGTATCGCTTTTGCACAGGCGCTATGGCCCGACAGGTATTGCTCGCGAATGGCGCTTTTACTTGGCAAATAGGTTCTTGAGGTTGAACTCGGCCTGGACGGTACGGAGCATGAGGTCGGTGTCGTCGAGGCCCAGGTGCTGCTCGTTGGCGTCGGCGGCGAGGGTGCCGCGACGGCGTGCCCAGTTCTCGAGCGCGGCGGGCGCGGACTCGCGGGGGAGCGAGCGCACGTCGGCGTCCAGGCTGCGGCAGATCTGGCGCGAGTCGATGACGATGATCTTGCCGGCGCGGCGTGCCTCGGCGTAACCGTCCAGGTGGATCTTGAACCAGCTGTCCTCAAAGGCGGCGTTGTGCGCCATGTACGGGTACTTCTTCATAAGCTTGAGCAGCTGCTTTTGCAGCTCCTTGTTCTCGCGGAAGGGCGTTTTGCCGTCAATGTCATCCCAGGTGATGTGGTGGATATTCGACAGCGGCACATCCTCGCCGCGGTAGATATCGGGCAGACCGCAGTAGTGCGCCTCGGCGTCGTGCGGGATGGCGTCGCTGGTGAGCTCCATGATCTCCCAGCCCACGTTGATGATGTAGCCGCGCTCGGGTGCGCGGCCGGTGGTCTCGATGTCGATGCCGAGCACCGTGCCCTGGATGGGCTTGCGAGCGTAGGCGACACCGAGCGCGTCGCGGTCGCCGCGGATCTCGCGCATGACGGACGCGGCGGTGCGCTTTTGCATCTTGCCGATGGCGGCGCAGGTGTCGGCGTCGGACAGGCCGCGCGAAAGCGTCGCGGGCGTCACGTTGCGCAGGCGCGCCTCGCCAATCTGGTCGCACAGGTCGCGGTTGCGGTCGGCCAGGTCGCGCACGGTGGCAAAGTCGAAGCCGGGGTCGTCCTCGGCGGTAAAGTACTCGGTTTCGAGCACCTTGAGGGCCTCTTCGCCTTTCTGACGCTCGGATTCCATGGCGCCGTGGTCGCCGTAGATAAACATGGGGATAAACGGCTGGCGCTCGTATTCGAGTGCTTGCGATACGTTCATATGCTGCTCCTTGCACGGGCCGCGTCGTGCGGCTCGGGTTTGTCGAGTTATGGCGAGATGATAGTTTACCATGGGCAACTATTGGCATCGCGCCTAGGACAATTACAATACCCTAGTTGACCGCTAGGACTTTTACAATGCTGCCGAAAGACACGAAAGGTTCCATCCGTCATGGATTTGCTGATTGATATTCTGCTCGACGCCGGCAAGGACACGCTCTCGCTGGTGCCGTTCTTGTTGGCGACATATCTGGTCCTCGAGACGCTCGAGCATGTGGCAGGCGATCGCGTCAACGGCGCCGTCAAGCGTGCCGGCGCCGCTGGCCCCGTGGTCGGCTCGTTACTGGGCATAGTGCCGCAGTGCGGCTTTTCGGCCATGGCGGCAACGCTGTACGCCGGTCGCGTCGTGACGCTGGGAACCCTGGTGGCGGTGTTTCTTTCGACCTCCGACGAGATGCTGCCGCTGCTACTTGCCGAGCAGGTTCCCGTGCAGACTATGGCGATGCTTTTGGCTTCGAAAGCGCTGATCGCACTGGTCACGGGCCTTATTGTAGATGCCGCCATTCGCGGTCTGCGTCGCAACGCCCGTGCGCATGCGGCGATTCGTCGTACCGTGTTGGGGACCACTGTCAATCCGGCGCACGTTAACTGCGCGCATGACGACCACAGCGGCGGTGACATCATCGACGAGGTTGCCGAGGCGGGCGTGAGCGCCGACCACATCCATGAGCTGTGCGAGCGCGACCATTGCGGTTGTGATGAAGACGAGGATGAGGACGAGCGCGAACACGGACATGGCCACGACCACGGACACGAGGGCGGGCACGAACACCATCACGACCATGGTCGCTCCCACTCACACGAAGGTGTGCCCGTCCTGTCGATTATCCGCAGCGCCATCTCGCATACCGTGCAGGTATCGGTATTCATTTTCCTGGTGACGCTGGTTCTGGTCGCCGTACTCGAGACCTTTGGCGAGTCCGCAATCGAGCAGTTCCTGCGCGGCAACGAGACGCTCGCCGTTCTGGGTTCGGCGCTTGTCGGCCTGATCCCCAACTGCTCGGCGAGCGTGGTCATTACGCAGCTGTATCTGGAAGGCGCGCTGCAACTGGCACCGATGCTCGCCGGCACGCTCATTTCCGCCGGCGTGGGCTACCTGGTGCTGTTCCGCACCAACCGCAGCGCTCGCGAAAACGCCGTGTTCCTGGTCATGATGTACGTCATCGGCGCTGGCTGGGGCCTCGTCCTATCTGCCTTTGGCCTCTAAGTAGGCCTAACAAAACGGGCTTCAAAATAGCCATGCACGGCGCTTGCACAATGCGGCGACGCATGGCATTTTGAAGCCCGTTTTTTGTTGAGCCATGGATCCTGAGCGCTCACACCGCCCAAAACAAAAAGGCAGATTTTTAGGTATGTCCCAAAAATCTGCCTTGGTTAGCGCAGCAGCTCGGTGAGGTTGCGCTTAAAGCGGGCGCGGTCTTCACTGGTGAAGGCTGCCGGCCCGCGGGTGCGACCGCCGGCGCGACGCACCTTCTTTTCCTCGTGGCGAATAAACAGCTGCATGTCGATGGTCGCCTTGTCGTACACGCGCCCGCGCACACCGATGGCGGCGGCATTGCGGCCGAGCACCATGCTCGCCAGGCCAATGTCCTGCGTCACGACCACGTCACCCGCCTGCAGACGTTCGACAATGGCAAAGTCTGCGCTGTCGGCGCCTACGCTCACATCGAGCGTAGTGACCCAAAAGCCGCGTCGTGCGTGCTCGGCATCGCGCGGATCGTCGCGGCGAATGTGCCGCTCCAGGTTTTGCGTGCTGTTGCCGGCGATAACCACGGCGACGCCCGCCCGCCGCGCGCAGTCGATCGACTCGCGCGTGACCGGGCAGGCGTCGGCATCAATAAAGAGCGTTCTTTGCATCTAGTGCACCAGCTTGCCAAAGCGGATAGCACGAATAATCAGCGTCACGCCAAACACCAGGAGTGCAGCGCCGGTAAAGATGACGAGCATCTTGGCCGACCACAGCGGGTAGATGAACACGAACATGCCGGCGATGATGGAGAGCGCACCGCTCAGGATGGCGAGGGCGCGGTTGGACGAAAGCTCGGACTCCAGAATGGACATAACACCTTCGACGATCCAGCCAAAACCGGCCACGACCACCACGAGCGTGGTGAGCGTCGCGGTCGAGAAGGCCTGATTGCGCAGGATTATGACGCCGCCCAGAATGATGAGCAGGTTGGAGATGATGCTCGTCACGCGCCAACCGGCGGGCAGCAGCGGCTCAAAAATGGCGGTGAACAGCCTGACGCCAGCTGTGATCACAAAGTAGAAGCCCAGGACGGTCGTCAGGAAGACGAGGGACTTGGCGGGTGCAAACAGCAGCGCGATGCCGGCAAGTAGTGCGATGACGCCCGTGACGGCGTAGATCCAGCGCACGGCCTTGATTGCCTTGTCTGCCATGCTTTTCTCGTCAAATCCAAACAAATTTGACTGCTGGTCGTCGTTCTTAAAGATGCCCATGAGGTCTCCTTTCCGCGTGGCGTTTGCCGTCATTGTTGTTTTTGCGGCGTATGCCGCAGTTGCTACAACAAGTATCGCCTAAAGGCGCTGACGTATGGGTCGGGGAGGGCGAAGTGTAACCCAAAGGCCCCGATTTGTTCTCGTTGTTCCCCATGTCGCGTTATTCTATTTAACAGGTGTAGAACATTGCGGCTCTGTTCGTTATTGTCTGCGTTTTAGGTTAGATTTTCTAAGAACAATTGGCTTGTATTGGGGGTCTCTATGAACGAAGCTGTTCCCGCGGCGCCGTCGAGTGCGGAGTCGATGGCAAAGCAAGGCTGTGAAAAGCTTGGCTTGGATACGTTTGATGCGCTGGTTCGTCGCGCTCGCACATGCCGCCGTTTTGACGAGTCCATGCGCGTGCCGCGCGAGTTTTTGCTCGAGCTGGCAGAGCTGGCGCACCTGGCTCCCTGCGGCGCTAATGCTCAGCGTCTGCGTTTTCATGTGGTGAGCGGTGCTGAGGACTGCGCGCGTGTATTTGATGAGCTCGCGTGGGCCGGTGCGCTCAAGGACTGGCCGGGCCCTGCCGAGGGCGAGCGCCCGACCGGCTACATCGCGATTCTTGCCGAGCGCGCCGTTCCCGGCAAGCCCGCCGCGCCTGTTACCGAGGTCGACACGGGCATCGCGGCTCAGACGATGATGCTCGCCGCCCGCAGCGCCACCCCCGAGGTGGCGGCTTGCATGTTCAAGGCCTTTACGCCCCGCGCGATCGACGCCATGGGGCTCGATAACGACAAATACGAGCTCAAGCTAATCATGGCGTTTGGCGTTCCGGCCGAAACGCAGATCATCGATGCGATCGATTCCAACCCGGATGGTTCTATCAATTACTGGCGCGATGGGGCGCAGGTGCATCACGTGCCCAAGCGTCCGCTTGCCGACGTGCTGCTGTAGTTGCGCGTCGTTGCGGCGCGATCCGGCAGTAAAACCACCACAAAGGTGCCTGTCTCCTTTGTGGTGGTGCGAGGGGAGGGCATGTGGCCGATCTGTATTTGGTGCGGCATGGGCAGACCGAGCTCAACGTGCAGAACATCTTGCAGGGCTGGCACGATTCGCCGCTTACGGCGCGCGGGCGCGAGCAGGCGCTGGCGACGCGCGCCGCGTTTAAGGCGCGTGGCATCTCCTTTGACCATGCGTATTCGTCTCCGTTGGGTCGGGCGCTCCACACGGCCGAGCTGATCGTTGGCGAGGACCTTCCCATAGAGCCGGTCGACGACCTGCGCGAGTGGCGCCTGGGCTCGCTGGAAGGCACATCAAATCGCGATATGCCGCCGCAGCCCTGGGGTGATTATCCGGTGGCCTTTGGTGGCGAGTCGGAAGGCGAGCTTCGGGCGCGCATGGTTGCGGCACTGACTCGTATTATGGCTCCCCCCC
>CABVCJ010000053.1 GCA_902496845.1 uncultured Collinsella sp.
GACATCATTGTCGCAGCCCCGACCCGCGGTCACGAGCGGGGGCTCCTGTCGTTTCAGTGCCCTCGGATTGGGTCATAGTGTCTGTTGTGGCCGGGGGAGTGGGTCATCAGTTCTTTTTGCCTGATTGGTCAATCCGTTCCAGAGGCTCGAACTATTTTCAAATTATTCGAAAATAGTTCTTGCATTCGGGGCGATCATCCCGTATATTAAATCCTCGCAGGCGGACATGGCTCAGTTGGTAGAGCACAACCTTGCCAAGGTTGGGGTCGCGGGTTCGAGCCCCGTTGTCCGCTCCATTTGGGCGTTTAGCTCAGGGGGAGAGCGCTTCCCTGACACGGAAGAGGTCAGAAGTTCAAATCTTCTAACGCCCACCAAATGTTCGCAGCTCAGAGGCTTCGCCTCTGGGCTGTTTTGTTTTTTGCCACCAAGCGCGCCGCCAAATAAGTCATCAAATATTGATCCAAGGTCCGTACGCGATGGTCTTCGCATCCCGTAGGGGTGCCGGCAGATTGCATGTGTCCTGGCCCATCATGACCGCAACATGTTGGTCAAGGACAATCTTTTGGATTCTTTTGGCGTGAGCGGCTTGGTTTTGGTGCTATTTGGCGACGGCACGGTTGAGGGGGTTTCAAAACTGCTGTGCAGGTAGTTGGGTTGATAACGTTTTAGCAGTCTGCCAAGAGGCCTTCATTTATAATGCGTCTGCAAATTGACCAATTGCTTTGACCTGCTGAAACACTATATGTTGTGTTTGACCTAAAAAAAGAATACAGGATATAGATGCCTCTTTGTCGTATGATAGATGACGGACAGAGAACGAGGACCTTATTCGCCCCATTTGGATGGATCTTTGAGCCTCTTGATTGGCTGCGAGGATTGTCCGCATGAGGGCCTATGGTTATCGAGAACACAGATTGCGCAACGGCGCCGCAAGACAGGGCCAAACCCTGCCGGGCATCGTTTGGCTCTGAAGCGCAATGAGGCTACGATGCGAAAGAGGCAAGAGGATGAAGATCATCAAGCGCAGCGGCACCGAGGTTACCTTTGACATCGATAAGATCGTCAATGCGATCCGCGCCGCAAACTTGGAGGTCGAGGAAGGCTCTCGCCTTACCGACCGCCAGGTGATCTATGCGGCACAAAACGTCGCCGAGGCATGTGAGAAGGCCGGCCACACCGTATCGGTCGAGGAGATCCAGGATCTGGTCGAGGAGGTTGCCCGCCACTACATCATCTATCGCTATGTTCAGAGCCTGAAGCGCCAAAAGAACACGACCGACGACAAAATCCTGTCGCTGATCGAATGCAACAACGAAGAGGTCAAGCAGGAGAACTCTAACAAGAACCCGACCGTCAACTCCGTTCAGCGCGACTACATGGCCGGCGAGATTTCCAAGGACCTGACGCAGCGCGTGCTGCTGCCCCAGGAGATCGTGGATGCCCACAACGAGGGCCTGATTCACTTCCACGATTCGGACTACTTCGCCCAGCACATGCATAACTGTGACCTGGTGAACCTGGAGGATATGCTCCAGAACGGCACCGTTATCTCGGGCACGCTGATCGAGAAGCCGCACAGCTTCTCGACTGCTTGCAATATCGCGACGCAGATTATCGCCCAGGTCGCCTCTTCCCAGTATGGCGGTCAGTCGATTTCGCTGACCCACCTGGCTCCGTTTGTCGAGGTGAGCCGTCAGAAGATTCGCGGCGAGGTTGCCCGCGAGCTCGAGGAGCTTGGCGTCTCTGCGTCTGCCGAGAAGGTCCGTGAGGTCGTTGAGGACCGTCTGCGTGACGAGATTCGTCGCGGCGTCCAGACGATTCAGTATCAGGTCGTGACCCTTATGACCACGAATGGCCAGGCGCCGTTCGTGACGGTCTTTATGTATCTCAATGAGGCCCGTACGCCCCAGGAGAAGCACGACCTTGCCATGATCGTGGAGGAGACGCTTCGCCAGCGCTACGAGGGCGTTAAGAACGAGGCTGGCGTGTGGATTACCCCGGCATTCCCCAAGCTTATCTATGTGCTCGAGGACGATAACGTTCACGAGAATTCCCCGTACTTCTACCTGACCCAGCTGGCTGCCAAGTGCACCGCCAAGCGCATGGTGCCCGACTACATCTCTGAGAAGAAGATGCGTGAGCTCAAGCTGTCTAAGGGTGAGACCGCCGGCAATGGCGATTGCTACACCTGCATGGGTTGCCGCAGCTTCCTGACGCCCGACCGTTCGGGCAACGGCTTTAACAATGTTGCCAACGCGCTCAACTATGACCCGACCAAACCTAAGTACTATGGCCGCTTTAACCAGGGTGTTGTGACCATCAACCTGCCCGATGTCGCACTGAGCTCGCATCAGGACATGGACAAGTTCTGGAAGATCTTCGACGAGCGCCTTGAGCTGTGCCATCGTGCCTTGCTGTGCCGTCATGAGCGCCTGATGGGCACGCTTTCGGATGCCGCACCGATTCTGTGGCAGTACGGCGCCCTGGCGCGCCTTAAGAAGGGCGAGACGATCGACAAACTGCTCGTGGGCGGCTATTCCACCATCAGCCTGGGGTATGCCGGTCTGTATGAGTGCGTCAAGTACATGACGGGCCACAGCCACACCGAGAAGGAAGGCACGCCGTTTGCCATGGCCGTCATGCAGCACATGAACGACAAATGCGCCGAGTGGAAGGCCGAAAGCGATATCGACTTCTCGCTGTACGGCACCCCGCTTGAGTCGACGACCTACAAGTTCGCCAAGTGCCTGCAGCGCCGTTTTGGCATTATTCCGGGTGTGACGGACAAGGGCTACATTACCAACAGCTACCACGTCCATGTGTCCGAGGAGATTGATGCTTTCGATAAGCTCAAGTTTGAGGGCATGTTCCAGCAGCTTTCGCCGGGCGGTGCCATCTCCTACGTTGAGGTTCCTAACATGCAGGACAACCTTAAGGCTGTCATTCGCGTGATGCAGTACATCTACGACAACATCATGTATGCCGAGCTCAACACCAAGAGCGATTACTGCCAGGTGTGCGGCTATGACGGCGAGATCAAGATTGTCGAGGATGACGGCAAGCTGGTGTGGGAGTGCCCCAACTGCGGCAACCGCGATCAGGAGAAGATGAACGTCGCCCGTCGTACGTGCGGCTACATCGGTACCCAATTCTGGAACCAGGGTCGAACCGAGGAGATCCGCGACCGCGTGCTGCATCTCTAATAACCATCCCAAGCTGCCCCGTAGCGAGGCCCCGGACCTTTACTCGCTATTTCGGACAGTCCTGGCTCACGACGGAGGCGCCACTGGCGCCTCCTGTTCGTGCGGAACTCATATCGAGCAAAGGTCCGGGGCCTCGCTACGGGGCAGCCAAGTTGACGTAGTTGAGATGCAGCATGCGGTCTGCTCACTCCTCGAAGTTCTTAGCGGAAATGAGTTGACTTGCAACAACGTTTTGCTTGCGATGACGGTTGAGCTGCAACAAAGTTTTTATTAGACCTCGAACCCTATACTCGATGTTCGCTTTGTTCATCGAGTATCGCTCGCGAGGGGTCTGGAGCATATCGTCCCGCCCGCAGTTTCGCAGGCCGCAGGCCGAGAATGTTTGAGGACGGGATGATGTGCTCCAGACCCCCAGGAAGGTTACCTATGAACTACGCGAACATTAAGTATTTCGACATTGCTGATGGGGAAGGTGTTCGTACTTCTCTGTTTGTGAGCGGGTGCCGTCGCGGGTGCAAAAATTGCTTTAACTCCGTCGCGTGGGACTTTGCCGCGGGTGAACCGTTCGACCGTGCCGTCGAGGACAAGATTATCGAGAGTCTCGACCATCCCTTTATTGATGGCCTGACGATTCTGGGTGGCGAGCCCATGGAACCCGAGAATCAGGCGGGTCTCGTTGACTTTATCGAACGCGTGCGTGCGGCCTATCCTGTGGAGTCGGGGAAGACCATTTGGTGCTTTACTGGCGACGTGCTCGAGGAGCTTATGCCGGGCGGCCGTCATCATACCGAAGTGACGGACCGTATCCTTGCCTGCCTCGATATGTTGGTGGACGGCCCGTTCGTTCAAGACCTGCACGATATCTCCTTGCGTTTTAGGGGTTCGAGTAATCAGCGGGTGATCGACATGAACGCCACGCGCGCTCGTGCCGCGCGTGAGGGCGTTGCGCTGTGCGATGCTGTGGAGCTTTGGCGAGACGATCCGGTCTATTCGACCCATACTATGTAGCTTGTGGCCGATGCCGGAGGGCGTGGTACCATAGCGCGAACGCAAAATCGGAAGAGTGAGGCCCAGATGGTCGATCAGGAAAAAGTTGAGACCGCCATAAAGCTGTTGCTTGAGGGCATAGGCGAGGACCCAACTCGTGAGGGCCTGCTGGAGACGCCGGCACGCGTCGCCCGTATGTATGGCGAGATTGCCGGCGGCATGGACCAGAGCGCTGAGGAGCACCTGTCCAAAACTTTTGCCGTCGCTTCGAACGATTTAGTTATCGAGCGCGACATTACGTTTTACTCGCTGTGCGAGCACCATCTACTGCCGTTTTATGGTAAGGCTGCGATCGGCTATATCCCTAACGGTCGCGTGGCGGGTCTGTCTAAGCTTGCTCGCACGGTTGAGGTCTATGCCCGTCGACTGCAGCTGCAGGAGCAGCTGTGTGCACAGGTTGCCGATGCCCTCATGGAATATCTTGCCCCCCAAGGGGCGATCGTGCTGATGGAAGCCGAGCATATGTGCATGACCATGCGCGGCGTGCAAAAGCCCGGTACCAAGACCGTAACGCTTGCTCGTCGCGGTGTCTTTGAGACCGACCCGTCGCTCGAGGAGCGATTCTTTAGAATGCTGGGTCGCTAACCATGAGAGTCGTCAACGACTTTGCATCGAAGACCGATGAGGGGACGCCGCGTCGCGGCTTTATGGCTTCGGGCCTGACTCCCTTTGGTGCCATGCCTCGCATTGATTTCATCTGTGCCAACGGGCTGTTCCGGCGGCACCTGGGCAACATTGCACAGTTGGAATCGGGGCGCATCTTTTGCCGCCACGGTATCGACCATCTGCTGGATGTCGCCCGTATTATGTGGATCAAGAATCTCGAAGAAGAGCTCGGATTTGACCGCGAGGTCATCTACGCCACGGCACTTCTTCACGATATCGGCAAAGATGAACAGTATGAATCGGGTATATCCCATGATGTTGCAAGCGAACGCGTCGCTGATGCGATTCTTGGCGGCATGCCCGAAGACGTGGCGTTTGAGCCGGCAGATGCCGCAGCCATTAAGACAGCCATTCTGGGCCATCGAAAGCTGCGCGTGAACAGCCAGCCGCTCGAGCGTCTGCTTTATGCAGCCGACAAAGCGTCGCGCGCCTGTTTTGCATGCCCTGCGCGCAATGCTTGCAACTGGAGCGATGATAAAAAGAACCTGTCGATTCGCGTGTAGTCGGCATGCGAGGTCGGGGTTCTGAACGAAGGAGACGATCGCGATGACTAACAAAAAGCTACCCGAGAATGCAACCAAGACCGAGGGTGCCGAGCTCGCCCGCCGTGGAAGGGGCGAAATATCCACCGCAACGGCGGTGCCCCACGTGAGCTATGACGACCTGCGCCATGCCGACCGCATTACTATCGACGGTCTCGAGGTTTTTGCCAACCACGGCGTGTATCCCGAGGAGAACGCCCTGGGGCAGAAGTTTGTCGTGTCCTTGGTACTCTATGCCGACCTGCGCGCGGCAGGGGAGCACGACAACCTGGATGCCTCGATTGATTATGGCTCGGTGTGCCACGATGTCGACGGCTATCTGCGCGAGCATACATTTAAGCTTATCGAGGCTGCAGCCGAGGGTGTGGCCCAGATGCTGCTGCGTCGTTACCCCTTGCTGCTTGGCGTGCGTGTTAAGCTCGATAAGCCTTGGGCGCCCGTCGGTCTTCCCCTGGCAAGTTGCGGCGTCGAGATCGAGCGCGTGCGCTAGCCGACTCTAGAGCTCGTTGGCGGGTGGTTTTTTGAGCCGCTGCGATAGGGCTCTATTGTTGGGGCAGTACGTGTCGAGCAGGGCGTGGAACCGTCGATTGTGGCTTGGCTCGAGCAAGTGGACGAGCTCGTGGGCGACAACCATGTCGAGGCATTCGACGGGGTAGGCAGCAAGTTCTCGTGCGATGCGAATGGCGCCGGTTTTGGGCGTGCACGAGCCCCAGCGCGTTTTCATGCTGCGTACGGAAACGCGGGAAACGGCGACACCCATTGCGATTTCGTATGCGTGCACAATATCGCGTAGCGCCGATGTGACCTCGGACGTATAGAGCTGGTCGATATGGGCTTGGAGCTCATCGGACGTTAGGCCGTCGAGGGTTGCGTGCCGCTTGGCCTGTGGGCCTTCGTCCGATTCATCGGTACCCATAAAGCTTGCGAAGGTTGCCTGCTTGGGTCGCGGTGCGGGTGATGCAAAGTTGTGATCGAGCGCATCCTGTACCGTGATGGGCTTGCCCCAAAGTGCAATGATCGAGTGGGGACTGAGCGGTTCTCGCGCCGTCGCCTGACGTTGCTCGCGCTGGGCAAGTCGGCTGATAATCCAGCCGTTGTTGCGCTTTACAAACGCTTCGACACGCTCGCGGCTGGCGTCGAGCGGTGCGCTGGCGTGGACCTCACCGCTCGATGTGACGCGCAGGTTGAAGTTCTTGACGCGCTTTTTGGTAACGACGACGGGGATGGGCATCCCATCCGGTCGGGGTAGGAAAATCGTAAATTGCTGCGTCAAAAGTTATCCTTCAGATTGGGGACGGGCCGGCATGTCGACCGCTCGGCATGCCGGCCCGCTCAAGGGATGTGAAATTAATAACGCTCAAAGAAGGCAAGCGCGTTGTCGCTGCAGAGCTTCTGCATCACGGTCTTGCCAAAGTGCTTGGAGAGCATGTTCTGGAACTCGGGCATCATGCTGGCATCGGAGAGGAAAGCGGGCACAGTGGCGCCGTCCCAGTCGCCGCCGAGCGCGATGACGTCCGCGCCGCCCAGGTCGAGCCAGTGCTCGATATGTGCCGCCAGCTGGTCGAAGGTGACGTCTGCGGCGGTCTTGTCGGTTGCGTCGTTGGAAAGGAACTCGCTGCAGTAGTTGAGGCCGACGATACCGCCCATGTCGCGAATGGTACGGAACTGGTCGTCGGTGAGGTTGCGCTTGACGCCGCAAACCGCACGGGAGTTGGAGTGGCTGGCGACGAAGGGGCGCGTGGCGTGGGCGACAACCTCGTCAAAGCACTCATCGTTGAGGTGGGAGACGTCGAGTATCATGCCGGCGTGCTCCATCTGCGTAAGTGCCTCGATGCCGGTGGCGGTGAGGCCGGCGTGGGTGTCGTGGCCGCTCGCGAGCGGTCCCTGCGCGTTCCAGCTGAGCGATGACATGAGTACGCCCAGGCTCTTGAGCACCTCGATCAGCGCGGGGTCCTCGGCAAAGAACGTGGCGTTTTCGATGGTGTGGATGCAGGCAACCTTGCCGTCTTTGAGCGCAGGGCGAATGTCAGTGGCGCTGCGTACGTTGACCATGCGGTCGTGGTTGAGCATTGCCTGGCCGCTCATATGCGCCATGATTTGCGCCTGGAAGCGCGCGGCGTGGGCGGTGGGAATCTCGTCGGGGACAAACGTGGCGAAGCACTGTGCCCACGGCGTGTTGCCGATCTTTGCGAGCGAGATGGCGCAAGCGTTGCCCTCGATGAGGTCGAAATCTTGCGGATGCGTTTCGTCGCCGGGGAAATAACCGTCGGTGCCGGCGGTAAAGCGCAGGTCAAGATCGAGTGTGGCCCAGCCGATTCGGTCGGCGGTGTCGCAGTGCAAGTCAAATACGGGATATGCCATGGTTCCTCCGGTTGCAGCGTTTCTTTGCAAACTGCCTTTGAATTGTATGACTAGGGTATAGTTAGCGCCATATGTTCATGGCGGCTCGCGTTGTGTGCCGCCCTTATTACGGAGGTTACCATGTCCAACCAGGGCAAGAAGGTTAAGACCCATTATCGTGGTACGCTCGACGACGGCACGCAGTTCGATAGCTCCTACGATCGCGGCGAGCCGCTGGAGTTCACCTGCGGTGCCGGTCAGATGATCAAGGGCTTCGACACCGCTGTTGTCGACATGCAGGTGGGCGAGAAGAAGACCGTGCACATTCCTGCTGTCGATGCCTACGGCGAGCACAATCCCGAGATGGTTATTACCTTCCCGGCCGAACAGGTTCCCAACATCGAGCAGATCGAGAAGGGCATGAAGCTCTTCTTGTCCACGCCGAGCGGTATGCCCGTCCCCGCCGTGGTCATCGACGTAACGCCCGAGGCCGTGACGCTCGACGCCAACCACGAGCTCGCCGGCAAGGACCTCAACTTTGATATCGAGCTCGTCGAGGTCGAGGACTAGTTGATGTCCGTGGACCTGGTAGCTACGGAGCGCTTGGGAAATCTCAACGACCCGTCCTATGAACTCCTGCTTCGTCGGGAGCTGGGTGGCGTCTTTGAGGTTGACGAGCTGCTACTCGATTGGGACCAGGCTGATGCGCGCCTGTTTGTGGGCGTGACGGAGCTGGGGCGCACGGTGAATGCCCGGCTGGATGCCACTGATGGCGAGCGTCTTGCCGACGGTGACGTGCTTGCTATTGACCGCACGG
Source organism: uncultured Collinsella sp. (assembly GCA_902496845.1). GTDB lineage: Bacteria > Actinomycetota > Coriobacteriia > Coriobacteriales > Coriobacteriaceae > Collinsella. Next base: position 8,616 of record CABVCJ010000053.1, read on the forward strand.
GCGCGGTGCCCGTAGCGGTTGTCGTGCGCCTGCGCAGCGCCGAGGTCTATTTGGTCGAAGTCGACCGCATGGATCCGATTGTGCTCGCACATGCGTGCTGGGAGATCGGTAATATGCACGCGCCGCTTTTCCGAGGCGATTCGGACGAGCATACCGTGCGCATGTATACGCCGGTGCAACCGGTTTTGGGTCGCATGCTCCGGGGTATCGAGGGCGTTCGGCTCTCGGTGGTCACACGCGAGCTCGATGCCGGTCGACGCTTTGCATCGAGCGCGGCGGATGTCGTTGTGAGTATGGCTCCAGACTTTACGATCGTAAAGAAGGCACGCGGTTAACGTGTGTATAAGTAAGACGGACTTTGAGAGGCAACTATTCAAAGTCCGTCTTACTGTTGATGAGATGCTGTGGGGGAAAGCATATGGGTCTTGAAGGAATCAGGCTGATTGCATGCGATTTGGACGGCACGTTGCTGCATCCGGGGGAGCGCGAGCCGCGTTCCGAGGCCTTTGAGCTCATCGATGAGCTGCATCGTCGCGGTATCGTGTTTATGCCGGCGAGCGGCCGTCAATATGCGAGCTTGCGCTATCTGTTTGCCCCGGTGGCCGATGAGCTCGCCTATGTGTGCGAAAACGGAGCCCTGGTGATGAGCGAGGGGCATGCCGTTGTCAAGCGTTCCATGGAGCGTGATCTGGCGATGGATATCGCGAATGCCGTGGTCGCCTTTCCCCATGCTGACGTGACCCTTTCGTGTGAGGGGCACCTCTACACCATGAGCGGCAACGATGCGTTCGTCGACCATTTGCGTTACGAGGTCCACTGCGATGTGGCGGTGGTCGACCGTCCCGAGGACATTGACGAGGATGTCATTAAGATTGCGTTTCAAACGCCCGAGACAGAGCAGCCGGCGGCGCTGGAGTATTTCGAGCGCCTCTTTAGCGACCGTGTCGACGTGATGACGTCGGGAACCGAATGGACCGATTTTATCGGCTTTGATTCGGGCAAAGGGTCCGCGCTTGCCGATTATGGTTGCGCGCTGGGGATCTCACCTAACGAAATGATGGCGTTTGGCGATAACGAAAACGATCGCGACATGCTCAACGTGGTGGGCCATCCCTATCTGATGGAGGGCTGCAATCCCAGCATGCGCGGTGTCAATGACCGTGTCCGCTACGTGCGCGCGGTTGAAGAAGAGCTGCGTCGTCTACTTGCTGAGTAGGCATGTCCCAAAATCTACCTACAGTTGGGGCAGAGGCCCTCGAAGATGGTGTAGTGCGAGGTGACGTTCCAGCCGATTTGCTCGGACGCCTTGGCGTCGAGTTGGGCATCGAAGGGGAGCGGTACGTCGATGACGCGGCTGCAGGAGGTGCAGATGATATGCGCATGCGGCTCGATTGTGCGATCGAAGCGGCTGCCGCCCGGCGTCTTGATGGAGAGGATCTCGCCGGCGTCGGCTAAGAGATTGAGATTGCGGTAGACCGTACCGCGGCTGATTTTGTCATCCTGCGCGCGCACGGCGTTGTAGATCTCATCGGCGGTGGGGTGGTTATAGCTTTGGCGCACGGCGTCAAGAACCAGCTTCCGCTGCTTGGTGTTTCTTCTTTGCACCGCCATGCGCCTCGCCTCTTTTCTGTCAACGGTCGTAGGTAAATGATACCGTATTTAGCACACAATACTAATAACGAGGACTGAAACCGTCTTCATTGGTAAGTGGGGCTCGGGCCTGGGCGTCTGCGAGGCGAAAACGCGTTCCCATGCGCTCGTAGGAGGCATGAAGCGCCTCGAGATGAGATAGGATGTTTGCCGGAGCCCCCTGTATCTCCATCTCGACGGAGCCGTCTTCCATGTTACGCACCCAGCCGGTGAGTGCGCGTGCCTGCGCGAGGTTGGTGTTGGTAAAGCGAAAACCAACGCCTTGGACTTGCCCCGCCCAGCGCAGGAAATAGCGCAGGGGAGTGTCTAGAGTGGCCTCGTCGCTTGCGAGCACAGTAAGTCTGCGGCGCAGCTCGAGCTCGACGTTTGATGGTTTTTGAGGCTCTCGACTGCCGCCGGTGACGCTGGAGAAGAACGTATCGAAGAGGCCCATAGCTATGCCTGCTTGCCTGCGTCGGCCGGGAAGGTTATGCCGGCCTGCTGACGCACGGCATCCATGATGCGCAGCGAGACGAGCGTGACATCGCGGTAGTGGCCGAGCTCATGGCGTCCCGCCGGGGTCTCCCAGATCTCTTCCTTAACGTTATCGATGCCTCCGATGGCGGTGATAAAGTCTGCGAGTTCGTATTCCATGGTGTTGCTTGACTTGGGCAGATCGAGCGCGCGGCCGTTGTCGTCCTGTTCGCGCGGTGCCTCGGTCGCCGAGCCGCGTACGACGTCGCCGCGATAGTCGATGCGGACGTTGCGGGGCGTGGACAGATGGTCGATCTGGATAGTGCCACGCTCGCCTTCGATCTGCGAGGGCAGCAGGTCATTCGTAATTTTGGAGTGCGCGAGCTCGACGGAGATACGGCCACCGCCGTAGCTGGCGAGGATGGAGCCGCAGCCATCGATGGGGCCATGGGTGAGCTCTTGCGTTGAGGGGTCGAGCAGCGTGGTCATGCTGGTGAGACCAGAGGGCATGCCGAAAATCTCGACCATGGGCTCGACGGCGTAGACGCCAATGTCCATGAGGGAACCCGATGCCATATTGCAGTCGAAGATATTGGTGGTGCGTCCCGCGAGAATCTCGTTGTAGCGCGAGGAATATTTGCCAAAGCGCAATGAGGCACGGCGGATGGGGGCAATCTCGCCCAGGGCGTCCTCGACGGCGTGGAAGGCGGGATCGTGGAGGGGGCGCATCGCCTCGAGGGCCACGACACCTGCTGCCTCGGCAGCGCGGAAGACTTCCAGCGCCTGCGCTTCGGTGGCGCAGAAGGGCTTCTCGACGATGACGTGCTTGCCACCGGCGATGCAGGCGAGCGCCTGCTCGTGATGGAGCGCGTTGGGGCTGCCGATGTAGACGGCATCGACGTCGTCGGCGGACGCGAGCTCGTCGAGTGCGGTGAAGTTGCGTTCGCCGCCGTGCTCGGCGGTAAAGGCGGCACCGCGCTTGGCATTGCGCGAGAGCGTGCCTACGAATACAGCCTGGTCGTTGGCATTGACGACTTGGATAAAGTCGTCGGTGATCATGGATGTGCCGATGGTTGCTATACGCAGCATGTATCCCCCTCGTGCCGTTCGGTTTACAGGATGAGTGTAGCGCGAGGGGGCAGGAAATAGCGCGCGAAAACGCCGTTACAGGTCGCTCTCGTTAAACCCGGTGTCGATATCGAGGTTGGCCCCGTCGGCCGCGGTGGTGGCGAGCTCGTCGCAGCGCTCGTTGAGCTCGTGGCCGGCATGTCCCTTAACCCAGATGAACTCCACCTTATGCTTGCTTTTTGCGGCAAGCAGGCGCTCCCACAGGTCGCGGTTCTTAACGGGCTGCTTGTTGGCAGTTTTCCACCCGCGCTTTTTCCAGCCGTCGATCCAGTGTTTGTTGAAGGCGTTGACGACGTATTGCGAATCGGAATGGACCTCGACCTCGCAGGGGCGGTTGAGTGCCTCGAGCGCCACGATGACCGCCATGAGCTCCATGCGGTTGTTGGTGGTCTTGGCGTAGCCACGCGAAAGCTCGGAGGTGAAGGTCTTGCCGGCGGGGTTGGTGTATTTGAGCACGGCGCCGTAGCCGCCGCGTCCCGGATTTGATCGGGCCGAGCCGTCGGTATAGATGATGACCTTCACATGGTTCCTTTCGTTGGGTACGTTTCGTGTGAGTGACCATTGTAGCGCCATGCCCGCCGGGGGCTAGCAATCTACGATTTCTACCCCGTCTTCCGACAGTTAGTTGGCATGGATGATGCGGTTGAGCTCGTCGAGGTATTGCCGCAAGAGAGGAGAGGGCTTGCGATCGTCGTGCATGATATAGCCTACGTGCATCGTTGGGGCGTCTGCCAACGGAATCGATGCCATACCCCACTGCATTTCATTGGAGAGGACGCCGGTCGACAAGGTGTAACCGTTCGACGTGATAAGTAAGTTAGTAAGTGTTCCGCGGTCCGAGATTCGTATGTTGCGGTCGCAAGGGATATAGCTAAAAGGTTCCTCGGCGTAATAGAAGGAGTTTGAGGTTCCCTGCTCAAAGCTGTAGCGCGTATAGGGCGTGAGGTCGGCAAGGGACAGCTGAGGGCGGCGTGCGAGTG
>CABVCJ010000054.1 GCA_902496845.1 uncultured Collinsella sp.
ACCCTCGGCCTCCTCGGCAATACCTTCGCCCTCGGCAGCACCCTCGCTCGCGGCCTTCTCGGCAGCAAGACGGGCGCGACGCTCGGCAAAGGTCTCCTTCTTGGCGGGCGCTGCCGTCTCGGCGGCATCCTCGTCCACGTCGGAATCATCGTCGACGGCAGCAGCCTTCTTGGGCTTAACCGGTGCCGAAGCGGCCTCGCTCACCGGATCGATAATCTCGGACTGAACAACGGCCGTCATCTTTTCCTGCGTCTCGCGGAACTGACGGATGGCACGGCCGATCGTGCGGCCCATCTGTGGGAGCTTATCCGGGCCAAACAGCAAAAAGCCGAAGACCACGATGATCGCGAGCTCACCCTCTCCAATACCAAACACACATACCTCCAAGGCTCGATGTGAGTCGAGCCCGCACCGCGCCATTCGGCCGGAACTCGTCTATTCATTCGGTCAAGTATAGCGCCCGGACGCCAAAACGTCCGAGCGCATCACAAACATATGCCAAACGGCACGCCCTTTTGGGGGCAAAGATTATGCAGCGGTGATCGAAATCTCCTGGTCGACACCCAACAGCTGAACCACGCGCATCACCGGGGGCTGCACATTGGTGCAGCTAAAGCGCTTGTCGTGGTCGACCGCGTGGTGCGCGGCGCCCACGAGCACGCCAATGCCCGTCGAATCGATGTAGCTCACCTGGGCAAAATCGAGCTCAACGGCCTCAGTGGGCTGCTCGAGCGCCAGGTCGATGGCATTACGCAGGCTATCGGCGTTAGAGATATCGATCTCGCCGGTTACCTTAATGGTGTAGAGCTCTGGCGTGGGGTTGGTGGAAATACCCAAATCCATGTATACGCTCCTTTACGTATCGAAAGTGCGGATAGTACGGGAAGCCGCGCGTTAGGCGCGCTCGGCACGCGCAAGCTCGGCAGCGACGAGCTTAACGGCCAGCACCAGCACATCGAGCGCGGCCTCCAGGTCCTCGACCGTGGGATAGCTCGGCGCGATGCGGATGTTGGTGTCGCGCGGGTCCTTGCCATAGGGCCAAGTGGCGCCGGCCGGTGTGAGCTTGACGCCCAGGTCGGCGCAGAGCGCGGCGACCTTTTGGGCCGAGCCCTCGGGACCATCGAAGCTTACAAAGTAGCCGCCGCGGGGGTGCGTCCAAGTAGCGCAACCCGTATCGCCCAAGCCCTCGGTGAGCTTGCGCTCAACGGCCTCAAAGCGCGGGCGCAAAAACTCGGCATGCTTTTTCATGTGCTCCTTGACCGCCTCGATGGTGGGAAGGAAGCGCACGTGACGCAGCTGGTTGAGCTTATCGGCACTGATGAGGCCGGCCTTCAGGCGCTTGGAGAACTCGGCGATGACCGCGGGGCTCGCACCGATAAAGCCGATACCGGCGCCCGGGAAGGTGATCTTGGACGTCGAGGCAAAGGCCACCACGCGGTCCTCGGTGCCCGCCGCGCGAGCGAGGTCAAAAATGTTTGCGAGCTCATCGGTCTCGTCGTACAGGTCGTGCACGCAGTAGGCGTTGTCCCAGAAGATGCGGAAATCGGGCGCGGCCGTGGGCATCTCGACCAGGCGACGCACGGCGTCCTCGCTAAAGGTGATGCCCGTGGGGTTGGAATACTTGGGCACGCACCAGATGCCCTTAATGGAGTCGTCGGCGGCAACCAAGCGCTCGATCTCGTCCATGTCGGGGCCGTTGTCGGTCATCGCGACGGGAACGTTCTCGATACCCAGGTCGGCGGTGATGCCAAAGTGGCGGTCGTAGCCGGGAACAGGGCACAGGAACTTGACCTTCTTGCCGTCGTGCGCGGCCTCATAAGCCTCCCAGGGCTCGCTGCCACACGAGCCGCAGCGCCAGAACATGCCGGCGATGTCGTGCTCGATCAGCAGGCTCGACGAACCCAGTACGAGCGTCTGCTCGGCGGGGCAACCCAGGAACTCCCCCGCCAGCTTGCGTGCCGAGGGAATACCCTCAAAGCAACCGTAGTTGGAGCAGTCGACGTTACCGTCGTGCAGATCGGCATCGGCATTGAGGATATCGAGCATGGGTCGAGAGATGTCCACCTGGGAGGGCGACGGCTTGCCGCGGGCCATGTCGAGCGCCAGGCCCTTGGCCTTGACCTCGGCGACCTCGGCTTTGAGCGCCTCGATGGCGGCATCGAGTTCGGTGGTTTCCATCTTCTGGTAGATCGTCTGCATGGGTGCGACCTTTCACGAAGCGGTACGTTGCAATTCTTCTAAGTATAGACCGCCACCGTCGCAACGTTATGAAGCCGTGATAGATTAAGTCCATCGCAATGAATTACGAATCGCCGCGCATGCCGGCATGAAGCGCCCAAGGAGGCACTATGGAGTACGGATCGTTCCAGGCCGAGGAATTCGGCGACCTTCAGCGCCTGGTCGACGGACTGTTTTACGACCGCCACGCCATCGACCGCCTGGATCTGATCGTACAGGCCGAAATCTTGGACCTGGCGCCCGATCTCATGGAAATCGTGAACCTGCTACCGTCCGGCTATTACGACCGCCAGTCACTTTGCGACCAGCTCAACTCCGCCTTGGCCGCCCACGGCTGGGGCGCCATCTACGGCACCGTGGAATAAACCTAGTCATTGGGGCCTGTGGTCAAAAAATAGCAAATATGAGTACTGTTACTTTTTTAGTAACAGCGATTTTGAATTAAAAAGGCCAGTCTTGGCCTTTTGTGTCCGGTTTTGGAAGGATGCATCGGCATTTTTCGTCCAGCCACGCAATCGTTAATGCACAGACAGAATAGATTTGTACATTATTTTTCGCGCCTAAAATGAAACGCCGTTTGTGACAGTACTCACAAACGGCGTTTTTTGGCCACTGGGGTGTCCGGCAGGTGGCAAGTACCACTCAAAACCGCGTTTTACACGCGCTCGAGCAGACTCTGGCGTCTGTTTCTACGCGCCTACTCGTTCTTGGGCGCGGGGTGCTTGCAGATCACACTCATGTAGATCATGCCAAGTACGGCCGCGGTGACAGAGCCGGCGAGAATAGCGGCCTTGGCGGCCAGAACCTCAAACTGGGCCGTCGGGAAGGCAAGGCCGCTGATGAGAATCGACATGGTAAAGCCGATGCCGCCCAGAATGCCCACACCGGCAATCATGTGCCAGTTGACATTGTGCGGCAGCTCGCAGACCCTAAACTTAACCAGGGCAAACGTCATGCCAAAGATGCCAATCGGCTTGCCCAGCAGCATGCCAAAGTACACGCCGAGCGTCACCGGGTCGGTGAGCAACGTGCTCATATCCACGCCTACCAGGCGAACCTGTGCGTTCACGAACGCAAAGATCGGCAGAATCACAAAGTTGACCGGTGTGGAGATCAGACGCTCCATGCGGATGAGCGGCGGGGTCACGCGGTGCATGACGCGCTCGACCCTGGTGGTCGAGACGGTAAAGTCATGCTGGCCCAAGATGTGCGCCTCGTCGTCGTAGCGGTCATCGAGCAGCGGCAGGCACTCGCCCAACCAATCAGTGAGGCTATCGAGCTTAACACCGCACTTGGCCGGGATGGTAAAGGCCAAGATGACGCCAGCAAGCGTGGCGTGCACGCCGCTCTTGAACATACAGAACCACAACAGCAGACCCAGTACCGAATACGGGGCAAGGCGGTAATGCTGCGTCTTGTTGAGCCACACGAGCGCGCAGGTCACAAGCGCGGCGGCGCCCAACCAAAACGGATTGGGGCTCTGACCGTAGAAGATGGCGATGGCGGCGATGGAGATGAGGTCATCGGCGATGGCGAGCGTCGAGAAGAACACGCGCACGCCGTTGGGCACGCGGTTGCCCAAAAGCGACAGCACGCCCAGCGCAAAGGCAATATCGGTTGCCATGGGGATGGCCCAACCGTTGCGGGCGCCGGCATGGTTAAAGATCAGGTAGATGCAGGCAGGAACGACGACGCCGCCCACGGCCGCCAGCATGGGAAGCATGGCCTGACGCGGATTCTTGAGCTCGCCGACCGTCATCTCGTACTTAAGCTCAATGCCCACCAACAAAAAGAAAATCGCCATGAGGAAGTCGTTGACGAAAAGCTCAACGGTAAGACCGGCCGTAAGGTTGCCCAGACCCACATACAGCGGGGTCTCCAAAAAGTGATGGATGGCCTCGTAGGCATCGGTATTGGCGCAAATGACGGCGGCGATGGCGGCGATGACCATAACCGCGGCGGAAATCGTGCCGTTCTCGGCGATGCGCTCCCAAATGTCGTGGCGTTCAAAGCGCTTGCGCTCACGGACGTTGAACAGCTGCTCGGTTGCTGCCATGGGCGGCTCCTTTCACGGGAAAGCTCCCGTCTTAAAAAAGCACGGCCCGCCCAAGTGGCGGCGCCGCGCTCTAACGTATTACGCTTGCATCTAGCCTACCCTGCACGACAAGCACGCAGGCGTGGCCGAAAAGCGGAACCACAGGTTGAACATTATTTGCTCAACGGCACGGGCACGCCTGTCCAAGAGACGACGCGGCGCATGCACAAAAAACGACCGGAGCGCGGGGCGTCCGCGATCCGGTCGTGGCGTTCGGTCAACTAAACCTAGCAGGCGGCCATGATGGGGGCAGCGACCTGCTTCTTACGGGAGAGGACGCCCGGCATCCAGACGCCGTCGTGCTCGTCGGCAATGCCCAGGCCCTTCTGAGCAGCCTCGGTCTCGCCCTCGAGCAGGACCTGCGAGCCCTCCTCCATGATGTCGGTGATGCACAGGACAATGCCGTCAGCACCCTTCTCGGCGGCGTAGGCGCGCATGGCCTCGCGAATCTCGTCGATCATGCCGAGCGCGCGGCTCTTGTCGACAGTCTCGTACTGGCCGATGAGCAGCTTCTTGCCGGCGGGCTCGAACATCTTGATGTCGTTGCCGACCATCTCGGCTGCGGTGAAGGAGCCGGACGGACGGGTGAGGAAGACCTCCATGCCAAACTTGACCGGGTCGACGCCCACCTGCTCGCCGAGCTTGGCGGCGACGGCGCGGTCGACATCGGTGGTGGTGGGGCTCTTGAGCATGAGCGTGTCGGTCATCATGGCCGAGAGCAGCAGCTTGGCCTGGACGTCGGAAAGCTCAACGCCGAGCACGCCGGCGAGCTTGGTGACGATGGTGCAGCTGGAGCCCCAGGGCAGGCAGATGTAGTGCAGCGGGCCGGCGGTCTCGAAGTCGCCGATGCGGTGATGGTCGACAACACCAAAGACCGTGGCGTCCTTAAGGCCGGCGACGGATTGGGCGGACTCGTTGTGGTCGGTGAGGACGACGAGCTGACCGGCCTCGACGGACTCGATCACGCGGGGCTCGGCAATGCCGGCATCGGCGAGCAGCTTGGCGGACTCGGCCGGAAGCTGGCCCAGAGCGCAAGCCTCGTAGGTGTTGCCGGCATACTCAACCTGGTTAAGCAGCTGGCACAGGACGACGGCGCTCATGATGGCGTCGTTATCGGGGTTCTGGTGACCAAAGACAAGAACGTTTGCCATGGATATCCTCCACTTGATATGTGTACTTGGACGTAGCTATGGTAGCACGCCGATGCCGAGCCTTCGCAGACGGAAGGGCCACGGCATATTTTGTGGCAGGTATGGGGGCCAAGGCTGTCCCTTTTGCACCATGTTGGTGCAAAGTAACCTGACCCCCTTGCACCAGCTATTTACCGGCGGCGCGCAGGGCTACGTAGGCGGCACCGATGATGCCGGCGTCGTTTCCGAGCGAAGCGACCTTAATGGGCGTCTCGCGCGAGGCGGAAAGCGCGTAGCGCTGGAAGTGCTCGCGAACCTTATCGAGGTAGACATCGGCCGAAGCGGACGCGCCGCCACCGATCAGGAACATCTCGGGGTCGACCACGTTGGCGATAAGTGCCAGAGCACGACCGAGATAGTCAGCCATGGTATCGGCAGCTGCCAGCGCGAGCTTGTCGCCCTCGCGGCAGGCCTGGAACACGTCCTTGGAATCGGAGGGGCCGGTGAGCTCGATGGGCTCGACGCCCGCCTTCTTGCACTCGGCCAGGTAATTGCTCACCACGCCGGTGGCGCTGGAATACTGCTCCAGGTGGCCATGGCCGCCACAGCCGCAGGTGCGCTCCTCGGCCGGGTTCAGGCACATGTGGCCAATCTCGCCGCCGGCACCCACAACGCCCGATACCACGTCGCCGTTAACGATAACGCCGCCGCCCACGCCGGTACCGATGGTGACCATCACCACGTTCTGCACGCCCTTGGCAGAACCGAGCCAGGCCTCGCCCATGGCGGCGGCGTTGGCATCGTTCTCATACTTAACGACCGCATCAGGGCAGTGCTCCTGGATGGCGATCTTGAGCTCGGGCAGGTTAATGGCAATGTTGGCCTTGACCTTGGCATCGCCCGACGCCGGGATGGGGCACGGAACGGCCAGGCCAATGCCTGCCACAAAGGCGCGCGGAATCTGCGCCTTGGCGACCACCTGGTCGATAGCCTCGGTCACCGCGGCAAAGCCCGCAGCGTCAACGATGGGAGGCGTGGGCACGCTGGCCTTGGCCAGCAGATTTCCGTCCTCGTCGAACAGGCCCTCCTTAACCGAAGTGCCGCCGACGTCGATGCCGATGTAGTACTGCTTGGGTTCCATGGGGGCCCACCTTTCTCGTTTAAACATTGCCTGTATGGTACCGCTCCCAAAGCAAAAACCTACCAAAAAGGGACAGGTTTGTTTTGGCAGGTTTTATCTGGGGGAAACGCAAATGGCCGCTTAATAGGTCGCGCAAGACCTTCCCCAAATATAAAGGCGCCGGGAGGCGGAGACTCCCGGCGCCCGTCAAAGGGACTGTGTTGTCTGTTGGACCGCACGGCCCATCGCGGCGATAACGCCGACTAGGCCTGAAGTACCTGCAGCTGCTTGTGAATCTCGATGAGCTCCGTCGCCATGACGCGCATGGTCTCGGTACCGGCCATCTGGTCCTCGGCATGCAGCAGAATCAACGGGGCCTCGCCGTTACGCTCGCCGTTGGCCTCCTTCTTCAGAAGCCCCATGTGAACATCGTGGCCACCGTTATAGGCCTCGTCGCCCTGCTTGATAAGCTCCTCGGCGGCGTCAAAATCGCCCTCCTTGGCCTTTTGCACGGCATTGATGTACATGCTCTTGGCGGTACCGACGTAGCTGATGATCTCGAAGCAGGTCATCTGCAGTTCGTTCATATCCTCCATGCGGAGCACCTAGCCCATCACGCTGACGCAGTGGTCGATGATGCCGGCAGCGTTCATGCGGCCGTAGTCGACCATGTTGATGACCTCGACCGGAAAACGACCGGCGGCCTCCTTCTCAAAATCGCCCTTGGTGTAGCCGATCTGCGGACCAAGCAGCAACATGTCGCACTCGTCCAGGTGATCGTGGGCCTCGTTCATGGGACGAGCCTCGACCTCAATATCCAGACCACGGTTTGCAACCTCGGCCTGCATCTTCTGGACCAGCAGGCTCGTGGACATGCCGGCATTGCAGCAGAGCATGATCTTCTTCATGGTTTCCTCCTTATAACTGCGCGGCGCGCAGACGACAACTGGTTGTATTCCTTGCGGCTATTGTGCCCGCTCCCCTGTATCTTTACGCAAGGGAGAGAGCCGCGGGCACCGGCACCGCGTACCGGCGCCCGCAAAGGTGAAAGGGACGAACGTTAGGCGTTCTACTCGGCGAGAGCCTCCTGCTTGGCGATTGCCTTCTCGGAAATCTTCATAAAGGGCAGGTAGACGGCCATGCCAATGACAATCTCGAGAGCCTGCCACACGCCGGCGCGCCAGTCAAAGCCCGTAGCGAGCAGGGCATTGATGACGGGAGGCATGGTCCAGGGCACCTGGGCGATGCAGGGGCTGATGATGCCTGCGCAGGTAAGGCCATAGGTGATGCCGATGAACAGATCGGGAAGAAGGACGAACGGGATCATGAGCGGCAGGTTGTACACGATGGGGTAACCGTAGATAACCGGCTCGTTGATGTTGAACAGACCAGGCAGGATAGCCATCTTGGAAACGGTCTCGGAAGCCTTGTTCTTGGAGAACAGGAGCGTGTCGAGCAGAAGCATGAGGGTGCAGCCCGAGCCGCCGATGAGGGCGAAGCTGTTAACGATCTGCATGTTCATGTAGTGATCGGGCTGGATGGTGCCACCGGCGGCAAAGGTAGCCATGTTGTCGACGATGAGCATGGTCAGGATCGGCTCGACGGTAGCGCCAGAGATGGTGGACTGGTGAATACCGACGCAGAACAGCAGGTTAGCAAGGGTGTAGATGAGGATAACAGCCCACGGACCGGCGTTCATGATGCTCTTGAGCGGGTTGGAGATGCACGTGGAGATGATGGTGCACAGATCGGTGCCGGCGCACACGGCGAGCAGGGCTGCGGCAAGAGCGAAGATCGCGAGGTTGAGCAGCATCGGGATCATGACGTTGAAGGAGTTGGAGACCGCGGGAGGCACGCCCTCGCCCAGCTTAACCTTGAGCTTCTCGACGCCAGAAATCTTGATGAAGAGCGAGACGGAAAGCAGGGCGATGATAATAGCCGAGAACAGACCGTTGGTGCCGGTGTTGGCAGTCGAAAGGGCGCCCGTGACCTCGGCGGAGGTGATCTTGTCGGTGAGCAGCGGGCTCGTGGCGGCAAGCGAGGCGGTGATCTGCTGCGGCATCATGATGACGAAAGCAGAGATAGCGACGACCACGCAAGCGAGCGGGTTATCGAAACGCTTGTTCTTAGCGAGGCTGTAGCCAATCAATCCGGCCAAGATAATGGCAGAGACGTTGAGGGTGCCCAGCGTAATTGCCGAACCCCACGTCTGAAGGTTGGCAAGGCCCGCCGCATCGAGCGGGAACAGAGGGAACACGACGTTGTTAATAAGAACCGCGATACCCGCAAGGATATAGAGCGGCGTGATGGTCGCGAAGGCGTCACGCAGGGAACGCAGGTGAACCTGGTTTCCCACCTTCGCAGAGACCTCGGCAAACTTGTCGAGGAAGCTCTTTCCGTTGTCACTGGCCATGATTGCTCCTAACTTTCAAATCCGGCCTTTTCCTATGCGCACGGTGGTCTGTCGCCCTCTGCCACCAGATGTGCCATGTGTTGCGCGCAGCGGCGCGCGGTCTGGGCGTTCGCCCGTTCGCTAATCAACCACGTGAGTCGTGGCGACCTGCTTGAGCCAAGCTGCCGACTTCTTAAGGCGGCGCTTGTAGCCGTCCATAAGGTCGACCTCGACAAAACCGTAACGGTTCTTAAAGGCATTCGCCCAAGACCAGTTATCGATGACGGCCCAATAATGGTATCCACGGCACTTGGCGCCCTCGGCAATTGCCTTGGCAACCCACTCCAGGTGCTGGCGTACAAAGTCGACGCGGTAGTCATCCTGGATGGTTCCTTCGGCGTCTCGGTTCTTGTATTCGTCCATGATGCCGATGCCGTTCTCGGAAACGAACCACTCAAGATCGGGGTAGTTCTTAGCGCAGTCCATGCCAAAGTCGTAGAGGCCCTGCGGGTAGATCTCCCAGCCGCGGCTCTCGTTCATAACGGCGTCGGGCCACACGTACTCGTCGGCAAAGTGCGGCAGACCGTACTGGTCGATCTTGCTCGCCGGCGCCTGAACGCGCGTGGGGTGGTAGTAGTTGCAACCGAGCCAGTCGACAACACCCTGCTTAAGAATCTCTTGGTCGCCGGCACGGAACGGAAGCTTAACGCCGCCCTCGGCCAGGCTGTCGAGCACGTCGGCGGGAAGCTCGCCCTTGGTAATGAGGTCGAGCCACCAGCGGTTGTTGATGCCGCTGGTCATACGCACGGCCTCGAGGTCCGCCTCGCTGGGGTTCTCCTTGGTGTAGACCGGGGTAAAGCAGTTGATCATGCCGATCTTGGCATCGCTGCGAACGGCGCCCTCGTCATAGGCGCGACGGTAGTTGGCCACGGCCAGCGCATGTGCCAGCGAGATGTGATACTGCACGGTGCGAGCGCGGCTAAAGTCGTGGAGCTGCGGGAACCACACGCCCTCCTGATAGCGCTGCTCGGGCTCGACGATGGGCTCGTTAAAGGTGAACCAGTACTTGATCTCCTGGCCAAACTCGTGGAAGGCGACGTCGGCGTAATGTGCGTAAGCCTCGACAACCTCACGGCTCTCCCAGCCGCCACGGTTAAAAAGGTAGGTGGGCATGTCAAAGTGGTACAAGTTGACAAACGGCTCCAGGCCGGCTTCGCGAGAGGCGCGGAACAACTCGTGATACCACGCGGCGCCTTCCTCGTTGAGGTTGCCGTCGGCATCGAGCAGACGGCTCCACTGGATGGAAGTGCGATAGGTATCCAGGCCCAAGTCCTTCAAAATGCGAAGGTCTTCCTGGTACTTGGCCATAAAGTCATTGCCGGCGTAAGAGCCAACGCAGTTGTAGAACGAGCCCAGATCCTGGATGGACCAGGTGTCCCACAGGTTCTCGAGCTTGCCGCCCTGGTTCCACTGACCCTCAGTCTGCGGGCCGGACATAGCAGTGCCAAAGAAGAAGTCGTTGGGCAGCTGATACTGTGCCATCAAAGTCCTCGCTTTCGTGTTCTAGAGCTTCCGGTTGGAGACGGGTTTGCTTTGGCAGGTTATCCGGCGCGGGCGCGCACCGGTCATACCGATATCCAACCCGCCAAAACAAAACCGTCCCCAAACGGTCGATCCTGTTCTGCGGAAAGATTCCGTTCGTTGCTTAAACTATAGCGCTCTAATTCTAAAAGTAAAGCGTCTTTTTCTTTTTTCTTTCTCGAGCTTCTTAGATAAAGGTTATATGGGTGCCTTGTTAAGGGTTATACTTACTTGCGTATTGATATATGTCGGAAAGGAGGTTCAATGATTCCCAAATACGAGGCGATAGCTGCAGATATTCGTCGAAGCATCGAGGATGGCACTCTTAAACCGGGCGACAAGCTTCCCACCGTCGTTGAGTTCTGCGAGCTCTATAGCGTTTCCAAAATCACCGTCAAACGAGCTATCGAGCAAATCACCGAGGAAGGTCTTATTACCAGCCGACGCGGATCGGGTACCTACGTTAAGGACACGGCGGGACTTCCCGGTCAGGCGTTTTTCCAGGGCAAAAACGACCGTGCCCAGGGCTTTTCGTATGAGCACCGCGGGGAGAAGGTGACCTCGGTGGTCTACGATTTCTCGATTGTTAATCCACCAGCGGACATCGCAGCCCAGCTGGGAATTGCCGAGGATGACTTTGCCTATCACATCGTGCGCGTGCGTCAGGCCGATGAGAAGCCCATCGTTATCGAGTACACCTACATGCCCCTCGAGCTGATTCCAGGCCTTAAAAAGAAGGACCTGTACGGATCGGTCTACCACTTCATCCGCGAGCAATGTGGGCTGAAGATTTCGAGCTTCCACCGTACCATTCGCGCCGTGGCAGCAACCGAGGAAGAAGCCGAGCGCTTGGACACCAAGCCTGGCTCTCCCCTGCTCGAGCTCACCCAGATTGGCTTTTTGGACAGCGGCGCCGCCTTTGAGTATTCGGTCTCGCGCAACGTTGGCGACCGCTTTGAGTTGCACAACGTAACGTTGGCATAGGTTTTTGTAGTCATCCGGGCGCTCGCTTTGAGCTGTTTTGTGCAGCGCCCGCGCAACACAATGGGGGTATGAACATGTCCGATTTGATTAAGCTGACGCCGATCTTCCACGAGAAGATCTGGGGCGGTCGCCAGCTCGAAACCGTATTTGGCTACGACATTCCCGATGGCCCCATCGGTGAGTGCTGGGCCATCTCGGCCCACCCCAACGGCGACTGCCAGATTGCGGAGGGCCCGTATGCCGGCCACACGCTGTCGTGGCTGTGGGCCGAGCATCGCGAGCTCTTTGGCAACTGCGAGGGCAAGGAGTTCCCGCTGCTCATTAAGATTCTGGACGCCAAGGACGACCTTTCGATCCAGATTCATCCCAACGACGAGTACGCTGCCGAGCACGAGAACGGTAGCCTGGGCAAAACCGAGTGTTGGTATGTGCTGGACTGCGAGCCCGACGCCACGATCATCGTCGGCCAGCGTGCCAAGGACCGCGCCGAGGCCGCACAAATGATCGAGGAAGGACGTTGGGACGACATGCTCAACGTGTTGCCGATTCACAAGGGCGACTTTTTCCAGATTGATTCCGGTACCGTGCACGCCATCAAGACCGGCACGCTCATTTTGGAGACGCAGCAGTCGAGCGACGTGACGTATCGTCTGTACGACTACGACCGTCCCGGCACCGACGGCAACCTGCGCCCGCTGCACATTGAGCAGAGCCTCGACTGCATCGACTTTGATGCCCAGGCTCCGACCGACGGCACGGTGACCGCGCCCGAGGTGAACGGCGTGACCGAGCTCGAGTCTAACTCCTGCTACACCGTCGATCGTGTGCGCGTCGACGGCAGCAAAACCCTCGACCAGCGCTGGCCCTTCATGTGTCTGTCGGTCATCGACGGCGAAGGCACCGTCTGCGGCGACCCCGTCCACAAGGGAAGCCACCTGCTGGCCCCGAGCACCGTCAGCTCCATCGACCTCGAAGGCAAGATGGAACTGATCATCAGCCACCTGTAGGCCACCGGTCCCCAAGCGCTCGCCGGGACGGGGCGCGGGGTTTGGTCGCCTGCTCGGACAGTCCTGCTCGCACGGAGAGCACATTA
>CABVCJ010000055.1 GCA_902496845.1 uncultured Collinsella sp.
AAAGCCGCCACGACCGCCACGGTCGCCGCCACGGTCACCAAAGCCGCCGCGACCACCGCGATCGCCACCGCGACCGCCACGGTCGCCGCCACGGCCACCGCGATCACCAAAGCCGCCGCGACCGCCACGGTCGCCGCCACGGCCACCGCGATCGTCACGACCGCCGCGAGGACCGCGGTCCTCGTCCAGGCCCATGGCGACGAGCGGAGCGATAACCTTATCGAGAGCGGCCATCAGCTCGGTGGCCTCCTCGTAAGAAAGCTCGGGCAGGAGCTTCTCCTTCTTGTTGGCAAGCTCGACCAGGCCCTCAGCGGCATCCTCGGCAGCGAAGACGACGATCTTGCGCATATCGCCCTCGGCGTCGTCGATGCGGCCGACCAGATCGGCAGCCTCGGCCTCAGCCATCAGGCCATCGAGCTCACGAAGGCGCATGCCCAGCAGGTCGGACATTTCCTTCTGCTCCATCTTGGGCTTGAGGTCAAGGAGCTTGATGGCGCGCTCGATGTTCGCCATGCGCTCGGCCTTGGCCTCCTCCTCCTTGGAAATAGCAAAGCGACGGCTACGCAGCAGGCGGGCGGCCTTCTGCATCTTGTCCATCAGCTCTTCGTCATCGTAATCAACGGCGGCCTCGGCAACCTCGGCCTCCTCCTCGGCGGAAACCTCGGCAGCAGCCTCAACCTCGGCAGCTTCGGTCTCCACGGTCTCGACTGCCTCAACCTCGGCAGCCATGGTCTCGTTCTCGGTCTCGTTCATGATCTCTTCGTTCTCGGACATGAGACTCCTTCTTGGCCCTCTCGGGCATCATCGCCCCATTCGCGGGGCCCGTCGCGCACTCTTTGCGCTTTAAACATTCATGCCTCTCGGCAAAACGTCCATTAGTTTATGGTGTCACCATCCAATCTAGCTGCAGAATCTATGTGCACACATTAATGCGACATGTGCGACTCGCGACGAGCGTACACCAGCGACGTCGCGAACCCAACCACGGCAATTACAGCCGCCACACGCACGGCAGCTGCAAATCCAATCGCCTGGGCAACATCGGTCGCAGCGCCAGCCGCGCCGGCAGTCGCCGCAGAACTCGAGAGTAGGCCGATAAACAGCGACGGGCCTAACGATGCGGCAATCATGTTCCACGTGTTGAGCAATGCCGTTCCGTGAGGATGTTCAGCGGCAGGCAGCGTCTCCAAGCCGGCCGTTTGCGAGGGGCTCAGCACCAAACCGACTCCGGCATACACCACAACGGTCAGCGCCACGACGATGCCGATGTTCATGCTTGCCGCCGTCATCGATATGGCAGTCTGTCCCACGGCAATCAGGGCAAAGCCGACCGGCAGCAGTGGCCATGCGCCGCGGGCGTCCATCACGCGTCCGCCCACAATCGAGGTCACGGCGTTGCAGGCAATCGCCGGCAAAATGAGCAAACCCGCAACAAGTGCGGTCATGCCGTATGCGCCCTCAAAATAGAGCGGCAACAAAACGCTCATCGAGAACGTCGTCATCATCGACACAACGACGAGCAGACACGCCGGCCAAAAGCGAACGCTCGCCATGGGGCGCACGTTAAGCACCGGATGCTTGAGCTTGAGCTGACGGGCCGCAAACAGGCCGAGCAGCACAATGGCGGCGACGAGTGCCGCAACACCCATCATAACGTTGGACGAGAACTCACCAACGGAGTACACAAACGCCGTGATGCCGGCAGCCAGCAAAATAACCGAGAGGATATCGAGCGAAACATCCTGGCGCTCTCCGACATTCTGAACAAGCTTAACGCCCGCCGCAGCGACCACAATGCCGCCCACCAGCGGCACTACGAACACCGCCCTCCAGCCAAATAACGTGCACATAAGACCGCTGATCACGGGTCCAAACGCCGGTCCTAGCGTAATGCAGGCGCCGCCCAGGCTCAGATACAGACCGAGCTTCTCGCGCGGGGCACAAGACAGCACCACATTCATCATGAGCGGGAACAAGATGCCCGATCCCGCAGCCTGCAAAATACGACTTGGCAGCAAAACGCTAAACGATGGAGCGACCAGGCACAGGACTTCGCCGGCGACCATGCATCCGCATGCGAAAAACAGCAGCTTGCGCGTCGAGAAACGACCGGACAGGAAGGCCATGATGGCCGTAAAGATCGACGTCACGATCATGTAGCCCGAAACAAGCCACTGCGCCGTGGTGGCACTCACCGAAAAGGCCGCCATAATGTCGTGCAACGCCACGTTAATGATGTTCTCGTTAAACGCGGCAACAAAGGCTGCAATATACATTACGACGAGAAGCGCCGCAGTGGCGGATGGCGTTACTTTAACTTGTTGCTGAGATTTGCTCCCCATGCATTTCCTTCCTCTTGGAACGACAGTCGCATCGCCCCAGAGGAACAGTCTAGGGCGAAAATGAGCCCTAGACTTACGCCAGACGCCGTACACGACGAGTCTGGCAACATGGTCCAACGTCGAAAGATTGTAACGCGAACGCGCAGCTTTCCTTCCGCGCTATTATTAAAAGTCCACGAAAGCATGAGACATGAGGAGCCCGCCATGATTAAGCCCATCATGAAATCCGAGTTCTTTTTGCGCCTGCCTTCCGAAGACGCGGGACCCGACGATGCCGCGACCGGGCAGGACCTCCTGGATACGCTCCACGAGCATGAGCACGAGTGCGTGGGTCTCGCCGCCAACATGATCGGCGTGCGCAAACGCATCATCTGCGTAAAGGACGGCAACAGGACGCTCCTGATGTACAACCCTCAAATTCTTGAGCAGGTCAATGCCTATCAGACGAGCGAAGGCTGCCTCTCGCTGACCGGTGAGCGTCCCTGTACCCGCTATCGCCGCATTAAGGTTGAGTATTTGGACGAGAACTTCGTCCACCGCATCAAAAACTTCTCGGGCTACACCGCCGAGATCATCCAACACGAAATCGACCACTGCAACGGAATCGTTATTTAGTTCCGCCGATTCAAGAAAGCTCCCCGCAGCCAAGCAACTGCAGGGAGCTTTCGATTGTATGGGGCCTCTATCCCTTAGCTCTGGCGGTAATGATCGAAGAAATCGGCGAGGTCTTCGAGCGACTCTTTGAGCACTTCCATGCGCGGCAGGTACACGATGCGGAAGTGATCGGGCTCGGCCCAGTTAAAGCCGCCGCCGCGCGTGATCAGAATCTTCTTCTCGTGCAGCAGGTCGAGGGCAAACTGCTCGTCATCGGTGATGTTGAACTTCTTAACATCCATCTTGGGGAAGATATAGAACGCCGCGCGCGGCTTGACCACCGAGATGCCATCGATCTTATTGAGTGCCTCATACACAAAGTTGCGCTGCTCGTAGACACGACCGCCGGGACGGATGTAGTCGTTGACCGACTGATGGCCACCGAGCGCCGTCTGGACGATCGACTGGGCCGGCACGTTGGAGCACAGGCGCATGTTAGAGAGCATGTTGATACCCATAATGAAGTCGCTCATGCAGCGCTGGTTGCCCGAAAGCACCATCCAGCCAATACGATAGCCCGCGATCATGTGCGACTTGGAAAGGCCGCTAAAGGTAACGCAGGGCAGATCGGGAGCGAGCGAGGCAATCGAGACGTGCTCGTAGCCGTCCATGCACAGACGGTCGTAGATCTCATCGGCAAAGATCATCAGCTGATGCCTGCGCGCAACCTCGACGATGCCCTCGAGCACCTCGCGCGGGTAGACCGAGCCCGTGGGGTTGTTGGGGTTGATGATGACGAGGGCCTTGGTCGCGCTCGTGATCTTGGACTCCATATCCTCCAGGTCGGGATACCAATCCGCCTGCTCATCGCATAGATAGTGCACGGGATGACCGCCGGCGAGGGTTGCGCACGCCGTCCAGAGCGGATAGTCGGGGCTGGGGATCAAAATCTCGTCGCCATTGTCGAGCAGAGCGTTCATCGAAAGCTGAATGAGTTCGGACACGCCGTTGCCCGTGTAGATATGCTCCATCTGAACATTGGGCAGGCCCTTGATCTGCGAATACTGCATGATCGCCTTGCGCGCAGAGAACAGGCCGCGCGAATTGGAATAGCCTTCGCAGTCGGGCAGCTGCTGGCGCATGTCCTTGATAACCTCGTCGGGCGTGCGAAAACCGAAGGGCGCCGGGTTGCCGATATTGAGCTTGAGGATGCGCTCGCCCTCGTCCTCCATACGGGCAGCCTCGTCGACGACGGGACCGCGCACGTCATACAGGACGTTATCGAGCTTGGTGGATTTAGAAAAAGTACGCATGGTGGTGCTCCTTGGAATTTGAGCTGAGAGACTAGGTTCGGATTTGGCAACGTTATGGGACGAGGACGTCTCGACTTGATCGGCGTCACTGGCGAGCAGCCAGGAAACATCGACCTCCAAAATACGGGCGAGCAGCTCTGCCACATCGCGCCGCGGGATCGTCTTGCCGCTCACATATTGGCTCATCTGACTCTTGCCGAGTTTTTTGCCGAGCATCTCCGATGCGCGGATTACATCCGACTGGCGAACGTCGCGATCGGACATGGTCTGTCGCAGGCGATCGCTAAACGTCTCTTGGGCCATTAGAACCTCCTTGCTGGCAAAGTTCAATTTATAGAACACAAATTGAACCTGAGTTCAATTTAGGCAGCAGTATAGCGCGGCGCATTATCCGAAAGTTCAATTTCATAAGAAAATGTACCGAACCCCGAGAATTGTCCCAAAGTAGACAACAGGTACGCGCTTTTAGAGATATTCAAGGAAACGAGCCGCCGCAAGCGAAACGTCAGCGGTGCGGTATATGGCGTTGATCTGCCGATGAGGATGTCCCTCGAGCGGGCGCACGGCAACATCGAACTGGCAGCGGCGCAAGATGAGCGCCGGAAGAATGCTCACGCCCAGACCGTCCTCGACCATGGCCATAATCGCATAATCATCCCAGGTCGACAGCTTAGAGCGTACCGCCAGGCCCGCGCGGCGAAACAGCGGCGTAATCTCGTCGTCGCTACCGCGTTCCAGCAGAATAAACTGCTCGTTGGCCAAATCGGCAAGGGAAACGACCTCCGCGGTAGCAAGCGAGGAGTCCGCTGGCACCACGGCCATCAACTCATCTTGCACCAACGGCCGCGACGCCATGCCGGCGCCGCGTGGTTCGCGCGGAATAAAGCCCAGGTCGCAGCGACCTTCCGCCACCCATTGCTCAATCTCGGAGTAATCACCCATCAGCAGCTCGTAATCGACGTCCGGGTGATCGGCGCGAAAGTGCGCAATCACCGGCGGCAGCACGTGGGTCGCCACGCTCGAAAACGTACCGATGCAGATTTTGCCGCGCATGAGCCCACGCATCTCATCCACCCGTCGCTGCAAACGAACAAATTCCTCGCACAACGCCTCGACCGCCGGCATAACTTGCCGCCCATCGGCAGAAAGCACTACGCCCTCGCGGCTTCTATCGAGCACTTTAAAGCCCCAGTCGGCCTCGAGATCGGCCACCATACGGCTCACGCCCGACTGCGAATAGCTCAGCCGCTCGGCGGCGCGCGTAAAACTTCCGGCGCGCACGGTCTCAAGCAGCACCTGCATCTTTTGAATATTCGTTTCCACGGCACCCCTCCACATATGCATGAGCTTTTGTCATGTTATCTATGAATTATATTCGCTTTTCTTCTATAGCCAGTTCACCCATAGTGAACATGCTCGGATATAGAGGGGATGTCAGCGTATGAACAACGGACTGTTTACGTACTTAGCAGCATTGCTGTTGTTTGGCTCCAACGGCATCATCGCCGGCGCCATCGCGCTGCCGAGCTCCGATATCGTGCTCCTGCGCACGTTTTTGGGCGCACTCTCGCTTGTCACCATCCTCGCCATCACCCAACGCCATAAGTTGCAGGCGCCATCTCGCCCCCGCGAAGCCGCAGCCCTCCTCCTCTCGGGAGCCGCGCTGGGCGCCAGCTGGATTTTTCTGTTCCGAGCCTACCAGACGATCGGCGTCGGCGTTTCCTCGCTGCTGTACTACTGCGGCCCCATCATCGTCATGGCCCTCTCCCCACTCATCTTTGGCGAAAAGCTGACCGGCGGCAAAATCGCCGGGTTTATCGCCGTCGCCTGCGGCGCTTTTCTCATTGCAGCGCAAGGTCTAGGCGGCAATATGCCCATTGCGGGTATCGCCTGCGGCATCGCCTCGGCATTTTGCTATGCGCTGATGGTCATCGCCAGCAAGGGTGCGCCACACATCGAAGGCCTCGAAAACTCCACGCTCCAGGTGAGCGCCGCCTTTGTGACCGCGCTGGTCCTCACGCTCATCACGCAGGGCGCCCCCTCATTCCTGTCCGTCGGCGTCGCCGCCGGTATTGATTGGCGCGCCGTCGTCATGCTCGGCGTCGTCAACACCGGCATTGGCTGCCTGCTCTATTTTAGTGCTGTCGCCAAGCTGCCCGTCCAGACTGTTGCGGTCGTCGGCTACCTCGAGCCGCTTTCGGCGGTCGTGTTCTCGGCCGTCCTTTTAGGCGAAGTCATAACACCGGTCCGTCTGATGGGCGCCGCACTTATCATCGGCGGTGCAATCTTTTGTGAACTCGCCGGCAAACGCGCAGGCGCCAAGGCTGGCATAGCCCAGACAGCACGTGCTTAAAAGCCCCTGTTTTGAAATGCTACCTGCGCAAACAACTGCTCCCCAGATGGGGATTATTGTCTAAAACACCCCGATGTGCCAAACTGCTCTTATATGTATAAAGATGGCATAAAGGTCTGCTGCCCTTTGCAGGGGCTGGATGTCTAAGGGAGTCCACGTGGCACACAACAAACTGGAGGCAAGCCCCCAAGACCAGCGTGGTCAAGGCGGGCATGGAGCCATTCCCCTCTCCGCTGGCATGCTGCTCGTTACGCTCGGCGTCGTCTATGGCGACATCGGCACGAGCCCCATGTACACCATGAAATCAATCGTCGCCAACAACGGCGGCATCGGCACCGTCAGCGAGAACATGATCTTGGGCGCGCTCTCGCTCGTCATCTGGACCATGACGCTCGTGACCACGGTCAAGTACGTGCTTATCGCCATGAAGGCCGATAACCATAACGAAGGCGGCATCTTCGCCCTGTTCAGCCTCGTACGCAAGGTGGCGCCGTGGCTGATTCTGCCCGCCATGATCGGCGGCGCAGCGCTGCTTGCCGACGGCATCCTCACCCCCGCCGTCACGGTCACCACAGCCATCGAGGGTCTGCGCACCATCGAATGGGGCCATGCGCTTTTGGGTGACGGCCAGACCAACGTCATCATCATCACCATCATCATTATCTGCGGCCTGTTTGCCATGCAGCGCGCCGGCACTTCGTCGATCGGCAAGCTGTTCGGCCCGCTCATGACGCTGTGGTTCCTGTTCTTGGCTGGCGCCGGCCTGTTCAACATGCTCGGCAACCTGTCCATCTTGCGCGCGCTCAACCCCATTCGCGGCATTATGTTCCTGTTCTCGCCCATCAATCACTCGGGCATCATGGTGCTCGGCTTTGTCTTCCTGTCGACAACCGGTGCCGAGGCGCTCTATTCAGACATGGGCCACGTGGGCAAGGCAAACATCTATGCGTCCTGGCCGTTTGTTAAGGCGGCCCTTATCCTTAACTACCTGGGTCAGGGAGCTTGGCTGCTCGCCAATAACTCCAACCCCCAGATGCTCGCGATGGATATCGTTAATCCGTTCTATATGATGCTCCCCGAGCCCCTGCGTCCCTTTGCCATCGTGCTTTCGGCCGTGGCGGCCATCATCGCCTCGCAGGCGCTCATCAGCGGATCGTTCTCGTTGGTATCCGAGGCAACGCGCCTCAACCTTATGCCGCACCTGCGCATCCACTACCCCAGCGACACCAAGGGCCAGCTCTATATTCCGCTCGTCAACAACATCATGTGGGTCGGCTGCATCTTCATCGTGCTGCTGTTCCAGAACTCCGAGCGCATGGAGAGCGCCTATGGCCTCGCCATTACCGTGACCATGCTCATGACCACGACGCTTTTGACGAGCTACATCGCCGGCATCCTCAAGCACAAGCTGGGTGCCTGCGTCTTCGCCCTGCTCTTTGGTGCCATTGAGCTGTGCTTCTTCGCTTCGTGCCTCACCATGTTCTTTGACGGCGGCTACGTCATGATCTTCCTGGCCGCACTGCTGTTTGGCCTTATGTACGTGTGGCGCCGCGGCACCGCCATCGAGCGCACGCAGACGATCCTGCTGCCCGTCTCCAAGTACATCGACCAGCTCGGCCGCCTGCGCAACGACGAGACCTACCCCGTGCTCGCCGACAATCTGGTGTTCCTTACCAACAGTCCCGACCCGCTCACACTCGACCGCGACGTGCTCTACTCCATCTTGGATAAGCATCCCAAGCGCGCCAAGGCATACTGGTTCATCAACGTGCATGTCACCGATGAGCCCTATACGCACGAGTATTCCGTCGAGACCTTTGGCACGGACTTTTTGTTCCGCGTGCGCTTGGACCTGGGCTTTAAGGTCAACCAGCGCATCAATGCCTACCTGCGTCAGATCGTTGGCGACTTGATGGCATCGGGCGAGCTGCCGCCGCAGCATCACACCTACTCCATCTACGAGACGCGCGGCAACGTGGGCGACTTCCGTTTTTGCATGCTGCGCAAGATGCTTGCCCCCGAAACGGACATCAA
This sequence comes from uncultured Collinsella sp., assembly GCA_902496845.1. Lineage (GTDB taxonomy): Bacteria > Actinomycetota > Coriobacteriia > Coriobacteriales > Coriobacteriaceae > Collinsella. Next base: position 8,637 of record CABVCJ010000055.1, read on the forward strand.
CCGCAACGACCATCGCGTCATGGCCATCAAGTACGCCGTCCGCCGCGCCTGCGGAAGCCCGGCACGTTGGTATGGTCTCGAGAACTCGGCCATCATCATTGAGTACGTACCGCTCTTTGCTCGCATGCGCCCGGCCGTCAAACTTGTGCGCACCCAGGTGCCACTCGAGGTTCAGATCGAAGAGGCCGAGGAAATGGAAGTCGACATCTTCTCGGACGACTTGGTCAACGGCAACGAGGCCGGTAAGGACATGAACGTCGATCCCACCGAGCTGCTCGAGAGCGTCGCAGATACGCCCGAACAACAGCTCGACGGCCTCGAGAGCGACCAGCTCAACGACGCCAACTTCTAGCGACGTCACAAATCAACGACAGCGGCCCTGCATCTCACGGGAGATGCAGGGCCGCTTTGCATTGCAGTAAAGCTAACAGCTACGAACGACGCGGCTCGGGAACCACGAGCCTATCGGGGCTCGCGCCCTCGGCATCCATCAAGCTCACGTAGCGAATCGACGGATCCCCATACATCGCGTAGTAATAATTGCCCGTGCGCGCGCTAAAGCATCCGGTATAGATAGTCTTCTCGAACTTGCCATCGCCCATCCTGGACGCCCCCTCAATCATCACCACGCCCTCGAGTGAACGGAACATGCGGACGACGTTTTCGGTCTCGCTCTCCTTTTGCGGGTAATTGGCATTGAGGTACGCCGCCTTTACAAAACGGCTCGGCGAATAGCAGTCACCCGGAATACCGCGCATGCCGGCACCCGCGCCATAGGGCTTGAGCTCGGCGCCACGCCATGTCACCGTCTGCGGAAAATCGCTTGTAGCCGTGATATAGGTGCGCAGGTTTTCCATGTGCCACGGGAAAGTGGGCTGATTGGCAAGGGTGTCGACCGGATCGTCGTATACATGCAGGCCGTCAGCCATCATCTCGACCACGATGCTACGCTGGCTGTCGCCGATAATCCAATGGAGCAGCGACACGCCCAGCCCCTCTCCGGCAGATTTGGTGACAATCACCGTGTCGTGCAGCGCAGCCTCGACCTCATCGACCGTCGAGAACGTCGCTGCCACCCACAGGGGAAACTCATAGGCCGCGATATTGGTCTTGCCGTCGACAGGGTCCTCGGCATACTCGGCATAACCCGGGAAATTGAGGCCCGCCACGGCGAGGCCAGCATCGTTACCGCAATCGAAGAACATAGGGTAGTTCTTGTAATCGATGCACATACCGATCACCGCGTGTGCCGCTGTCGTGTCGTCGATAAACGAATACGGAATGTGAAACCCGCGCGGCATCACACGAACCTGTTGGCCGTAGTCAAAGCTCCAGTCGAGGTTGCGGCCTAGATACATGTGGCCGGAATTATCGGTAAATCGAATGCTCGTACACATAGCGCCTCCCAGCTTTACGTTCTTGCTAAGGTTATTGTCACCAAACAAAGAGGCGCTAAACACAAAAGCCCGGACATGACAACAATGTCACGCCCGGACTATTCAAGCAGGATAAACTCAACCAAGTTAACCCCGCAGGTCGTCTAAGGGGTCAAAGTGCCGCAGATTGCCACGAAAGAGGAGCGAAGCGTACTTAAGGTACGCGAGCGACGATTGAGCGGCAAGGTGCGGTGCTTTGGTCCCCTTAGACCAACTTTCCTAGACAGTGATCAATCATGTGTTGAATCATCTGCGCCTCGAAGCCGACGAAGTCCTGCTTGCGCTCGCGCATCTTGCCGTCGACGATCACGTCATAAGCGACCTTGCACTTGATATAGCGCGTGGACTTGGTGACCTCCTCGTGCGTCAGGCAGCTCTCCTCCATCTTGCTGGCGCCCAAGCCAAACACCAGACGGGGGTTGTAGAGCACGTGGGGCTCGCCGGCGTCGTCCAGGTAGACGCAGACCTTCTTGGTAACGCCAATCTGGTTAGCGGCAAGGCAGCCGGCATCGTCGAGCGACTTAATGGTATCGATCAGGTCCTGAGCAACCGACTCGTCCTCGACGGTCGCAACCTCGCAACGCTGGGACAGAATAGCCTCGTCGTGGCAGAGCTCTTTAATCATACGTTCCTCCATAGGGGTCGTTGTAACCGCTTAAGTATACGGTACCCACACATTTTCATGCGAAAAATACCGTCCGTCTGCTACAAAGCGCCGAACATCAACATGCGAGGAACAACAGCGTCGTAAAGGGGCTATAGTGGGTGAGTTCGTGTCAATCGGCCTAAACTCGGGGCCGAACAAGGAAAGGGTATGCATGGACGAACTTTTTCACGTCAGTGAGCGCAAGTCCACAATCGGGACCGAACTTCGCGCTGGACTGACAACATTCCTGGCGATGGCCTACATCATCGCCGTCAACCCCGCGGTGCTCTCGGGCGCCGGCATCGATGCGGGAGCGCTCGCCTGCGCCACCTGCCTGGGCGCCGGCATCATGACCATCTGCATGGGCATCTTCGCCAACCGCCCGCTCGCCTGCGCGTCGGGCTTAGGCGTCAACGCGATGATCGCTGGAATCACCACCACCGTCTGCGGCGGTGACTGGCACGTGGCCATGAGCGTCATCTTCCTTGAGGGCGTCGTCATCTTGCTGCTCGTGCTTTGTGGCCTGCGCGAGGCCATCATGGACGCCATCCCGGTTGTCCTGCGTCACGCCATCTCGGTGGGTCTGGGCCTGTTCATCGCCATGATTGGCCTGTGCGATGCCGGCATTATCACCGCTGGCGCCGGTACACTCGTCGGTCTGGGCGACATCACCTCCCCCACCTTCATCGTCGGCATCATCTCCATCCTGGTGACGGTCGCCCTCGCCTGCCGCAACGTCCCCGGCTCGCTGCTCATCGGCATCGTCGTCGCCGTCATCGCCGGTATCCCCCTAGGTGTGACCCAGGCTCCGACCGGTATCATCGCCCCGCTCGACTTCTCGAGCATCGGTGGCCCCATCGCCGACGCCGGCGGCGTGCCCGCCATCGTCAAGGTCCTTACCGACCCCGCGCTCCTCGTCATCTCGTTCTCGCTGCTCATGAGTGACTTCTTCGACACCATGGGCACCGCGATGGCCGTAGCCAAGCAGGGCGAGTTCCTCACCGACGACGGCAACGTCGAGAATATCAAGGAGATCCTAATCGTCGACTCCGCCGCCGCCGCTGTGGGCGGTTTCATGGGTGTCTCCTCCATCACCACCTTCGTCGAGTCCACTTCTGGCGCCGCCGACGGTGGCCGCACGGGCCTCACCTCCGTCACCACCGGCGTGCTGTTCATTCTCGCCGCGTTCTTCTCCCCCATCGTCACCATCGTTTCCAGCGCCGCCACCTGCGGTGCTCTGGTCTACGTCGGCTACCTCATGATGAGCGAGGCCTCCGAGATCGACTGGTCCGACGTGTCGCAGGGTTTCCCGGCGTTCATGATTGTCGCCGGCGTGCCCTTCACCTACTCCATCTCTGCCGGCATTGGCCTAGGCTTTATCGCCTACGTGATCGTCGCGCTCTTTAAGGGCGAGGCCTCCAAGATCAAGCCGCTCATGTGGATCGCAGCTCTCGCCTTCCTCGTCTACTTCTTCGTAGCGTAACGGCATAGTCTGCTAAAACAGAACACCAAAGCGCGGAGTCGCATCGAGCGGCTCCGCGCTTTTCTTTTAAAGCCAGGCAACGCACAGACGCGCGATGTTGTGCTTCCCAAGTTTTGGACATTTTGCCCTCCAACGGCACTACCGCCGGCTACATCCTGCAGATATGCTGGGCTTAATCGCATAGGCCCTATGAGGATGGGAGTAACCATGGCCGCCTTGTTCACGACCCCCAAGCGCAATGACAAAACCTCTGGAGCCCATTTTGTCGAGCCCGACGTGCGCCGTCGCACGCTGCTCGCACACGGAAGATGGCGTCGCGTGACGCGCCGCATCGTCTGCGGCCTGGCCTGCGCGCTCACGGTGAGCTCGCTGCTCATGCCGAGCGTCTCGCTC
>CABVCJ010000056.1 GCA_902496845.1 uncultured Collinsella sp.
GCGGTGACCGACGAGCAGCGGGCGGCGATTCTGCATGCGGCGAGCCGCGCGCCGTCGGCGGGTGCCATGATGATGTATTCCATCGTGAGCATCCGCGAGCAGGCTACGCTCGACTGCCTGTCTGACCTGTGCGACCACCAGCCCATGATCGCCAAGGCGCCCTGGGCACTAATATTTGTGGTCGATTATGCCAAGTGGATCGATCTGTTTGAGCGCGTGGGCTGCTTTGAGCCCGAGTTTGTCGAGCGCACGGGCAAGGCGCCCCGCCGTGCGCCGGGTTTGGGCGACTTTGCCATCGCGGCCCAGGACGCCGTGATCGCCGCGCAAAACGCCGTGGTTGCCGCCGAGGCCCTGGGGCTGGGGAGCTGCTACATCGGTGATATCATCGAGAATGCCGAGGAAGTTGCCGAGCTGCTCGATCTGCCGCCCTATACCATGCCGCTATCGATGCTCATCATCGGCACGCCCCGTAAGGAGCGCCCGGCCATTGCACATCCCGTGGTGAACCTGGTGCACGAGGAGCGCTACTGCCGCGCCGATGCTGCGACCATGGACGCGCAGGTGGCCGAGATGGATGCGATGTTTCGCCCGCATGCCCGCGAGGTGGGCGAGCGCGTGGTGGATATCTACACCCGCAAACACACCAGTCCCTTTATGGCCGAGATGAGCCGCTCCATGGAGTGGTGGTTCAAAAACTGGCTTGGAAAATGACGAATGGGACAAAGGGAAAGTCCCTCTGTCACATTCCATATCGCCGTGGTGGCCTAAAGGTCGTATAAATGTTTATCTAGCTGGGAAGACGGTGCCATTTAAACATGGGCTGATTACCTATAATCCCTTCGAACATTAAAGTTGGGAGGAAACCGGCTTATGGAACAAAAGGCCAAGGAGGCAGCTTCGCACGCTGCGATTCCTGTGAGCATCTCGGCGATGCTCGTCACGCTGGGCGTGGTGTACGGCGATATCGGCACCAGCCCTATGTATGTAACCAAGGCGCTCGTCGCCGGCAACGGCGGCATCGGAAGCGTCACGGAGGAGTTCGTGCTCGGCGCGCTCTCCCTTGTCGTGTGGACGGTCACGTTGCTGACCACCATCAAGTATGTGCTCATCTCGCTGCGCGCCGATAACCATGGTGAGGGCGGCATCTTTGCCCTGTACAGCCTGGTCAAGCGCTGCGGCAAGTGGCTTATCATCCCCGCCATGCTGGGCGGCGCGGCACTGCTCGCCGACGGCATCCTGACGCCGGCCGTTACCGTTACCACGGCCATCGAGGGCCTGCGCACCATCCCGGCGGTTCATGCCGTGCTGGGCGATGACCAGGGCCGCGTCGTCGCCATTACGCTCGCCATCATCATCGTGCTCTTCTTGGTACAGCGCATCGGTACGGCCAAGATCGGTCACGCCTTTGGCCCCATCATGACGCTGTGGTTCCTGTTCCTGGGCGGCACGGGTCTGTTCTTTGTCTTCCAGCACCCCGCCGTGCTGCTGTGCCTCAACCCGGTGCGCGGCATCGCCTTTTTGCTGAGCCCCAACAACCACGCGGGCATCATGATTCTGGGCAGCTGCTTCCTCGCCACCACCGGTGCCGAGGCGCTCTACTCCGACATGGGCCACGTCGGCCGCGGCAACATCTACGCTACCTGGCCGTTCGTTAAGTGCTGCCTGCTGCTTTCCTATATGGGCCAGGGCGCTTGGCTTATGAACAACGCTGCCAACCCCGAGCTCATGGGCATTGCCGACCTCAACCCGTTCTACCAGATGCTCGCCCCGGGCCTGCGTCCCTTTGCCGTAGGCCTTTCCACCGTTGCGGCCATCATTGCCTCGCAGGCGCTCATCACCGGCGCGTTTTCGCTGGTGTCCGAGGCCAGCCGCCTGGACCTTATGCCGCACATGCAGGTCTTCTACCCTGCCGAGACCAAGGGCCAGCTCTACATCCCCATGGTCAACAACGTCATGCTTGTCGGCTGCGTCATCGTGGTGCTGCTGTTCCAGAACTCGGCGCATATGGAAGCCGCCTACGGCCTTGCCATTACGCTGACTATGATGTGCACCACGCTGCTGCTCTTCTTCTACCTGCACGAGGAGCGCAAGCTCAAGGTTGCTCCGTGGATCTTCGCGGCCTTCTTCCTTTTGCTCGAGGGCTTCTTCTTCGTGAGTTCGCTCACCAAGTTCTTCCACGGCGGCTACTTCACCATCCTCATGGCTGCACTCATCATGGGCATTATGGTGTGCTGGTACAACGGCACGGCGGTCGAGCAGCGCCAGTTTACGCTGCTGCCGCTGCGCAGCTACCTGCCGCAGCTCAAGCGCCTGCGTGACGACGACCGTTACGAGCGCATGAGCGACAACGTCGTGTACCTGACCAAGGACACCCATACCGACTACATCGACCGCGATATCGTCTATTCGATCTTGGACAAGCATCCCAAGCGCGCCCGCGCCTGGTGGTTTGTGAATGTCGAGACCATGGACGAACCGCACACCTTTGCCTATTCGGTCGAGACGTTCGGCACCGACTACGTGTTCCGCGTGCATCTGTACCTGGGCTACAAGATCAACCAGCGCGTCAATGCCTACCTGCGTCAGGTTGTTCAGGACCTGGCTGCCACCGGCGAGCTGCCGCCGCAGACGCATGACTACTCGGTCTACAAGGATCCGGGCAACATCGGTACGTTCAAGTTCGTCCTGATTCGTAAGCTTCTGGCGCCCGAAAGCGATGTGGAGCCCAGCGAGCGTACGGCCATCACGCTCAAGTACATCATCCGCCGTGCCGCCGGCACGCCTGCACGCTGGTACGGCCTGGAGAACTCCAACGTGAGCTTTGAGTACGTGCCGCTGTTCACCAAGTTCAAAGCCGTGAACAAGATGCAGCGCCTGGCCCCCAACGAGCGGCCGTAGACGTCGGCGGCTACACGGAGTTATTTTTGATGGATAAGCATGAGGCCGGGGAGGTAAACATGGATACAAAGGCGCTCGATGGTCGTGAGGCGGTGGTCGAAATGGTGCGTGAGGCGCGTGCCGACGCCGCCGAAGATCGGTTCTTTACGAATCGTGCCAACATGGACATGGCCGACCGTGTGATCTCGATCGTGGTGACGCTGCTTGTCGCGGCGTGCGTGTGCGCACTGCTCGCGCATGTGCTGTTTGTCTAACGACCGCAGGCTGCAAAGGCTATACACTTGGAACCACCACAAGGGAAACCACCACAAAGGTGCCTGTCCCTTTGTGGTGGTTTTTGTTTTTGAGAGAGGGGCGGGGCGCTGATGGACGTCCGTACGGACGGCGATATTGCCGATAGCTTTTGGTGGCGACGCACAACGCTGACGCGCCGCACTCCTCTGTATGACGCCTGCGTATCGGTGGGGCTGCTGGTCGCGGCGACGATTGTGGGCGCGCTGCTCGACCATCCGGGTCTCGCGCCGAGCATCATGATCGTCTATGTGTTCGCCGTTCAGCTGTGCGCATTCTTTACCTGGAGTCGCCTGTATTGCTTGCTGAGCTCGGCTGCCGCCGTGGCGCTCTACAACTTCTTGTTTGTCGACCCGCGCTACTCGCTGTCGCTTATCGACCGCGTCTATCCCGGCATGTTCTTCATCATGTTCGTGGTCTCGCTTGTGTCGAGCTCGATTGCGTTGGCCCTGCGCCGCGCCTTGGCACAGGCTGCCGCTAGCGACCGCCGCACGCATATGGTGCTCGAGACCAACCGCATGCTGCAACGGTGCGCCGACCAGCATCAGATTGTCCATGCCATGGCAACGCAGCTGGCGCGTCTTTCGGGCTGTCCGGTCGTGTGGTACAGCGCCGACGACGAGGGCGATGACCTGCTGCCGCGTGCGACGTACACGGCCGTGGGCGATGCCGCGCCGGTGCACGAACTGGCGCCTCAGATGCCGCCGCGGCTCTCGGCGTCCGCCTATGTAGGAACGCCGCTCGATGCCACCTATGGTGGCTCGGCGTTTTATGGCATCTACCTGACGGTTCGCACGGGCGACGGCTTCGTGCGCTCGGGCGACCCCGCCTCGGTGGTGGGCGTGCTGGCTATCGTTGCCGAGCCCGACGTGCTGACGCACGAGGAGCGGGCACTTGCCGATGCCATCGTGAGCGAAGGCGAGCTGGCGCTCGATCGCGCCCGCGCCATGGAGGCCCGCGAGGAGGCGGCGGTGCTCGCCAAAAACGAGCAGCTGCGCGCCAACCTGCTGCGTTCCATCTCGCACGACCTGCGCACGCCGCTCACCAGTATTTCGGGCAATGCCGATGTGCTGCTCGACCAGGGCTCGACCGGCACCGCGGTGCTCGATGCCCAGACGCGCCGCGGCCTGCTTCTATCCATTCGCTCGGATGCGCTGTGGCTCAACGCCACCGTCGAGAACCTGCTCGCCATCACTAAGCTCGAGGGTGGCGGTATGCGCTTGTCGACCACGCTCGAGCTCATGGACGACATCGTCGAGGAGGCGCTGCGCCACGTGAACCCTGCTGTGCGCGAGCACGACCTTAAGGTGGTGGCGTGCGATGAGCCGGCGCTCGTCAACGTCGATGCGCGTCTGATGGTGCAGCTGGTGGTCAATCTGGTGAACAACGCCATTACCTATACGCCCGCAGGCTCGCATATCATGATTTCGATTAGCGTCGACGATGGACGCGTGGCGTGCTCGGTGGCCGATGATGGTCCGGGTATCGCACCCGAGGACCGCGAGCGGATCTTTGAGTCGTTCTATACCGCCAACCACGGTCTTGCCGACAGCCACCGCAGCGTTGGCCTGGGTCTTTCGCTCTGCCGCTCCATTGCGCTGGCACATGGCGGTAGCATAGAGGTTGCCGCGGCGGACCCGCACGGCTCGGTCTTTACGATTGAGCTTCCCGCCGCCGACGTTTCGTTTGATAAGGAGTAGCGCCGTGCCGAACTCTGCCGTAAAACCGCTCATCTTGGTCGTTGAGGACGACCCCGCCGTCCGCAACCTTATCGTTGCCGCGCTCGAGGCGCACGGCTTGCGCCATATGGCCGTGGAGACCGCCCATGCCGCCATCGCCGCCGCCTCATCGCAGGCACCGAGTATTGTGCTGCTCGATCTGGGCCTGCCCGATATGGACGGCGTTAAGGTGGTGGAATCGGTGCGCGCATGGTCGGGTATGCCGATCATTGTGGTCTCGGCGCGCAGCGAGGATGCGGACAAGATTCGCGCGCTCGATGCCGGCGCCGACGACTACCTGACCAAGCCGTTTTCGGTCGAGGAGCTGCTCGCGCGCATTCGCACGACGCTCAGGCGCCTTTCGTATGCACAAACGGGCGGCGTTGTCTCCGAGGGCTCGTTCGATACCGGTGAGCTGCATATCGATTTTGATGCCGGCATCGCCATGATGGATGGCGAGGAACTGCACCTGACGCCGATCGAGTACAAGCTCCTGTGCCTGTTGGCGCACAACGCCGACAAGGTGCTGACGCACCAGTTTATCCTGCACGAGATTTGGGGCACGGCAACTAAGAGCGACCTGGCGAGCCTGCGCGTCTTTATGGGCACGTTGCGCAAGAAGATCGAGTCCGACCCCGCGCACCCGCGCTATATCCAGACGCATGTGGGTATCGGTTACCGACTGGTCACCCAAGGCTAGATCGCCAACCACCATCCCACTATGAGTTGCGGTGAAATACGGTCTATATTTGCCTAATTCCAGGCAAAACAGTCCGTATTCCACCGCAACTTTGTTATTTGCCTTTGGGCTTGCTGGCGTAGAACTTCTTCTTTTTGGGCTTGCCTGCGCAGGCGGGCTTGCCGTCGCCGCGCGGCCCTCGGTCGCCGGCCTGTGCGTGCGCGTGCGCTGCCGCATGGGGCTTGCGGGCCTCGGGGTTGCGCAGCTCTTCGGTTCGCTCGGCAATTTCCTCGGCGCTAAAGCCGACCTCGGCCATGGCATCCTCGATGGGCAGTCGGCGCACGATATAGCAATGGTGCACCTTCTGGTTGCGTGCGAAATCCTCGGGGATGGTCTGCGCCGTAATGTCCTCCAGCACGACGCCCGCGCGTGCGAGCTTGCGCGTCTCGGGGCGGAAGCCGCGCAGGTTGCAGCTAAAGATGGCATGGCCGCCCTGTGCGAGCAGGCGAGATACGCCGGCCAAAAGCTCAACATGGTCGCGCTGGACATCCCAGGTGCGGCGGCCCATCTTGGACGAGTTCGAAAACGTGGGCGGGTCGACAAAAATCAGGTCCCAGCGGTTGCGCGTCTGGCGCTGGTCGCGAATCCAAGCGAGCACGTCGTCGCGCACAAAGTGATGCTGCGGCCCCACAAAGCCGTTCTGACGCATGTTGCGCTCGGCCCAGTCCAGGTAGGTGTTGGAAAGGTCAACCGTCACAGTCTCCTCGACGCCGCCGTCCGCCGCATAGCAGGTGGCGGTACCGGTGTAGGCGAACAGGTTGAGGAAGCGGCGCGCCTGTTTGGCGTGCTCGCGCACCAGGTTGCGGGTGACGCGGTGGTCCAGGAAGATGCCCACATCCAAATAGTCGTCAAAGTTGACGGCAAAGGTAAGGCCGCCCTCTTCGATGAGCGGCAGGCGACGGCGCGCGATGTTGGCGCGCTCGCCCGAGCCGCCCTTGCCGGCGCCCTGCTTGCCGTACTGCGAGCCGCCGCGCGAACGCATGCGGGCCTTGGCGTGCACATGCTCGGCCGGAACATCCAGGATGCGCGGTGCGATGGCCAAGATGTCGAGCATGCGGGCCTGGGCCAGCGCGGGATCGATGGTCTTGGGTGCGGCGTATTCGGCGATGACGAGCCAGCGGCCCGGCGTCTGCGGGCAGCCCTCGTACAGGTCGATGGCGGCGGAGTAGTCGGGCAGGTCGGCATCGTAGACGCGGTAGCAGCTCACGCCCTCGCGCTTTGCCCACTTGCGACGCAGGCGTGCGTTCTTGCGCAGGCGGTTGGCGAACTGTTCGGATTCGGGGATGAGCACGGGCAGCGGCTTGCCGTCGCCCAGGTCGAGCGTGGCGGCAGGTTCGGGCATGGGAGTGTCGGCGGCTTCGTCTTGAGCGTCTGCGGTCTGCTGTTCGGCATCTGCGCTGGTCGCAGCTTCGAATGCCGCGGCGGCGTGGTCGAGCGAGGGCCAGACCTCAATAGCCGCCTCCTCGTTATTGGGCATGACGGCGATGGAGCGCGCAGGCTCGGCATGGAGCGCGCGGGCCATAAGGCCATCGCGGGCGAGCGTGGCGACCGGTGCCGAAGCGAGTTCGGGCGCGCGGCGCAGCTCGCCGACCAGCGTCATGGCGTCGTGCATGAGCGAAAGCGGGGTCTCGGTGGTGTCTGCGACTACGGCGGCGCCGGCGACAGCGCCTGCATGGTCCAGCACGGTGGCTGGTTTGGCAGCGCAGAAGTCGACGAAACGCTTGTAGCCGGCGCACTTGACCATGCGCTCGGCAGTCTTGCGGGCGGCGGGGTCGATGTCTACGGCCACGATGCGCGCCTGGCGCTCGCGCGCCGTCGCCTCGCGCTCGCGCGCCTCGGCAAGCAGTTGTTCCCATAGGTCGGCATCATGCAGCTGCCAGCCCTCAAAACCCCAGTGCTTGCGCGCGGCACCCGGGGCGCGGTCGGTCAGGATATTCACGGCCTCCAGCAGCAGACCGCCGCCGGCGCACGAGGCATCGATCAGCGTGGGCAGGGCTTCATTCTCGTAATCATCGGCCGTCAGCTCGCGCTCGCACAGTGCGGTCCAGCCGACCTGCGCCAGCACCAGAGCGGCGTAGTCGGGGCGCAGCACGTGCGCGCCCTCGCCGGCACGGGTCGCCGCGGGCGGCAGGCGCTTGAACAGCGGGTCGCCCGAAAGGTCTAGGCTTATGCTCGCGCGGCGCTGGCGCAACGAAAGCAGTAGGTGAACATCGGGGTCGGCGGCATCGACGTCGGCGCGACGGCCCGTGGTCTCGGCCAGGCGGTCGCACAATGCGTCCTTGGCGCGCAGGGCCGAGAAGCGCGTGTTGCGCAGCTGCTCGGTCACGCCGCGGGCGGTAATGGCGATGGTGGCGCCGGGGCGGATGATGCTCTCCCAGGCGATGTCGTAAACGCTATCGTACAGTTCATCGGCATCCTGCGCCTCAAAGCGCCCGAGTACCACGAACACGCGGCTCGCCAGGCGCGACCACAGACAGGCGCGGTAGCCTTCTTCGAGCTCGCCCTCAAACGTGGCGCGGCCCTTCAGCCGGCGAACATGCGAAAGCCCGAGGCGTTTAAGCTCATCGGCGAGTGCGGACTCAAAGCCCTCGGGGCAGCTTGCGTAAAATTCCATGGGTGACCTCTCTGGTTGCGTCGCTCCATTATATGATGGATGCTTCGTTTGCCCTTATCCTCGAAAGGAACCCATATGATTGATGCGTGCCCCGAATCCGCCGTGCTCTTTTTTGACGTGGACGGCACGCTGACGTCGTTCGATCCCGACGATATGACCGATAAGGACTTTTCGGCGGTTCGCCCCTCGCAGACGGTGGTTGAGGCGTTTCATGCACTGCGTGATGCGGGGCACAAGGCATTTATCTGCACGGGCCGCCCCCTGTGGCTTATCGCCGATAGCCTGCGTGCGCTTGACCCCGCGGGCATCGTTGCCATGGCGGGTGCCACGCTCGAGGTCGAGGGCCGTGTGGTACACGAGGACTGCTTTGACGAAGACGTTATCGCGGAGCTCGCGCGTCGCGTTGTGGATGCCGGCATCGAGGTTTTTTTCGAGTCCAATGCTGCGACCTTTGCGCTGGAGCCTGTGGGCGTTGAGCAGTCGTCTCTAATCGGCACTTCTGTGGTGCACGGCGCCGAGGAGATGCGTGTCGACGGCAGTCTGCGCGTGGGCAAGGTATGCCTCAGTGTGCCCAGTTTGGCTCGCGTAGCCGGCGATGACGGCTTTATCGATCGCGAGTTTGAGCTGTGCAACACCGGTGGTCAAAATCGCGAGCTGAGCCCCAAGGGCATTGACAAGGGCGTGGGCGTGGCGCGAGCACTGGCGTATCTGGGCCGCGAGGGAAATGCGCGCACCTTTGGCTTTGGCGATTCGGGTAACGACCTGGGCATGCTCGCTGCGGTCGAGACGGCCGTGGCCATGGGCAACGCCATGCCCGAGGTCAAGGCACTCGCCGACTACGTGACCGACGATGTCGCACACGACGGTACCGTCACAGCGATGCGTCACTTTGGGTTGATCTAGCGGGAACCGCCAATTACCGTTCACCCGCGGCGGGCGGTTCAAATCGGCCCGCCCTGCAAAATCGTTTTGCCGCTGGAGGGTGTGCTCAAAAACGCTAAAGCGTTTATACCGTTCGCCGAGAAGATAAAAACCCGCAGCTCACGCCTTGATAAACATAGGTAAAGTGTTTAGCAGTTCAACGCCCGCGTGCAAACGAAAGGAATCAGGCAGATGGCAATCAAGGTGTTCGCTGACGGTGCAAACCTCGAGGGCATGCTCGACATGTACGAGAACGGCAACGTTCAGGGTTTCACGACCAACCCGTCCCTTATGAAGAAGGGCGGCGTGACGGATTACCGCGCGTTTGCCAAGGAGGTCCTGGCCCACATCACCGATGTGTCTGTGTCGTTTGAGGTCTTTGCCGACGACGTCGAGACCATGGAGGTCGAGGCTCGCGAGATCGCCACCTGGGCCGAGAACGTCTACGTCAAGATTCCGTGCGTGACCACCAAGGGCGAGTCCACCGCCGAGCTGGTCCGCAAGCTTTCGGCCGACGGCATCAAGGTTAACGTCACCACCATCTTTACGCCCGAGCAGGTCGACGAGATGGTCGAGGCCGTTGACGCCGAGACGCCGTCTATCATCTCGCTTTTTGCCGGCCGTATCGCCGATACCGGCGTCGACCCCATTCCGTTTATGACGGAGTCGGTCAAGAAGGCCGCCGCCAAGCCCAACTGCGAGGTCCTGTGGGCGTCCACGCGTGAGCTCATCAACATCTACCAGGCCGAAGCCTGCGGTTGCCAGATCATCACGGTGCCAAACAGCATCCTGGCCAAGCGTAAGAACATCGGCCGTGACCCGTACGAGGTCTCGCTCGATACCGTGCGCGGTTTTGCCAAGGATATCGCCGCTTTGGGCTTCCATATTCTGCCGTAGGGCGAACACTGGCTGCGCCGTGGGCTGTTCGCCCCGGCCTTCCCTTTCCCTATCGCTCACGCGCTTTGCGAGGGTCGCGCTAGGCAGAGGGAAGGCCGGGGCTGCCGGCACGAGCTTGCCAGTAGGTTGGTAATCGGCTTTCATATCCTGCCGTGGGCAAAGGTACCCCCGCCCGCGACGTGCAAAATTGAGAGTATTCAGCAAGGTAAAGGCTTTTACCAGTTAATCGAAGCACGGAACAGCCCCCGTTTTGGCTTTAAAAACGCCAAAACGGGGGCCGTTTTTGTTTTTTCGCCTCTGAGAGGCATCCGGAGCGGTGGAATTTGCAGAATACTCGCGATTTTGCACGTCGCTGCAGGGGGTACCCTTGCTTTGGCGGTTTACTTCCCCTGCACCATGGTGAGCGAGATCTTCTTTCGGTCGCGATCGACCTTCTCGACCCACACCTTGACCGTATCGCCGACGCGCACCACGTCGCTCGGGTGCTTGACGAAGCGGTTGGCCAGCTTGGAGATGTGTACGAGGCCGTCCTGGTGCACGCCCACGTCGACGAACGCGCCAAAGTCGACGACGTTGCGCACCGTGCCCTTGAGTTCCATGCCGGGCTCCAGGTCGTCGATGGAAAGTGCCGAGCGGCTAAAGACCACCTCGGGCGCGTCGTCGCGTGGGTCGCGACCGGGCTTCTTGAGTTCGTTGACAATGTCGATGAGCGTCAGGGTGCCGCAGTCCAGGTCGCTTGCCAGCGCCGAGATGCTGCCCAGACGGCGCTCAATGTCGGGCACGCCGCCGCGGCTGAGCTCGCTGGCTTTAACGCCTGCGCGCTCCAGGACGGCCGTGGCCACCTCGTAGCTCTCGGGGTGGACGCTTGTCGCGTCGAGCGGGTTCTTGCCACCGCTGATGCGCAGGAAGCCCGCGGCGTTGAGATATGCCTTGGGTCCCAGTTTGGGGACCTTCTTGAGCTGGCGGCGATCGGTAAAGGCGCCGTTTTCCTCGCGGTAGGCCACGATGTTTTTGGCCACGCTCGGCGTGATGCCCGATACGTATCCCAGCAGGCTCGCGCTCGCGGTGTTGACGTCGACGCCCACGCGGTTGACGACGTCTTCCACCACATGGCCCAACGTGCGCGAAAGTTCGGCCTGGTCAAGGTCGTGCTGGTACTGGCCAACGCCGATGGACTGGGGCGGAATCTTAACGAGCTCTGCCAGCGGGTCCTGCAGGCGGCGGCCCAGGCTCATGGCGCCACGAACGGTGACGTCCAGGTCGGGGTATTCCTGACTGGCGAGCTCGGAGGCGGAGTACACCGACGCGCCGGCTTCGTTGACGATGGTGTAGCGAAGGCTGGGCGCCTGCTCGGCGATAAACTCCGAGACGACTTCCTCGGTCTCGCGGCTGGCGGTGCCGTTGCCGATGGCGATGTGC
>CABVCJ010000057.1 GCA_902496845.1 uncultured Collinsella sp.
CTACCTGGCCTGCACGCCCGTGCGCACGCGCACCTTCGGCATCGCCAAGGGCTTCCCCGACCGCTACGACCCCAACGAGTTGCTCGCTCAGAACGGCATGACGGTCGAGAACATGGCCGCCGAAGCCGTAAGGCTACTCAACGAGTAAGAAAACCTCCGCAAGGGAAGCACCCCTGCGGAGGTTTTTGTTTTCACAGCTCAATTATCTCAATCTGTAACATCTAGAGCCCGAATTCCCGTCTAACTGTTACAGATTGAGACAAGATGTCTTAGTCCCTGGCCTTTGTCTCAATCTGTAACAGATAGAGACCTTTTGTCCGTCCAGATGTTACAGATCGAGACATTCGAATCCCACTAAGGAGATAATCTCGATCTGTAACAGTTAGAACCCATTTCCTCGTCTACCTGTTACAGATTGAGACAAAGCAGCGAGACAGGCCGTCACAACTGCAAGAACCACCACAAAGGTGCCTGTCCCTTTTTGGTAGGTACAATAACCCATAAGGTAAGTATGTTTCTGAGTTATTTCGTGTTGACCCATTTGAGCGCGATAGGGTATAACTCTACTCAACCGCTAGGGATTTTATTGAGAAAGGTGTTCTACCATGAGCAAGAACCTCTCCCAGCAGGTCGTTCTCGACCGCCGCGGCTTCGTTGCCGCCACCTTCGCAACCGTCGCCGGCCTTGGTCTTGCCGGCTGCTCCGACACCAGCGCCGAGGCCGACAAGGGTTCCGCCGCCGACTCCTCCAAGAGCTCCGAAGATACCGAGGCTTCCACCACGCTCGACGCCAAGGCGTTCGACAAGCTCGTCGACAACGGCCCCAAGGCCGATGACGACGCCATCGCCGCCAGCACCTGGGCCACGGCCGTCAAGGACGCCGGCGTCTTTAAGATCGGTGGCGTTCAGACCTCCACGCTCTTCTCCCTCCTCAACGAGAAAGACGGTCAGACCCGCGGCTTCGATGCCGGTATCGCACAGCTCCTGTCCAACTACATTCTGGGCGAGAACAAGGTCGAGATCACCCAGGTGACCTCGGACACGCGCGAGTCCGTCCTGCAGAACGGCCAGGTCGACGCCGTCTTTGCCACCTACACCATTACCGACGAGCGCAAGAAGCTTGTCTCCTTTGCCGGTCCCTATTACTACACGCAGCAGGCCATCCTGGTGCTTGCCGATAACGACGACATCAAGAGCGTCGAAGACCTGGCCGACAAGAACGTCGCCGTCCAGTCCGGCTCCAACGGCCCTGCCATCCTGGAGGAGCTCGCACCCAAGGCCAGCCAGCAGGAGTTCAAGACCGACGAGGAGGCCCGCCAGGCACTCCAGCAGGGTCGCGTTGACGCCTACGTCATCGATAACAATATGCAGCAGAGCGCCCTGGTCCGCGAGCCCGGTAAGTACAAGATTGCCGGCAAGCCCTTCGGCAGCAAGGAGCCCTATGGTATCGGCCTGCCGCTCGATTCCGACGGCGTCGCCTTTGTCAACGACTTCCTTAAGAGGATTGAGGACGATGGCACTTGGACCGAGCTGTGGCAGATCTGCATCGGCGACCGTACGGGCGACACCAACGTTCCCGAGCTGCCCGAGATCGGCGCCTAGGCAGCAAGCCTGGTAACGGCCGCAACGAAACCATATGGAAACGCATGATGCGCTTTATTGCGGTAAACTGTTTTCTCACTGAGTTGTCGGGGCTTCCGTACACACGGGAGCCCCTTTCCTTATCGGCAGGAGGTCCGCATGAGTCTCTCCGAGCTCTGGTCGCTCTATGGCCAGAACTATATCGACGCGCTGCTAGCAACCTGGGGCATGACGCTTGAGTCGTTTGCCATCGCCATGGTACTGGCCGTCGCCGTCACCGTGATGCGCGTGTCGCCGCTCAAGCCGCTGCGTGTCTTTGGCGACCTGTATGTCCAGGTCTTCCGTAACATCCCCGGCATCGCACTGCTCATCATCGTCGTCTATGCGCTGCCACCGCTCAAGGTCGTCCTGCCCTACCGCACCTGCGTTATCGTCGCCACGGTCCTTTTGGGCTCGGCCTTTGGTTCCGAAAACTTTATGAGCGGCATCAACACCGTCGGCGTCGGCCAGGTGGAAGCCGCCCGCTCGCTGGGCATGGGCTTCAGCCGTATCCTCGCCAAGATCGTGATTCCGCAGGCACTGCGCTCGAGCGTACTGCCCATGACCAACCTCTTTATCGCCGTCATGCTCACCACCGCGCTCGGCAGCCAGGTGCCGTTGCAACCGCAGGAGCTCACTGGCGTGGTGAGCTACATCAATACCCGCTCGCTCGGCGGCGTCGCCGCGTTCTTTATCTCGGCGCTCGGCTACCTGGGCACGGCCTTTGTGGTGAGCCACATTGGCAACTATATCGATAAGAAGGTGAGGATCCTCCGATGAGCAAGCATTCCTCCCCTGCACTCACCATGCGCGATGCGCTCTACGAGGCTCCCGGCCCCAAGATGCGCGCCAAGATTCGCATCGGCACCGCCATCTCGCTTGTTGCTGTCGCCGCGCTCGCCATCCTGGTGCTGCAGCGCTTTTATGTGACCGGCCAGCTTTCGGTCCACTATTGGTATTTCTTTACGCACCTCACCACCTGGAAGTTCCTGCTTGCCGGCTTTGAGGGCACCGTTAAAGTCGCACTCACCGCCGGCGCCATCGCGCTGGTGCTGGGCTTAGCCCTTATGCTCGGCCGTACCAGCGACATTAAGCCGCTGCAGCTGGTCTGCCGCGTACTCACCGATTTCTTTCGCGGCGTACCGAGCCTGCTGTTCATCTACTTCTTCTTTTTGGTGCTGCCCCAGTACAAGATCTCGCTGCCATCGTTTTGGATGCTCACGCTGCCTGTCGCGCTCGCTGCCGCCGGCGTACTCGCCGAGATCTTCCGTGCCGGCGTCAACGCCGTGCCGCGCGGGCAGGTCGAGGCGGCCCAGGCACTCGGTCTCTCCAAAGCTAAAATCACCTTTAAAATCGTGTTGCCGCAGGCTATTCGGTTTATCATTCCGTCCTTGATTTCGCAGCTTGTGGTCGTGGTCAAGGACACCACTGTCGCCTACGTGGTGAGCTACCCCGACCTCATGCAAAACGCCCGCGTGCTCATTACCAACTACGACGCCCTCGTGTCGGTCTACCTGGTTATCGCGGTCATCTACATCCTCATCAATGTCGCGATCAACAAGGCCGCTGTCTATGTTTCGCACAAGACCGGCGCGACCATCATCCGCTAGCACTTTACCATTTCGAATCATAAGGAGCCGAGCACCATGGCACAGAGCACCTCTTCCACCGGCAATCAGCCGCTGATCGAGCTCAAGCACGTCGATAAGCACTATGGCGATCTGCACGTCCTCAACGACATCAATCTCTCGGTCGACCGCGGCGAGGTCGTCGTTGTAATCGGCCCCTCGGGCTCGGGCAAGTCGACCATGTGCCGTACTATCAACCGCCTGGAAACCATCGACTCAGGCGAGATCCTCATCGAGGGCGAGCCCCTGCCGCAAGAAGGCAAGGATCTTGCCCGCATGCGCGCCGAACTGGGCATGGTGTTTCAGCAGTTCAACCTGTTTGCGCATATGAACGTACTGCAGAACGTCATGCTGGGGCCGGTCGACGTGCTGGGCGTGTCCAAGGAAGAGGCTCGTGAGCGCGCCATGGACCTGCTGAGCCGCGTGGGCGTGGCCGAGCAGGCCGACAAGGTACCCGCACAGCTTTCGGGCGGCCAGCAGCAGCGCGTGGCCATCGCCCGCTCGCTTGCCATGCAACCCAAGGCCATGCTTTTTGACGAGCCCACGAGTGCCCTTGACCCCGAAATGATCAACGAGGTGCTCGAGGTCATGGTCCGTCTGGCCCAGCAGGGCATGACGATGATCGTCATCACGCACGAAATGAACTTTGCCCGCCGCGTGGCCGACCGCGTCGTGTTTATGGCCGACGGCCAGATTGTGGAAACCGGCACGCCCGACGAGTTCTTCGACCATCCCCAGACCAAGCGCGCCCAGGACTTCCTCAACTCCATCAAGGGCCACTAACCCAATTGCCACGCGGGCAAATTCATCAGTAACGTTTGCCCCGCGCCACCCCTGTGCCATGTCCACCCGGATTCGAAAGCCGCAACCATGATCGGAACTCGCACTTCATCGTCATGCACCCCACACGTCGACGTCGCCCCCGCCGACCGCCCACTCATCCTCGTCGCGCCGCGTTGGGAAGATGCAAAGCCGTTTTTAAGCGAGACGCTCTCCCCCAACGAGGAGATTGCGAGCGTCTTTGTCGACGCCATTCTTGCCGCCGGCGGCCTGCCGCTGCAGATGTCCATCACCGAAGATATTGATGTTATCCGTCATTACGTCGATATCGCCGACGGCATCGCCATTCCCGGCGGCCCCGATGTCAATCCCAAACGTTGGGGCGATGATCGACCCTACGACCCCACCCTCTGCTGCGAGATCCGCGATAGCTTTGAGTTTAAGCTGGTCGGCGAGGTGCTCCGCGCCAAAAAGCCGCTCTTTACCACCTGCCGCGGCACGCAGTTGCTCAATGTCGCCACTGGCGGCACCCTGTGCATGGACGTGCCGAGCCTGGGTGCGCGCGAGGGTCGCACGCAGTGGCGTCACACCCACGTGCTCAACGACCCCGTGCATCCCGTCGAGGTCGTGCCGGGCTCGCTGCTGGAACGCGCGGTTGGCGGGCACAGGCTAATCCAGACCAACTCCGCACACCACTGCTGCGTCGACCGTCTGGGTAAAAGCACACGCTTGGTCGCCAAGGCAACCGACGGCGTTCCTGAGTGCATCGAGGTCGAAGGCCAGCCATTCTGTCTAGGCGTGCAATGGCACCCTGAGTACACATGGAAGACGCTCGAGACCGACTTTAACCTGTGGAAGTCGTTTGTCGAGGCAGCGGCCAAGGTAAAGCAGGCGCGCTAGCTCGCGAACCACAAAACAGATAAGGGCGCCCCGCCGGCCACATGGTCCGGCGGGGCGCCCTTTCACCTATATGTGGCCGGCAAGCAGCCCAAGGCTCGTAAGCTCTTATTCAGCCGCCTCGCGCAGGGCCGACAACGTGGCCGCATATTGCTGCTGCAACGCATGCATTCCCTCGCGAGCGCCGTCAACGGCATCGGCGCCGCACAGCGCTTCGGTTACCACGACCGCCGGCTCGTACAGATTATCGAATCCCAGGTTCTGGCTCACGCCCTTGAGTGTGTGCGCTGCCATAAACGCACCTTCGGCGTCTCCCGCCGCCATGGCGGCCTCCAGCTTGTCCATGCTCTCGTCATCCAAAAACTTGAGGGCAAAGCGGGCAAGCATTTCCTCGCCCATCAGCCGAGCGCACGCGTCATCATAATTGGCGCCAATCTTCTCATACGCCTCACGCATGGAAATCATGGATTAAAACTCCTTTGGTCAAACTAAATCGTGGGAAACGCGACGACGTCGGCGGGGCGTGCCAACGTCTCGGCAATACGGTCTTGCACCTCGAGCAGGCAGTCGAGCAACAGCGGGTTAAAGGTGCCGCACTTACCGTCCAGGATCATCTGGATTGCCTCCTTGTGCGGGATAGCGTCCTTGTACACGCGCACGCTCGTCAGCGCATCATACACGTCGGCCACCGAGACCACCTGCGCGGCAATGGGAATCTCGTCGCCCTTAAGGCCATCGGGATAGCCCTTGCCGTCCCAGCGCTCGTGATGCCAACGCGCAATCTGGTACGCATATTCCATAAGCGCATTGCCGACGTGATGGCGGCCCAGCTCAAGCAACATGTCGGCGCCCATCGTGGTATGCGTCTTCATAATCTCGAACTCCTCGGGCGTAAGGCGCCCGGGTTTGTTGAGAATTGCATCGTCAATCGACATCTTGCCGATATCGTGCAGCGCCGAAGCCAGGGCAATCGTAGAGCGTTCCTCATTGTCGAGGGAGATGGTGTCGCTACGCTGGACCAGACAGCCAAGCAGCAGCTCGGTCAGCTTCTCGATGTTCGTAACGTGTCTGCCGCTCTCGCCGTTGCGAAGCTCCATGACGCCGGCCATGATGTCGATGAGCATGCGACTGTTCTTGACGCGCTCGTTGTACTGCTGGGACAGCAGGCTCGTCAGGCGGCGCTGTTTGGCGTATAGGCGGATGGTGTTGCTTACACGGCGGCGCACGACACGGGAGTCAAACGGGCGGTTGATATAGTCCGAGGCGCCCAGCTCGTACGCGCGCAGAACCATATCATCGGAATCTTCGCTCGAAATCATGATAAAAGGCAGATTGTCGATACCCGATCGGCGCGACAGATCGGCCAGCACCTCAAAGCCGCTTATGCCCGGCATGACAATATCCAGCAACACGAGCGACAGCTCATCGCCATAGCGGTCGACCATGTCGAGCGCCGTACGACCGTTGTCGGCCTCGAGGATGCAATACTCGTCCTTGAGCATCTCTTTGAGAATGGCTCGGTTCATCTCGGAGTCATCGACAATAAGCACCAAAGGCTTGTCGCTTTGGAAGGCTTCGATGGAATCGGCATCGGTCACGACCGTACCGGCTTTTGCCTTAGCGCGGCTCAGTAACTGGACAGCGCGGCCAACTCCCTCATCGACCGTCTCGCCATGAATGCGAACGCCACCAACACATGCCGTCAAGCTCACGTACTCATGGCCCGGAACAATCGTGGCATGAACGGCATCGGACACTTGATGCAGGCGACGGGTGAAGTCATCGGAGGGAATATTGGGCATGACAACCACAAACTTGTCACAGCCATAGCGTACGAGCGCGTCAGTCGAACGAATTCCGCTGCGTATGGCCGTCGCCACAGCACCGAGTGCAAGGTCGCCGGCATGACGGCCACACGTATCGTTGAAGACCCTAAAATCATCAAGGTCGATCACCGCAACGCCGGCATTCATGCGGGCGCTACGGAGCTTTTCCTCGTAATATCGGCGATTGCGCACACTCGTCAGCACGTCGGTGTAGACGAGGTCCTCTTCTGCAGCCTCTTGCTCATCGATCGGACGCACCATCAGCAGGACGTGAGGCTCGCCCTCGACCTTCAGAGGGCGCAGGCGAGCGCGGTACTCAACGCCATCGTTGAGCAGTTGCTCCGACACCTCATCGGAATCTGTCAAGGCCTCAAGACTTGCCTGGCGCAAACAAGGGCAGCGATCGCCGACGAGCAGGCAGTTAGGCTCGTTCTTAATCTGATCGGCCGACAGTAAACGTACCACGGGGTAGGTCTTCGCGACGCGGGCGACCTCGGCGGCAGCCTCCTCGTCGGTTAGATTGACCTCGTGATTATTGAGCATATGGGGCCCTTTCGATAGTTTCGCATGAAGCGGTGGGTTCCAAATGTTACAAGGGTAACACCTTGTCGATGCAGGTAAGCACGTGAATGCTGTTACATTTTTATGAGTTGGCAGACGGCGCGATTGAAGCCGCAGACGTGAGGTTTTGAACACATTTGTTAACACGGCCGAAACGTCTGCGGGTGAAGCCCGCTTTGGCTATTGCGGCTGCTAGAGCCCCAGGATGCCACGGACAGCCCGGGCAGCCGCTGCCGGGCGATCGCGCAGGCCGTTGTGCGCCCCGGGAATCGTTACGAGCGGACAGCCCAAAAGCTCAGCCGCCATCCTCGTGCCCGCCTCGCGGGGCGTGCCAACCGAGAGCTCACCCAGAAGCACGGCGGCCATCGTTTTCGACGCGCGAACGCTATCCCAATCGGGAACGCAAGTCATAGTAATCCCGTATTCGTTTGCCATGAAACTACGACCGTTGCGCAGGGCATGCTTGGCTTCTGCCTCGGTTGTCTTGGGAGCCTCGGGGTCCGAATCGCCGATGGCGCCCAGGAAGGCCCGTAATGCCCTGGAGACCTTTCCCGCGGCGATCATCTCGAGCAAAACCGGGGCCGCGCCCAGGCCGGCGCCCTCATCCGTCACGGCGGGTTCATGCAGAATCGCACGCGAGATTATGGCGGGGTTTGCACGGAGAAGCTCCAGGGCCACCAACGTACCGGCACTGTGCGCGAGCACGTTTGCCGGAGTGCCAATATGCTCGATAACGGCCTGCAGGTCCGCGGCCTGGACGGCGAGGTCGTAGCGTCCGTCTGCAGCGTCGCCGCTCTCGCCGCAACCGCGCCGGTCGTAGGTAATGACGCGATAGTCACAGGCGAGCTCGCGGGCGATGGCGTCAAAAAAGACGCCGTCGACGCAGGCACCGTGCACGCAAACCAAGGCGGGTGCATCGGACGATACAACCGGGCCGGCATACTCGCGGCAGGCGATCGTAGTGCCCGCATTCTCGACCGTAAAATCCATGTTGTGCCCCCATCATCAACGCCCATCCAGTTGCACGTCAGTACGATTGGATGGACCCGCATTGCCTCACGACTTGTTAACAGATTAACTGTACCCGACCCGAGGCTTTTCATGGCACGGCATAATGAGCGACGTGAAAAAACGAAACTTGTAAAGCAAGAGCCTACACCTTGCTTTGGAGCCGATGCTATGCTTAGGCACAATTGTCTTGAGGAGCATATGCCTATGTCTACGTTTTTGAATGCCGGCCCCATCTTTGGGCCCGTTCGCAGCCGTCGCCTGGGCCTTTCGCTCGGCGTCAACATGATGCCGGCCAGCGGCAAAATCTGCACGTTCGACTGCATTTACTGCGAAAACGGTCTCAACGCTGAGCGCCCCTGCCATGAGCCGTACAACACAGCTGCCGTGGTACTCGACGCGCTCGAGGTAAAGCTGCGCGAGATGGCAGCCGAGGGCGAGCTCCCCGATGTAATCACCTTCGCAGGCAACGGCGAGCCCACCGCCGCACCGGAGTTTCCGCAGGCCATCGCCGGCGCCGTCGCGCTGCGCGACGAGCTGGCCCCAAACACCAAGATTGCCGTGCTTTCCAACGGCACGCGCGCCGACCATCCCCAGGTACACGATGCGCTCATGATGGTCGACGACAACATCCTCAAGCTCGATACGGTCGCCCCGGCTTTTATCCAGCTGCTCGACCAGCCCGTTGGCCCCTACGATGTAGAGCACCAGATCGAGACGTTCGCGAGCTTTAACGGCCGCGTCATTATCCAGACGATCTTTTTGACCGGCGAGCACCGGGGCAAGTCTCTCGATAACACCGGCGAGGAGTACGTCGGCCCTTGGCTCGCGGCGCTCGAGCGCATTCGCCCACAGGAGGCGACCATTTACACGGTGGCGCGCGAGACACCGGTCGCCGGCCTTGCCAAAGCAGCACCCGACGTCCTCGACGCCATTGCTGCACGCGTGCGCGCCCTCGGCATCCCCTGCCAGGTGAGCTACTAGCAAAACCACGCAGCAGCCAGTGCCCACCATCCCGCCCCATCAGTTGCGGTGATATAGTTCCTATTTGTGCTGTTAAACCGCTTAAATCGGAACTATATCACCGCAACTTTTATAGACGCGTGGGTGGGCTATACTAGCTGCGTATGAAAGGAAGTTAGCCATGTTTGACAAAGGACCCGTGCCCGGCCGCAACGACGCTTGCTGGTGCGGCAGCGGCAAAAAATATAAGAAATGCCATAGCACCTTTGATGAGCGCCTCGAGCGCTTGTGGGAAGAGGGCTGGGAGGTTCTGCCCCGCACGCTCTACAAGACGCCCGCCGATATCGAGGGCATCAAGCGCTCGGCCGCCATCAACGTGGGCGTGCTCGATTACGTAGGCGAGCACATCGCCGCGGGCATGACCACCAACCAGATCGACCAGATGATCTACGACTACACCGTCGAGCACGGCGGCACGCCGGCCGACCTCAACTACGAGGGCTACCCCAAGAGCGTATGCACCTCGATCAACGACGTGGTCTGTCACGGTATCCCCTGCGATACGGACGTGCTGCACGAGGGCGACATCATCAACGTCGACTGCTCCACGATCCTGGACGGCTACTTTAGTGATTCGAGCCGCATGTTCTGCATCGGTGAGGTCTCTGCCGAGCGCCAGCGCCTGGTCGAGGTCACCCGCGCCAGCGTGGAAGCGGGCTTGGCAGCCGTCAAGCCATGGTTGCCGCTCTCCGTTATGGCCGAAGCCGTGCAAAAGACGGTCGAGGACGCCGGCTTTAGCGTGGTGCGCGAGTACGGCGGACACGGCATTGGCAAGGAGTTCCACGAGGACCCGTTTGTGGGCTTTACCACCGAGGCGCCCGATGTGGACACCATCATGGCTCCGGGCATGGTCTTTACCATCGAGCCCATGGTCAACGCCGGGGCGCCCGACATTAAGATTAGCAAGGGTGACGGTTGGTGCGTGCGCACCAAGGACGGCAGCGATTCGGCTCAGTGCGAGGTACAGCTCGTGGTGACCGAGGACGGCTACGAGCTGCTGAGCTGGTAGCCGCAGATGCGCCGGATGCTGACGGGCAAACCCGCTTTGCATCCGGCGTTTTATTTGAACGTTTTGCCTGATAAAACCTGCCAAAATAAACCTGTCCTTTTTTGGCAGGCTGAGCGGAGATGACTGCTTGTGAACATCCTGGTTTTGTTGCCTGTCAACGACCGCCATCGTGCGATCCTCGAGTCGAGCGCTCCAGGCGAGGACTTTATCTACACGAGCGCCGACGCCGCCACACGTGAACAGGTCGCCGATGCCGACGTGATCCTGGGCAACATCGACCCTGGCATGCTCACGGCATGCGAGCATCTCCAGCTGTTGCAATTGCAGACCGCCGGCTATGACGATTACTTGGCCGCCGGCACCGTGCCGGCTGAAGCTAAGCTGTCTTGCTCGATCGGCGCCTACGGTCAGGCCGTGAGCGAGCACATGTTTACCATGGTCCTTTCCATGATGAAGCGCCTGCCCGGCTATCATGACTTGCAGCGCGAACATCGCTGGGAGGATTTGGGGCCGGTCACCTCGCTCAAAAACGCCAACGTGCTGGTGCTGGGCGCGGGCGATATCGGCGGCCACTTTGCCACGCTCTGCCGCAGCATGGGCGCGCACGTCCGCGGCATCAAGCGCCATCCGCTCGTCTACCCCATTGTGTTTGAGGATATGGACGGCATGGACGCCCTACCTGAGCGCCTGGCCGAGGCCGACATCGTCGCATCCTTTATGCCCAGCACACCCGAGACCCGCGGCCTGGCGAACGCCGAGTTCTTCGCCGCGATGAAACCGGGCGCCTTCTTTGCCAACGGCGGCCGCGGTGACCTTGTGGTTGCCGACGAC
>CABVCJ010000058.1 GCA_902496845.1 uncultured Collinsella sp.
CCGGGGTCTCCTTGGCGGGCTCGGCCTTAGCCTCTGCCTTGGGAGCTGCAGCCTTGGTCGTGGCCTTCTTGGCCGTCGTCGTAGAGCGCTTGCGCGTGGTGGTCTTGGCGGCCGGCTTTGCCTCGACAGCTGCCTTGGCCTTGGGCTCGGAGGGCGCCTCCTCGACCTTGACGGCGGACTTTGCAGCAGCCTTCGGGGTCGTCTTCGCGGCGGCCTTCGTCGTAGCAGCCTTGGTCGTCGTCGACTTCGTAGCCGTGGCCTTCTTGGCGGTCGCGGTCTTGGTCGCGGTCGTCTTCTTGGTAGCAGCCGTCTTCTTGGAAGCGGTCTTAGCCGGAGCTTTTGCCGCAGGCTTAGCCTCGGCAGCGGTGGTCTCGGCCTTTACCTCGGGGGTAACCTCGGCCTCGGCGGCCTTCTTGGCAGCGGCGGTCGTACGCTTGCGCGTGGTCGTTGCCTTGGCAGCAGTTGCCTTGGCAGCGGTGGTCTTGCTCGCAGCGGCCTTGG
Organism: uncultured Collinsella sp.; assembly: GCA_902496845.1. GTDB lineage: Bacteria > Actinomycetota > Coriobacteriia > Coriobacteriales > Coriobacteriaceae > Collinsella. The sequence goes on from CABVCJ010000058.1 coordinate 502, forward strand.
TGGCCGTGGCCTTCTTAGCCGTCGTCTTGCGGGTCGTCGTTTTCTTGGCGGCAGGCTTCGTGGCGGGCTTAACCTCGACCTCGGCAGCCGGCTTCTCCTCGGCCTTGGGCTCCTCGGCAGCAGCGGGCTCCTTAACGGTCGCCGCAGGCTCGGCAGCAACCTCGGGCTCGTCGACAACCGCCGCCGGGCGCTCAATCTCCGGGTGCATAAAGAAGTACAGGTCCAGATACTTGTCGGCCGAGCGCGTCCAGCTAAAGTCCTGGCTCATGGCCTGCGTGACCAGCTGGTTCCAGGCATCGCGGTTGTCCCAGAACAGGCGTGCCGCGCGGAACACCGCGTCGCCCATCTCGTCGCCGTTAAAGTTGGTAAACGAGAAGCCCGTGCCCTCGCCGGTAAACTCGTTGTACGGCTGCACGGTGTCCTTCAGGCCACCGGTCTCGCGTACGATAGGCAGAGTGCCATAGCGCATGGCGATGATCTGCGACAGGCCGCAGGGCTCAAACTTCGAAGGCATCAGGAACATGTCGGCGGCGGCGTACATACGCTGCGACAGCGCCGGATCGAACTCGATGCGCGCTGCCATGGTGCCGGGGTATTTGTCCTGGAAGTAGCGCAGGCCGTCCTCGTAGTCGCGGTCGCCGGTGCCCAGCACGGCCACCTGGACGCCGCCGGACAGGATGCGGTCGAGCGCGTACATGACCAGGTCCATGCCCTTCTGGCGCGTCAGGCGCGTGACCATCACCATAAGCGGGCGGTCGTCGCGAACCTCGAGCCCCAGCTCTTCCTGTAGCTTGGCCTTGCACACGGCCTTGCCGGAACGGTCCTCCACGGTGTAGTTGGCGGCAATGCGCTTGTCGGTCGCCGGGTCAAAGCCCGCGATGTCGATGCCGTTCAAAATGCCCTGCAGCGCGTAGGAGCGCTCGCGCAGCACGCCGTCCAGGCCCTCGCCAAACTCGGGCGTCTGGATCTCGCCCGCATAGGTGGGGCTCACCGTGGTGATGGCATCGGCATAGTGCAGCGCGCCCAGCATGTAGTTGATGCTGCAGGCGTCGCAGCGCAGCTGCGAGGCGGCCGCGGGAATATGCGCCACGCCTAGGATGTCCTCCATCACGGTGTCGCTAAACTGGCCCTGGAACGCCACGTTGTGGATCGAGAACACGGTCTTGACGCGGTCGTACAGCGGCAGACCCTGGTAGAACTCGCGCAGGAACACGGGCGCCAGTGCCGTCTGCCAGTCGTTGCAGTGCAGGATGTCGCACTCAAAGCCGGCCGGCAGGTGCTGCAGGCTCTCGGTGATGGCCTTGGAGAAGAACGCAAAACGCTCGCCGTCGTCAAAAAAGCCGTACGGATAATCGCGCGCAAAGTAGCGCTCGTTGTCCACGAACATATAGGTGACGCCGTCGCGCTCGAGTTTCTCAAGCCCGCAGTACTCGTTGCGCCAGCCCAGGCTCACGTAAAAGTCGGCAAAGTGCTCCATCTGCGCCTTGTACTCGTCCTTTATGGTGGCGTACTTGGGCACCATCACGATGACTTCGGCGCCGGCGCGCACAAGTGCCGCAGGCAGCGAGCCCGCTACGTCGCCCAGGCCACCGGTCTTAACAAACGGTGCGCACTCGGCCGAGGCAAACACGATCTGCATCTTTTTGCTGGAATCTGCCATATTGTCTCCCTGTTGCAATTCGAGAATAGCCGCCTGGCGCTAACCGGGCGGCTATTCTACCTGTTACGAGCGATGTTGCGGTGTCAACGTTAACGTACGATGGTGGTGTCGGAAGTTAACGGAGCCTTGCCCAGCACCAGGATGTTCTCGGGCGTGCCGCGAAGCTCGGTGTTGGTGGGAACCACGTTGTTCTTGTCCAGAATGGCATTCTCGACGCGGGCGCCGCTCTTGATGATGCAGCTCTGGTTGATGATCGAGTTGGTCACCGAAGCGCCTTCCTCGACCACGACGCCGCGCGACAGGATCGAGTTGCGCACGGTGCCCTTGATGATGCAGCCGGCCGAGATGATCGAGTTGCAGGCGTGGCTGCCGGTCGCATAGCGCGAAGGCGGCACGTCGTGAGCCTTGGTCAGAATCGGGCGCTCGGGGTCAAAGAGATGGTCGGCCACGGTCTGGTCGAGCAGGTCCATGCTGCGACGATACAGCGACTTCTCGCTAAACACGCCCACGACCTCGCCCTTGTACTCGTAGCTGCACACGTCGATGTTGCCAAAGTCGCCCTGTAGTGCCTCGAGCAGGTCCAGATAGTCGGCGGCCTGGTAGTGGTCGATGATCTCGAGCAGCGTCTCGCGGTTGACGATGCAGCAGTCCATAGACGCGTTGTCGCCATACACGACGCCGGCGCTGACGCCCGTCAGACGGCCGTTCTCGTTGATCTGCAGCTTGGTCTCGTCATCTACGTTGCGCGTGGCCTTGCAGTACACCACGGTCATCTGGGCACCGGAGTTCTCGTGCGCCTCGATGATGGTGTTGAGGTCCATGTTAAAGATGATGTTGGTGCCCATCATCACAACATAGGGCTTGTCCGAGCGCTGGAACAGCGTCTTGTTGGAAATGATGTCGCGCAGCAGGAAGCGCATGCCGCCCTTGGTGGTGCCATACGCGTTGCCGGGCACCATGAACAGGCCGCCCTTCTTGCGGTCCAGGCCCCAGTCCTTGCCCGAGCCCACATGGTCAATCAGCGAGCGATAGTTGCCCGGCATGACGACACCGACGGTCTTGATGCCGGCATTCATCATGTTGGACAGCGGGAAGTCGATCAGGCGGTAGCGGCCCAAAAACGGAACGGACGCGATGGGGCGGTCCTTGAGCAGCACGCTGCCGTAGGTCGAAGAGTAGTTAGCGGTGATATAACCGATGGCCTTGCGATTGATCATCGGATCATTCCCCCTTCCCGATAACGACGTCATTTCCAACGACGGCCGTATCCTTGGTGGTATCGACAGAGCCGAGCTTCACGCCCTCTTCGACCGTGGAGTTCTCGCCCAAAATAGCGCGGCAGATGTGCGCGCCGCTCTTAACGTGCGCACCCGGCAGCAGCACGGAGTCCTCGACCACGGCGCGCTCCTCGATGATGACATCGGTCGAAAGGATCGAGTGGCGAGCGGTGCCGTAGATCTTGCAGCCGTTGGAGACCAGGCAGTCGTCCAGGCGACCATCCGGGCCAATGTAGTGCGGCGGACGCGTGGTGATGTTGGACATGATGGGGAAGTGCTTGTCGAACAGATCGAATTCGGGGTTGTTGCCCAGCAGGTCCATCGAGGTCTCGTGGAAGCTGGCGATGGTGCCGACGTCCTTCCAAAAGCCGTGGAACTCGTAGCTGTACAGGCGCTTGCCCTCGCCGAGCAGCTTGGGGATGATGTCCTTGCCAAAGTCGTGGCTCGAGCGCTGGTCCAGAGCGTCCTCCTCGAGCGCCTCGATCAGCACGTCGGCCGAAAAGATGTAGATGCCCATGGACGCGAGGTTCGAATCGGGCTTATCGGGCTTCTCGGTGAACTTGGTGATGCGGCCGTCCTCGGGGTCGGTGGTCAGGATGCCAAAGCGGCTGGCCTCCTCCCACGGCACGGGCATAACGCTCACCGTGAGGTCGGCGTTATTCTCAATGTGCGTCTTGAGCATCTTGCGGTAGTCCATGCGATACAGGTGATCGCCCGAAAGAATCAGGACGTACTTGGGGTCGTTGGCCTTGATGTAGTCGAGGTTCTGCGTAATGGCGTCGGCCGTGCCCGCATACCAGGCGCCGCCGGTCTGCGTTTCGTACGGCGGCAGGATCGATACGCCGCCATCGCGGCTGTCCAGATCCCAAGCCTCGCCGGAGCCCACGTAGGCATGCAGCAGGTAGGGGCGATACTGGGTCAGAACGCCCACCGTGTCGATGCCCGAGTTGGAGCAGTTGGAGAGCGAAAAGTCGATAATGCGGAACTTGCCACCAAAGCTAACCGCCGGCTTAGCGATCTTTTGGGTGAGTGCCCCCAATCGGCTGCCCTGTCCTCCTGCGAGGAGCATCGCGATGCATTCTTTCTTACTCATCGATTTCTCCTTCTGTCATCGATGTTCCTAAACCCATTAGCGACGGGTGCGGCACAACGTCACGCCCGTCGAGTAATGCCGTGCTGGCATAGGGGAGCTTGCGCGCCTTTACGCGTGCCAGATCTCGTCGCGGTACTCGCGAATGGTGCGGTCGCTCGAGAACCAGCCCGAGGAGGCGGTGTTGAGCAGCGCCTTGCGGTTCCAGGTCTCCTGGTCGCCATAGCTGCCGGTAAGCTTCTCCCACGCATCCACGTAGCTGCGGAAGTCTGCCATGACAAGGTCGGGGTCGTTGTTGTTCATGAGCTCGTTGTAGATGCTCTCGAAGTTGCCCGAAAGACCCGCAAACGTGTTGTCCTTGAGCTCGTCCATCACGCGGCCCAGACGCTCGCGGTCGTTGTTGAGGGTATCCCATGCAAAGTAGCTGTTCGACGCCCAGAGCTGCTCGACCTCGGGGGCGGTCAGGCCAAAGATAGCCTCGTTCTCGCGGCCGGCCAGGTCGGCGATCTCGATGTTGGCGCCGTCGAGGGTGCCCAGCGTAATGGCGCCGTTCATCATGAGCTTCATGTTGGACGTGCCCGAGGCCTCCTTGCCGGCCGTGGAGATCTGCTCCGAGATCTCGGCGGCGGGATAGATGAGCTGGGCGTTGCTCACGCGGAAGTTGGGGATAAAGCAGACCTTCATGACCTCGTTGACGCGCGGGTCGTTGTTGATGACGTCGGCCACGGAGTTAATGAGGCGAATGGTCTCCTTGGCAAAGGTGTAGCTCGAGGCGGCCTTGCCGCTAAAGATGAAGGTCGTCGGCGTCACGTGGAAGTTGGGATCGGCGATACGACGGTTGTAGATGTCCATCACCTTCATGATGTTCATGAGCTGGCGCTTGTAGGCATGGAAGCGCTTCACCTGAACGTCGAAGACGGTGTTGGGGTCAATGACCAAACCGGTCTCGGCCTTAACGTAGGCGGCCAGACGCTCCTTGTTGGCGCGCTTGGAGACACCCACGGCCTTCAGGAACTCGGTGTCGTCCTTAAACTCCTTGAGCTTCTCCAGCTCAAAGGCGTCCTTGAGCCAGCCATCGCCAATGGCCTCGGTCACGAGCTTGGCGTAGGTGGGGTTGGCCTCGGCGAAGAAGCGACGGTGCGAGATGCCGTTGGTCTTGTTGTTGAACTTCTCGGGCGTCAGGGCATAGAAGTCCTTGAGCACGATGTTCTTAATGATGTCGGAGTGAATCTTGGCCACGCCGTTGACGCTGTGGCTGCAAATCACGGACAGGTTGGCCATGCGAATCTCGCCGTCCCACAGGATGGCGGTCTGGCGCAGACGCTCCTGCCAACCCTCCTGCGTGGTGTCAAACGACTCGTGCCAACGACGGCTGATCTCGTCGATGATCTGGTACACACGGGGGAGGAGCTTGGAGAACGTGCCGATGGGCCACTTCTCCAGGGCCTCGGGCAGGATGGTGTGGTTGGTATAGCTCACGACCTGCGTCACGATGTTCCAGGCGTCATCCCACTCGAGCTTCTTTTCGTCGATCAGGATGCGCATGAGCTCAGGACCGCACATGGCGGGGTGCGTGTCGTTGGTGTGGATGGCCACAAACTGCGGCAGCAGCTCCCAGTTCTCGCCGTGCTCCTTCTCAAAGGTGTCGAGCAGGCTGTAGATGCCGGCCGAAACAAACAGGTACTCCTGCTTCAGGCGCAGCAGACGGCCGTGCTCGCCGGCGTCGTTGGGGTAGAGGATGGCGCTGATGGCCTCGGCCTCGGCGCGCTCGGCATCGGCCAGGGCATAGTCCCCGCGGTTGAAGGCCTCCAGGTCAAAGTGCTCCTCGACCGGCTCGGCGGCCCAGACGCGCAGCTTGTTGACGGTCTCACCGGCATAGCCCACGACGGGGATGTCGTAGGGGACGGCCAGGATGTCCTGCGTGTCCACCGTGCGGTAGAACGTGCGGCCGTTTTCCTCAAAGCCCTCAACATGGCCACCAAACTTGATGGTCACGGCCTTGTCCTGACGACGGACCTCCCAGGGATAGCCGTGGGTGAGCCACTCGTCGGTGGCCTCGACCTGGCTGCCGTTGACGATCTCCTGCTTAAACAGGCCGTAGCGATAGCGCATGCCGTTGCCGTAGCCGGCAATGCCCTCGGCTGCCATGGAATCCAGGAAGCATGCGGCCAGACGACCCAGGCCGCCGTTGCCCAGTGCCGGATCGGGCTCCTGGTTCTCGATGACGGACAGGTCGAAGCCCATGTCGTCGAGCGCCTCGGCGACCATGTCGCGCACGCCAAAGTTGAGCAGGTAGTTGTCGAGCAGGCGACCGATCAAAAACTCGATCGAGAAGTAGTACACGCGCTTTTTGCCCTCGGCGGTGGCGCGGGCGTCACTCTTGGTGGCAACGGTACGGGCCTTCTCGGCCACGAGCTTCGCCAGGGCGTTAAAGCGGTCCAGGTCGCTGGCGGCCTCGACGCTCTTGCCGCTGATGCTCATGACGGCATCGCGATAGAGCTCGGTAAACTCCTGCTTGTTGTCGAAGATCTTATTCATACGTTCCTTTCCCCCGGGGATGTTTCTCCCGGAACGGTTATGACTTGTATCCTACGCCCCCGCGGGGCGGGTAATTGCATTGGTAACGCCTTTGTTACGCTTTCTTGGCAGACGACTTAACAGAAGCAGACTTGGCCTTGGAAGCAGTCTTTTTAGTCGCTGCTTTCTTGGCCGAAGCCTTGGCAGCGGGCTTGGCAGCCTTCGCCTTTGCCGGAGCCTTCTTGGCGGCTGCAGTCTTGGGCTTCACCGAGGACGCGCGCTTGCGCGTCGCCTTTTTGGGCTCCTCGACCACGGGCGGCTTGTAGCTGCTGGGGCCGCGGCGCTTAAGCACCACACCTGCCAGGCCGGGCACCTTCATCTCGATGGAGTCCATCTGCCCGTTCCAGGGATAGGGCTCGCTCGAACAGGTGTAGGGCTCCTCGCCGGCGTAGCCGCTGCCGCCAAACTCGGGACGGTCGGAGTCAAAGATGACCTCCCAGTCGCCCTCGCGCGGCACTCCCACGCGGAAGCTCTCGTAGCTCGCCGGGTCAAAGTTGATCAGGATCACCAGGTCATCGTCGACGTCCTCGCCCTGGCGCACAAAGCTCACGATGGACTGCTTGGAGTTGTCCGCGTCGATCCAGGTAAAGCCATCGTCGGTGTAGCCGCGCTCGTACAGGGCGGGCTCGGCGGTGTACAGGTGGTTAAGCGCCTTGATAAACGCCTGATGATGCTTGTGAGTCTCGTACTCCTCGGTCAAGAACCACTGGATGGACTCGTAGTAGCGCCATTCAATAAACTGGCCGATCTCGTTGCCCATAAAGTTGAGCTTGGCACCGGGGTGCGTCATCTGGTAGAAGGCCAGCGTGCGCAGGCCGGCAAACTGGCGCCACCAGTCGCCCGGCATACGGCCGATGAGCGAGCACTTGCCGTGCACGACCTCGTCGTGGCTCAGCGGGCAAATGAAGTTCTCGGTAAAGGCGTACATGATGGAGAACGTGAGCAGGCCGTGGTTGCCGGGGCGCCACGGAAAATCGGTCTGCATGTAGTGCAGGGTGTCGTTCATCCAGCCCATATCCCACTTGTAGTGGAAGCCCAGGCCGCCGTCCTGCGGCGGATAGGTCACGAGCGGCCACGCGGTGGACTCCTCGGCCATCATCATCACGTCGGGGTAGTGCGCCTCTACAGCACAGTTGACCTGGCGGATAAACGCGCTGGCGTCCAGGTCCTCCTCGGTACCGTACTTGTTGAACTTCTTTTGGCCGGGATCGTCGATGCCAAAGTTGAGGTACAGCATGCTGGACACGCCGTCCATGCGTATGCCGTCCACGTGGAAGTTCTCGAGCCAGTACAGCACGTTGGAGACCAGGAAGGAGCGGACCTCGCCGCGGGCGAAGTCAAACTTGTGCGTGCCCCAGTTGGGGTGAATCTCGTGCTCAAACAGCATGTGGCCGTTAAAGGTGGCAAGGCCGTGGGAGTCGGCGCAAAAACCGCCGGGCACCCAGTCCATGATCACGCCGATGCCCGCTTCGTGGCACGCGTCGATAAAGTGCATGAGCTGCTGCGGGTTGCCGTAGCGCGACGTGGCGGCGTAGTAGCCGGTCGTCTGGTAGCCCCAGGAGCCATCGAAGGGATGCTCCATGAGCGGCATGACCTCGATATGCGTATAGCCCATGTCGCGGACGTAGTCCACGAGCTCCACCGACAGGTCATCATAGGTGTAGAACTCGCCGCGCTGCGCAGGGAAGGGATCCATGGGGCCGGGGTAGTTGCCGTACTCGTCCGGCTCGCCCTGCGGCGCATCGCCGTGGCGCTTCCACGAGCCAATATGCACCTCGTAGATGTTTAGGGGCTGCGACATGTGGTTATGGCTGGCGCGGCGCTTGAGCCATGCGGCGTCGTTCCACTTGTAGCCATCGAGGGTCCACAGCACGCTCGCGGTACCCGGAGGGCACTCGGCCTTAAAGGCGTATGGATCGGCCTTGTAGAGCTTTTCGCCCTCGTTGGTCTCGATGAGATATTTATAGAGCTGGCCCTGCTCGGCGCCAGGAATAAAGCCTTCCCAAATAGCGCTCGTATGCATGGGCACCAGCGGGTTGGCCTGCTCATCCCAGTCGTTAAATTCACCTTTACGTCGGGCGCCCAAACGCAAAAACGCCAGCCGCGCGTACGGTTCTGCGTGTCGGGGTGCGCGCCCATCTTTTCCCAGCTGCGCTCCCACGTACCAATGCCAAACAAGTAGACATCGTCTTTGGTGAGCTCCAGCGCGTGCGGGGCGGGTTTACGGGTAGCAGGCTTTTTGGTTGCTGGCTTTAGCTTTGTATCGCTCACGTTTGATCCCATCATGACGCGGCAGCGTGTTGCCTTGGTGACTAGATGCGAAAGGTCCAAGGCTGCACGAATCGAAGGGACGGCGATAGTTCTATGATTCGTTCCACCTCGCGTGCTCGGTGGAACTTTCGGCAAAAACTACGATAACACCTGTACGTTACTTATATGAACGAAAGTGTTTTTGCGGTGGCGTTTAATCGGTAAGCGCCATGTTTATACCACTGGCAGAATTGCGATGGTAAAACTCTTGACAGTTTTACCAATTAGGGTTTCAAGATAGTTGGGTTGACGTTTGGTAAAACGTTTTTAGCAGGTTGTTTACCATTTGACATTGAAAGGCTCGTTTATGGACCGCATCGCTGCCCCAAGTGTTGCTTTTATTTTCGATTGCGACGGCACGCTGGTTAATAGCACCCCCGTTTGGGCCTATGCCCAGCCCGAGTTATTGCACCGCCACGGAGTTGACGTGACGGTCGACGATTTTGCCCAGTTTGAGCACCTGTCGCTCGAGGACGAGTGCCAGGCCTACCACGACACCTGGGGCATTGGCGAAAATGGCGAGGAACTCTACCGCGAGCTGAGCGACATCCTGATCGATGGCTACTCCAAGGTGCCGCCGCGCGAGGGCCTGCTTGCATTTTTGAAGCAGGCGAAGGCGGCCGGCATTGCCATGTGCGTTGCCACGTCCACGCCCGCCGAGCTGGTTTCGTCTGCGCTTGCGGGCGCCGGTCTCGATGCCTACATTGACTTTATTACCACCACGGGCGAGGCGGGGCGCTCAAAGCAGTTCCCCGACGTATACGAGCTGGCGCTGCGCCGTCTGGAGGAGCGCCACGGGCACCAGTTTGAGCGCGCGTGGGTGTTTGAGGACGCCGTCTTTGGCCTAAAGAGCTCTGGCACCGCTGGCTTTAAGCGCGTGGGCATCTATGACTCACACGGCCGCATGGAGCGCGACGAGGTTCGCGACAACTGCGATATCTTTATCGATAGCTATGAGGACCTGGATTTGGCCCGCGTGCTTGCTTTTGAGGGATAGGCGAGAGCTGTGGCTTGCAAGGTATTAGTGGTCTGCGGCTCGCCCGTGGTGGCGAGCGCGGATCTGCTACGTCAGCTGGCGGGGGAGTGCGACCACGTTGTCGCCGTTGACCGCGGGCTCGACGCGTTGCTGGGCGCCGGTCTGGGCTGCGATGTGTATGTAGGAGATGCCGATACGGTGAGCGACGCGGGTCGCGCGTTGGTCGATGCCGCCGAAGCCTTTGAGGTAGAACGCCACGACCCCTACAAGGACTATACCGATCTGGCGCTGGCGCTCGATTCCGTCCGCCGTCGCTGGCCGGGTGCCGAGGTGGTTGCGACCTGCGCCACCGGCGGCCG
>CABVCJ010000059.1 GCA_902496845.1 uncultured Collinsella sp.
CCCCCCCCATAAGTTGCGGTGGAGTAGTTCCTGTTTTTGCTGCTGAAGGCTTTGAACAGGAACTATTCCACCGCAACTTATGGGGGGCGGGGGATGCGATAGTATTGCATGGTGGTATTCGATTAACCGAGGCTTCATCCGAGGGCTTTATGGAACAACACCAGCATTATCAGAGCCTGCAAGACCAGGCATACAACGCATTGCGCTCTAAGATCATCTACGCCGAGCTCAAGCCCGGCACACGCCTTTCGGCGATTGGTCTGGAAAAAGAGACGGGAATCGGGCGCACGCCCATTCGCGAGTCCTTTGTGCGCCTGCGTGAGCAGGAGCTGGTGGAAACGCGTCCCAAAAGCGGCACCTATGTCTCGAAAATCAGCATGGAACGCGCCGAAAACGCCTGCTTTTTGCGCGAGAAGCTCGAGAGAAGCGTGCTAATTAAATGCTGCTCGGCCGCCACGCCCGAGCAGAAGTGTCGGCTCGAGCAGATTCTTACCGAGTCCGAGTCGCTCGACCATGGCGAAACGCGCCGTTTCTTTGATCTGGATAACCTGTTCCATGAGACATGTTTTGAGATTGCCGGTCGTCACATGTTGTGGGATTGGATGAAGAGCATCAACACGCATTTTGAGCGATACAACTGGTTGCGTATGGTGTCGCAGGATCTGGATTGGGAGTCGATTCGTCGGCAGCATCGCCGGATTCTCGAGGCCATTAAGAGGGGCGATACCGACACGGCGAGCTATCTGGCAGAGACGCACTTGCACCTGATGCCCGAGGAGCAGGGCCCGGTTATCGCCTTACATCCCGACTACTTTGAGCTGTCCAAAGACTCGTTCATCTAATCAATCCCCATATAAGTTGCGGTGAAATAGGGACTGTTTTGCGGCCTAGGTGGCGCAAACAGTCCCTATTTCACCGCAACTGCGTTGGGGCGTAACCGGGGCATAAAGCTGCGGCGTCGCTTGGAGGAAAAGACCGGAAGCAAGGGTCCATTCCTCCAGACGGCGCCGCAGCTGTTTTGATGGCTCGGTTTTTGTCGATGTGGCTCAACTGGGCGCGGTTGCCAGCCGAGTAGGCAAAGCGGCTCGGGGGCGTGTCGCTTCCGTCACGTTCTATCAGCATACAAGACGGTTTTGGTTCTTGTTCGTGACGGAAACGGCGCGCTTCCGAGCCGCTTTAAAAGAAAGGGGGCGAGGTCTAGGGCACGCCCCCTTTCACGATAGAGAGCTAAACCTAGCCGCGGACCTTCTTGACGACGTCCATGGCCTCGCGGGCAATCTGCTCGACCTTGGAGAAGTCGCCGTCGGCAAACAGGGCCGGCTTGACCATCCAGGTGCCACCGCAGGCGATGATGGCGGAGGAGCTCAGGTACTCCTCGACGTTGGCAGTGCTCACGCCGCCGGTGGGCATAAAGCGGTGACCGACAAACGGAGCGGCGAGGGCCTTGATGGTGTTCAGGCCGCCATACTGGGACGCGGGGAAGAACTTGGTGACCTTGAGGCCCAGGTTCTCGGCTGCGGTGACCTCGGAGGGGGTTACGGTGCCGGGAAGGACAGGCAGGTCGATGTCGATGCAGTGCTTCACAACGTCCTCGTTGTAACCCGGGGAGACGATGAACTTGGCGCCGGCTGCGCGGGCCTGCTCAACCTGCTCGACGGTCAGGACAGTGCCGGCGCCAACGCACATTTCGGGCTCGGCCTCGGCCATAGCGGCGATGCATTCGGCGGCGCAGGCGGTGCGGAAGGTGACCTCAGCGGACTTCATGCCAGCTGCCATAAGGGCGTGGGCGAGCGGTGCGGCGTCCTCGACCTTGTCGAGTACGACGACCGGCACGATGCCCAGGGACTCAAGCGTGGTGTAGAACTGATCGAACATGATGTTCCTTTCGATGTGAGGCGCGCGGGTACGCGTAATTGCCAAAGAAGATTGGCCATGAGCCGGTTCCGGATTGGTTATCGGAGGCACTGCTTGGGTCACAAGCAATTTCGGAACCGGCTACGAGACCAGTCGTGAAGGAATGCCAGACAAAACCGGAATGGGACTAAGTGGTTCTACCTGGCCGGAGGAATCGGGGAGCGGGCTGCAGGGGTATGGGTATGGAAAACTGCAGTCCGCGGAATGGGGAACGAATTAACGGGCGACGCGGGTGCCACCGTCGACGGCGTTGGCCACAGCGGCGATCTCGTCGGCGGTCACCAAGTTGGAATCGCCCTTGATGGTGAGCTTGAGGATCGAGGCCGCAATCGCGTAGTTGACGGCGTCCTGCGGGTCAAAGTCGTTGATGAGGGCATGGACGAGGCCGGCGTTGAAAGCGTCGCCGGCGGCAACGCCCTCGAGCACGTGCACGTCGTGGGCAGGGGAGAACCAGTGCGCGTCGCTCTCGGCGTCATAGAGCATGCCCATCCAGATGGAGCGCTCGACGCAGGAGATGTTGCGAACGACCGAGGCAACCTTTTTGCAGCCGTACTCGGCGCAGATCTGGCGGGCCATCTCGACGTAGGTGTCGCGCTCCTCGATGCCGTGGGCAAGGGAGCCAGAGACGCAGGTCATGCCAAGGCCGGCAGGCGCATCCTCGTCGTTGGCGATGCAGATGTCGACGAGCGGCAGGAGTTCCTTCATGGTGGCCTGCGATTTCTCGGGCGACCACATCTTGCCGCGATAGTTCACGTCGCACACGGTGGTGATGCCCTTGGCGCGGCAGACGGCGAGCGCCTCCTTGCAGGCGGCGGCCATCTCGTCGGAGACGGCGGGGGTCACGCCGGAGAAGTAGAAGACATCGATGCCCTTGAGGATCTCGTCCCAGTCAAAAACATCGCGCTTGGCCATGTTGATGGCAGAGAACTTGCGGTCGTAGACGCAGCCGTTGCCGCGCTGCGAGGCGCCGACCTCAAACACATAGGAGCCAAGACGGTCGCCCTGACGCACGACGCGCGTTGTGTCGACGCCGTAGGCCTTCAGCGAGCGCAGCGCGCACTCGCCTAGGCGGTTGGCCGGAACAACGGAGACGTAAGCGGCCTTGTCGCCCTGGTAGGCCAGGGAAAGCGCAGTGTTGGCCTCGGCGCCGCCGTAGCGGACGTCAAACTCGGTTGCCTGCTCAATACGCAGGTGGTCTTTGGGCGAGAGTCTCATCATGATCTCGCCGAAGGTAAGAACCGTTTTACCCATGGTCGCGTAGCTCCTTCTTGCTCATGCGTACACCTTTGATATGGCGTTGGCGCGCAGGTGCCAAGACGGTAGGGTGCGTCTTTGCACCTGCGTGCCAACGCTCGCCGAAATCGGTTTACGAAATCGGTTTCGTTTCGTGTTGTAGTATACTCACCTACAGCGTTTTGCAACCGAGATTTTTAAAAAAATGCCTAAAATGGCTCAGGCTGCCGACAATTGGGAAACGGGGTGCGTTATGGCGCAGATGAGAATCAAGGACATTGCCGCCGAGGCGGGCGTGAGCCCGGCCACGGTCTCGCGCTATCTCAACAACCGTCCCGGGCAAATGACCGAGGAGACCCGTGCCCGCATTGCCGAGGTCATCGAGCGCACTGGCTATCGCCCACGTGCCGCCGCGCGCAATCTGCGGAGCTCGCGCACCAACCTCATCGGCGTGATCCTGGCCGACATCGCCAACCCGTTCTCCAGCGCCATGCTCGAAGGACTTTCCGCCAGCGCCGCTGCGCGCGGCTGCTCGCTCATGACGGCCATTAGCGGCAACGACCCCGCTAAGGAAGCGGAGTCGCTCACCAGACTTATCGATGCCGGCGTGGACGGCCTGGTCGTCAACACCTGCGGAGGCAATGACGAGGCGATCGCCGCGGCAGCGGGACGTCTGCCTGTTGTGCTGCTCGACCGCGACGTTGCCGACGGCGGTGTCGATCTAGTGACATCTAACAACCGTGAGCTGGTCGCCGGTCTGGTAGACGCCTTGGCCGCTGCAGGCAGCGAGCGCCTGTGCCTGCTCACCGAGGCAAGCGACGACAGCCCCGTGCGTCGCGAGCGTGCCGAGGCCTTTGCCGACGAACTTTCGCGACGCGGCCTTGCGGGTGAGGTCGTCACTCTGGCCGACGGTGGCGCCTCGGGCGTCGGCCGCTTGGACGAGACCATCCGCGGCTATGCAGGCAAAAAGCTCGGCCTCATTGCCGTCAACGGTCTGGTCTTCCTGCGTCTGACCGAGGCGCTGGCGCAGCTTGGTCCCTCGCTGCCGGCGGGGCTCAGGATCGCGACGTTTGACGACTACCCCTGGAACCATGTGCTCTTTGGTGGCGTGACTACGGCCGCGCAGGACACCCTCACCATTGCCGAGCGCGTGGTCGAGCGCCTGTCCGAGCGCATCGACGTTGTCACCACCACGGTGGGCGAGGCCGCAAAGCTGGCGCCCAAACGCATCGAGGTTCTCGGTCACATCGAACACCGCGCATCAACCTCGCGCTAACCGCTCGTTCGCAACTGCCTGTTCGCACACGTTTTTTGAGCGCTTGATACGCTTTAACCCTGCGGAAACATTTTTCTGCGATAGTATCTGCGATATAGACCAGTCGAAACCCGCCCGAAAGAAAGGGGAGCGACATGAACCAGCAGAACATCGATTACGTACTCCGCTCCGTAGAGCAGCGTGATATCCGCTTTGTGCGTCTGTGGTTTGTCGACATTCTCGGCCGCCTCAAGAACTTTGCCATTAGCCCCGAGGACCTCGAGGTCGCTTTTGAGGAGGGTATTGGCTTTGACGGCTCCGCCATCGAGGGCTTTGCCACGCCCGAGGAAGCCGACATGCTCGCATTCCCCGATGCTTCGACCTTCCAGATTCTGCCGTGGCGTCCGAGCCATAACGGCGTCGCCCGCGTGTTCTGCGATGTGTGCACTCCCGATTGCAAGCCCTTTGCCGGCGACCCGCGCGACGCCCTGCGCCGTATGTTCTATAAGGCCGAGAAGGCCGGCTATCTGCTCAACGTGGGCGCCGAGCTGGAGTATTACTACTTCCCCGACGAGCACACCCCCGAGCCGCTCGACAACGTGGGCTACTTCGATCTTTCGGTGAGCGATGCCGCTCGCGACCTGCGTCGCAACACGGTCCTCACGCTCGAGAAGATGTCCGTGCCCGTGGAGTACACCTTCCACGCCGCCGGCCGCTCGCAGCACGGCATGAGCCTGCGCCATGCCGAGGCCCTGAGCATGTCCGACGCCATCACCACGGCCAAACTCATCATTAAGCAGCAGGCCTACGAGAGCGGTTGCCACGCCTCCTTTATGCCCAAGCCGTTGGCGGGCGAGGACGGCAGCGCCATGTTTTTGCATCAGTCGCTGTTCGACCACGACGGCAACAACGTCTTTTGGGGCGAGGACGACGAGAAGTACCATCTCTCCGACGTCGCCAAGCACTACATGGCCGGCATCCTGGCACACGCGCGCGAGATCAGCGCCATCACCAACCCCACGGTCAACTCGTACAAGCGCATCACCACGGGTGGCGATTCCGTGCCGCAGTACGCCACGTGGGGCCTGCGCAACCGCGCGAGTATGGTCCGCATCCCGGTCTACAAGCCCGGCAAGCAGCTGTCCACGCGCATCGAGCTTCGCAGCCCCGATCCCATGGCCAATCCGTACCTGGTCAACGCCGTCACGCTGGCGGCTGGTCTGGACGGCATCGAGCGCAAGCTGGAGCTGCCGCCCGAGGCCACGGCCGAGACGCTCAAGCTTACCGACCGTCAGATGCTCGAGGCCGGCTACACGCCGCTGCCGCGCTCGCTTAAAGAGGCGCTCGATGTGTTTGAGGACTCGCAGTTTATGAAGGATGCCCTCGGCGAGCACATTCACAGCTTTTTCCTCAAAAAGAAGCGCAACGAGTGGCATAAGTTTGAGTCCACGATCACCGAGTGGGAGATCAAGCACTACCTGGCGAACTCCTAATCGCGCTGGCTTGTTCCAGTACGATTGAGCTCATTTCCTTGGAGGCCGATATGTCCGAAAAGAGTGCCCTGTTCATGGCGCGCACGACGCGCTTCCACGAGTTTGCCCGCAGCTTGACGACCACCCTGGGTGTCGAGGTGAGCCTTGCCACACCCGATTCGCCGACTGCGGCGCACGACTTCGACCTGCTGATCCTCGACTCCGACGGCATCCGCAGCGACCGCATCGATCAGATTGCCAAATGGCTCGACGACCGCGGTGGCGTTCCCATGCTGGTGATCGTCGACGACGAGGCGCTCGGCACCCTGCGTCTGCCGAATCACGCGCATGCCGACTTTGTATGCCCCACGGCGACGCCCAACGAACTTAAGGCTCGTGCGCAGCGCCTGATGGGCGAGGAGGAGACCGTCACCGCCGACGATGTGCTCAACATCGATAACCTCGAGATTAACCTGGCTACCTACCAGGTGACACTCGATAACGAGCCCATTGACCTGACGCTGATGGAGTACTCGCTGCTGAGCTTTTTGGCGACGCACCCCAACCGCGCCTACAGCCGCGAAGTGCTGCTGCACCGCGTGTGGGGCTTTGAGTACTGCGGCGGCACGCGCACCGTCGACGTGCACATTCGACGCATCCGTTCCAAGGTGGGCCCGCAGATCGCGGCACACATCACCACCGTCCGCGGCGTGGGCTATCTGTTTAAGGACTAGATTTCCACCGCAAGGGGGACAGGCGCCTTTGCGGTGGTTTTGCCGCAGGTGCGGGTTCCTTTCGAGTTTGCAGTAGAACTTAAGCCTTCCTAAAAGATTGCGTTCTCATACACGTGCACCCGCATATTGGGGTACAACTCATCGTGAACAATGATGGCCCGCCACGTGTTTGGCGGGCCTTTGGTTATTTGACGAAAGGATTGCAGCTATGAGCGAGAACGATTCCCAGCGTCCCCAGGATGCGGGCCACGCCGGCGAGACTCAGCAGCAACCGCGCGTACAGGTGGAGTCGACGCCTGCCGACGGCAACATTCCCTACGTGCAGGCCTACGACACGCAGACCGGCAAGCCGCTGGGCGGCCAGCAGGTTGTAAACAAGCACACGGTGGTCAAGACCAAGACCAAAAAACTGCCGATCTTTATTACGGCGCTTGCCGGCTGTGCCTGTGGCGCTCTGCTGGTCATCGCGCTCATTATGAGCGGCACGCTCGATATCGGCGGCGGCAGGAACGCCGTGACGGCGGGTGCTTCGGGTTCATCGGCGCAAAAGATCACCATCGACTCCGAGGATACCACGCTGGCCGAGGCCGTCTCTGCCAAGGCGTTGCCCTCCGTCGTTTCCATCACCGCCACTTCGAGCGGTAGCCAGAATGGCTCGCTTTCGCAGTCTGCCGACGAGTCGGACAGCTCGGGCAGCGTCGGCTCGGGCGTGGTGCTCGATACCGAGGGCCACATCCTCACCAACAACCACGTGGTCGATGGCTATGACCAGTACGTGGTTACCATGGACGACGGAACCACGTACGAGGCCGAGTTCGTGGGCAACGATGCCTCGAGCGACCTGGCCGTCATCAAACTCAAGGATGCTGACGCCTCAAAGCTCACGCCGATCGAGATCGGTGACTCCTCCAAGCTCAACGTGGGCGAGTGGGTCATGGCGATCGGCTCGCCGTTCGGCAACGAGCAGTCTGTCTCCACGGGTATTGTGTCGGCGCTCTATCGCTCCACGGCCATGAGCTCTACCAACGGTAACACCATCTATGCCAACATGATCCAGACCGATGCCGCCATCAACCCGGGCAACTCCGGCGGCGCGCTCGTCAACGACAATGGTGAGCTGGTGGGCATCAACTCGCTCATCGAGAGCTACTCGGGCTCCAGCTCGGGCGTGGGCTTTGCCATTCCGGTTAACTACGCCAAGAACATTGCCGACCAGATCATCGACGGTAAGACGCCGGTGCACCCGTACCTGGGCGCCACGCTTTCGAGCGTCAACGCGCTCAACGCCCGCACCAACAAGCTGAGCACCGATAGCGGCGCGTATGTGGCGAGCGTCGTTGAGGATGGCCCTGCTGCCAAGGCCGGCATCCAGGAGGGCGATGTCATTACCAAGCTGGGCGACGACGAGATTACGAGTGCCGATGGCCTGATCATCGCCCTGCGCAGCCACGAGGTGGGCGAGAAGGTCGAGATCACGCTCATGCGCGGCAAGGAAGAGAAGAAGGTCACCGTCGAGCTGGGCTCCGATGAGGAGCTGCAGAACCAGCAGCAGGATGACAGCGCGACCGACACCGGCAACGGCGGTATTACCGACGAGCAGCTGCGCCAGTATCTGGAGGAGCTGTTGGGCCAGCAGGGCCAGGGTCAAGGCTACGGTCAGGGCTACTAGCGAGCCGTATCGCGTATATCGAGGCCAGAGGGGGCTGTCCCATCAACGTGGGGCAGTCCCCTCTTTTCTTATTGATCCGTTGGGGACGGAGGAAAATGGATCATTTAGAGTTGATAAGAGCATGGTTTAATCGCGCAATCCATCCCGGTGCGTCGACTGCCGATTCGATGCGGTTCGAAAGGGTTATTCGGCGCCATGGTGACCGGTGGTACTCTAGTATCCGTTTGAAATCGAGCGAAGGAGTGCCGCTATGGAGCAATCGAGCCTGTTTGGTGACGGCGTGGACATCGATACCGAAACGCCCACGAGCACGGATACCGTTGCGCCGACCGATGCCCGTGCCCAGGCGGCAGCGCGTGCGGCCGAGCTGCGCCACGAGCTCGATTACCACGCCTATCGCTACTACATGCTCGACGCGCCCGAGATCACGGACGCCGCCTTTGACAAAATGCTCGTTGAGCTGCAAGAAATCGAGGCGACCTACCCCGACCTGGTGACGCCCGACAGCTATACCCAGCGCGTTGGCGGCTACGTGAGCGAGCAGTTTACGCCAGTCACGCACATGGCGCGCATGTATTCCATGGACGATGCCATGGACCTGGACGAGCTCGACGCATGGCTCCAGCGCACCGAGGATGCGCTCGGTGCCGGCAGCGTCACCTATACCTGCGAGCTTAAGATCGACGGTCTGGGCGTGGCACTTACCTACCAAAACGGCACCTTTGTGCGCGCCGCCACGCGCGGCGATGGTACCACGGGCGAGGACGTGTCGCTCAACGTCCGTACCATCAAGGACGTGCCTATGCACCTGTCCGAGCCGGCGCTCGCTCACATGGGTGCCGACCGCGAGCGCACCATCGAGGTGCGCGGCGAGGTCTATATGCCCAAAGGCAGCTTTGTACGTCTGAATGAAGAGGCCGATGCCGAGGGCCGCGACCCCTTCGCCAACCCGCGCAACGCCGCTGCTGGCAGCCTGCGTCAGAAGGATCCCAAGGTTACGGCGCGGCGCGACCTGGCCACCTTTATCTATGCCATCGCCGATACCGATCCACTGCACGTCCACAGCCAGCGCGAGTTCCTCGATTGGCTGCGTAGCGCCGGCTTTAGCGTCAACCCCAACGTGGCTCGCTGTGCCACGCCGGCCGAGGTCCACGAGTTCTGCGCCCAGGCGCTCGAGCATCGCGGCGACCTGGACTACGACATCGACGGCGTGGTCGTAAAGGTCGACAGCTTTCAGCAGCAGCTCGACCTGGGCTTTACCGCCCGCGCACCGCGCTGGGCCATTGCCTTTAAGTTTCCGCCCGAGGAAAAGCAGACCGTCCTGCGCGAGATTCGCATCCAGGTGGGTCGCACCGGTGTGCTCACGCCGGTCGCCGAGTTCGACCCGGTGACGGTTGCCGGCTCCACCATCGCGCGCGCCACGCTGCACAACATCGACGAGATTCGTCGCAAAAACGTGCGCGAGGGCGACACGATTATCGTGCACAAGGCGGGCGACGTGATTCCCGAGGTCGTGGGTCCGGTGCTCGACAAGCGCCCGGCCGATTCGGTCGACTGGCACATGCCCGAGGTCTGCCCCGTGTGCGGCAGCCCCGTGGTCCACGAGGATGGCGAGGTCGCTTACCGCTGCGTCTCCATCGATTGCCCTGCGCAGCTCAAGGAGCGCCTGCTCCACTGGGTGAGCCGCGGCTGCATGGACGTCGACGGCCTGGGCGACGAGATCGTCGACAAGATGATCGCTGCTGGCCTGATTCACGACGTCGCGGACTTCTACCAGCTCACGGTCGACGATATCGCCGGCCTGGACACGGGGCGTACCTATGCCAGCTCCAACAGCAAAAAGGGCGTCAAGAAGGGCGACCCCATCCCGGTAGGCCTCAAGACGGCTGAGAAAATCATCGCCGAGCTCAACAAGTCCAAGAGCCAGCCGCTCGGTCGCGTGCTGTTTGCCCTGGGTATCCGCCACGTGGGCAAGAGTGTGGGTGAGGTCATCGCCGAGCGATTCCTGTCGATTGACAAGCTCATCTTGGCGAGCGAAGAGGATATTGCCGAGTGCGAGGGCATCGGCCCCAAGATTGCGGCGAGCGTTAAGCAGTTCCTGGCCGTGCCCGAGAACCTTGCCGTGCTGGAACGTCTGCGTCAGGCGGGCCTTTCGCTCGAGGTCGACTTGGGCGCTGCGCACGCGCAAGCCGCAGCCGACGCTGGCGTGGCGGG
>CABVCJ010000060.1 GCA_902496845.1 uncultured Collinsella sp.
GACATCATTGTCGCAGCCCCGACCCGCGGTCACGAGCGGGGGCTCCTGTCGTTTCCGTGCCCTCGGATTGGGTCATAGTGTCTGTCGTTGCCAAAACATCGGCGTTGTGGCAGATGCCAACGACTACCCCCTTTAAGTTGCGGTGGAATAGGGACTAAATGGGAGCCTCAGAGGCCAAAACAGTCCCTATTCCACCGCAACTTCATGGGCGCGTGCGACAATGCCCATCGGAAAACGTTTGTCATCTGGGGGTCTATCTATGCTGTACGAGTTTTGTGCCGAGAACTTTGAGCGGGTGCCGGCGGCTATCGATGCCGGTGCAAGGCGCATCGAGCTGTGCGACAACCTTGCCGTCGGTGGTACCACGCCCTCGGCCGGCGTTATCAGCGCTGCGGTCAGCTATGCTCACGAGCATGATGCGCGAGTGATGTGCATGATTCGCCCGCGTGGCGGTGACTTTCACTACAACCAGGACGAGCTGCGTATGATGGAGATGGACCTGGGCCTTGCCGTGAGCGCCGGCGTTGACGGCTTGGTCTTTGGCTGCTGCAAGCCCTGCGCTGGCGGATGGGCGCTCGACGAGCTTACGTTGGGCGCCCTCGTGATGGCCGCGGGCTGCGCGACCGAGGAATGCAAGCGTGAGCCCATCGACATCACCTTTCACATGGCGTTTGACCAGCTCTCGCCCGAGGCTCAACTCGATGCCGTCGACACACTCGCCGATTGCGGCGTTACGCGCATCCTGACGCACGGCGGTGCCGCCGGCACGCCGATCGAGGATAATTTTGATCACCTGGCTCGTTTAATCGAGTATGCGGGCGATCGTTTGACCATCCTTCCCGGCGGCGGCATCACTACGGCAAATCGCGACACGGTCGCGGCGGCGCTAGGCGTCTCCGAGCTCCATGGCACCAAGATCGTGCCGCTGGAGGTATAACCCGTGGCGCTGGTATTTGACGTTCAGCAGGCGAGCGGTAAGCCTGACGATAATCGTCGCCCTGGCACCGCGTGCCCCTTTTGCGACACGGAGGGGCTTGCCAACATCATCCAGCGCGATGGTGACTGCATCTGGCTCGAGAATAAGTTCAAGACCCTGCGCGCCACCCGTCAAACCGTGCTGATCGAGTCGGCCGATCACGATGCCGACCTGGTGACCTATGAGCCGGATGAACTCCACCATGTGATGCGGTTTGCCCTGGGTTGCTGGCAGCAGATGATTGATTCACAGCAGTATCGAAGCGTGCTCATGTACAAGAACAAGGGTCCGCTCTCGGGCGGTAGCCTCGTTCATCCGCACATGCAGATTGTGGGTTTGGAGCAGGAAGACGGCTACACTTCGCTGACTTCTGCCAATTTCGAAGGCATCAATCTCTGGCAACAGGGGAGAATCGCGGTCAACATCTCAACCGAACCGATCATGGGGTTCTTTGAGATCAACGTTTCAGCCCCGCAGGGAATCGCTGCCAGCGATGACACGAGAGACCAAGCCGAGGCGGATCTCTTCGCCGATGCGATCCAGGTAGCTCTGCGCTATATCCTGAACGAGCACCACGGTGGTCGCGCAGAGTCGTATAACCTGTTCTTCTATCACCTGGGCGGTCGGACCATTGCCAAGGCGCTGCCGCGTTGGGTGGCTTCGCCCTACTTTGTCGGCTATCGTTTGGCCCAGGTCAATGCTGAGACCACGCTCGATGTCGATGCGGAGCGACTCCGTGCACATCTGGAGGCGCTCACATCGTAAAGTGAGCGCCCGCACACTGCGGACAGTCTAGCGTGCCATGGCGTCGCGGCCGGCCTCGACCCGCTTGCGCTGGGCGGCGCGCTCCTCGCCGGTTAGACGCTCAAAGAGATGCCCGATAAGCGAGGCGAGTACCTGCTGAAACAGCGTGCCGCACATGACGGGGAATACGACTTCGCCCGGAAAGTATTGCGTGGCGATGACGGCGCCCGAAGAGATGTTACGCATGCCGCAGGTAAAGCACATGGTAGCCGTCTCGCTATATGGCAGATGCAGCGCACGGGCGACCAGAAAACCGATGACAAAGCCGCTGATGGCGAAGGTCAAAATAAAGAGGGCGACTTCCAGGCGCACCGCGTTCATGTGCAGCACGTACTCGCTCATGGCGGTGGAGTTGGAGGCGATAACGCCCATCATCATGAATTTGCAAGCGGGCGAGAGCGCGGGGGAGAGCTTCTCGTGTCCCCATCCACGCGTGAGCTCGTTGATCACGATGCCGAGCACGGCGGGGATGGCGATCATAAAGGCCATGTCTTGCATCATGCTCGGCACATCGATCGAGACGGTGGCACCCAGCAAGAGCTTAAGCGTAAGCGGAATCGTCACAGGGGAGATAACCGAGGACGTCAGGATGATGGTGAGCGCGAGCGGGCCGTTGCCGCCGAACATGCTGATCCACATAAAAGCGGTGACGGCCACGGGCACGCTGTACTCGAGCACGATGCCGCAGACAAGGTTGGGGTTGGAGCCAAAGAAGAGTGACCCTATGGCATACGCCGCGATGGGAATAAGCACTGCCGAGACCAGCAGCGCCAGAATCAGGTGCAGCGGACGGTGGAACACCTCGGCTACCTGGTGAAAAGTGTTGCTGAGCGCGCCCTGAAACGTCATAAAGGCGAAGAGGGCGGGAACAATGGGCTTGAGCACGCCGATCTGCTGGGGAAAGAGCACTCCGAGCGCCACGCAAATCGGAACGATGATCTGCATATGCCCCGCGAGGAACTTTCCCAGTCCAGCCCATTGCTTCATATGTCCCGTGACTCCCTTTATCCGCGAACTCGTTTGTATGGATATGCTAGACGCTCGTATGCGTCCGTGCGGCTGAAACGCTCGATTATTTCGAGGCCATTACCGCCATCGTTTGCCGAAACCGCGGCGCACCGCGGCGTTTTGCGTCCGTGCCGCACGGTATAATAAATCCGTTCAACAGATCTGCCTGCCGAAGCGGGCATACACAGAGGACTCATCGCTATGAACCGTGAGAGGTATCGCGGCGACCTGCCCCTATCGGGGGTGGGCGCCTATGTCATCGCTTAAGACGACGCATCGCTGGGCGGTCGCTCGGCAAAACCCCGAGCTCGAAAAGGAGCTTTCGGCTGGCCTGGGCATACCCGGGCTGGTGGCGCGCATTATGGTTGCGCACGGCATTACATCCATCGAGGAAGGCCAACTGTTTTTGACGCCTTCGCTCGATCGCGACTGGGCGGACCCGCTCGTTATTCCGGGCATGGCGGTCGTCGCCGACCGCGTTGAGCGCGCTGTTCGCAGTCACGAGCGCATCGCCGTCTTTGGCGATTTTGACGTCGACGGCATAACGTCGACTTGTCTGTTGACCGAGGCGCTGCGGATGTTTGGCGCCAATGTCACACCGTTTATCCCGCACCGCTTTGACGAGGGGTACGGCCTGTCGCGTGCGGCGCTCGACCGCGTCAACGAGCTCGCCCAACCCAACCTGATTGTGACCGTCGATAACGGTATTGCTGCCAAGGAAGAGGTCTCCTATCTGGAGAGCCTGGGGATCGATTTGGTGGTCACGGACCATCACGAGCCTTCCGACCAGGTGCCGCAGGGCGTGCCCCTGACCGACCCCAAGCTCGAGGACGAGGGTCCCTCGCGCGAGCTTGCCGGTGCCGGCGTGGCACTCAAACTGGTGCAGGTCCTGGGCGAGCGTTTGGGCAAGCCGTCGTATTGGCGTTCGCTGATAGAGGTCGCGGCGCTGGGCACCGTATCCGACATGATGCCGCTCACGCCCGAGAATCGCGCACTGGTCGCCGAGGGCATCCAGCAGATGCGCGTGACGGCCCGTCCCGGCTATATCGCGCTTGCCGCACTTGCCAAGGCCGATCTTTCTACCATTACGGCCGACGGCCTGTCATTCTCGCTCATTCCCCGCTTAAACGCTGCCGGTCGCATGGCCGATCCCAAGCTGGCGCTCGACCTGCTGCTTGCCCGCAATCCCATCGAAGCAAGCGCGCTGGCGGCTGAGCTCGAAGAAATCAACCGCCAGCGCCGTGAGATCGAGGCGGAGCTCACGCGCGATGCCATGGCAAAGGTCGAGGAGACCTATGACGGCGGACGCGCGATCGTCGTGGGCGGCGAAGGCTGGCACGAGGGTGTCAAGGGCATCGTGGCAAGCCGTCTGACCAACCGCTATCACGTGCCGGCGCTGCTGTTCTCGATCGAGGACGGTATCGCGCGCGGCTCTGGTCGCTCGGTGGGCAAAGTTAACCTGTTTGACGCCGTCGAGCGCTGTTCCGACCTGCTGATTCGTCGCGGCGGACATGCCGGTGCGGTGGGTGTGACCATCGAGGCATCCAAGCTCGATGAATTCCGTCGTCGCCTTTCCGCCGTGCTATCGGAGATTCCCGCCGAGGACTTTGAAGACATCGACGAGGTTGCCGCCACGGTCGACCTTTCCGAATTGAATATCGAGACCATCGAGCAGATTTCCCGCCTTGAGCCGTTTGGCCAGGGTAATAAGGTGCCGCTGCTGGCTGCCGAGGGCGTGACGATGTGTGATCGCGCCGTGGTGGGTAAGACCGGCGAGCACATGCGCTTTGTGGCGACCGATGGCGCCGCGAGTGTGCCGGCTATTATGTTCCGCGTGCCGCAAATCGATAAGCTCATCAACTGCGATAGCGCTGTCGACTTGGTGTTCGAGGCCGTTGCCGAGCATTGGCAGGGTCGTGTGAAGTCCAAGCTCATGGTCAAGGATGTTCTGGTCCGCGATACCACGCTGCCCAGCGTCGACGATCCGGCATGCGAGCTTCGTCGTGGCGTGCAGCCGGCAGACTCCGATCTGCGCCTGGAGTCGCGCAAGCGCGAGACGCTCGCCCAGCTTTCCTATACCGAGCTCACG
Organism: uncultured Collinsella sp.; assembly: GCA_902496845.1. GTDB lineage: Bacteria > Actinomycetota > Coriobacteriia > Coriobacteriales > Coriobacteriaceae > Collinsella. The sequence continues at coordinate 4,878 of CABVCJ010000060.1, forward strand.
CGCTCGCTTATCCATAGCTTTATCGGATCGAACCAGCCGCACCGCGCGCAGGTTGAGGCGCTCGACGCCTTGGCCGATCACCAGAGCGTTTTGGCGGTTATGGGAACGGGCCGCGGCAAGTCGCTCATCTTCCATGTGCATGCCGCGCGTGAGGCGGTGCTTCGCGGACGTGCGAGCATCTTTGTCTATCCGCTGCGTGCGCTTGTTGCCGACCAGGCCTATCACCTCTCGTCGACGATGGCCGCGCTCGGCATTGGCGTTGGCGTGCTGACCGGCGAAACCGTGGAGGCCGCACGCGATGACGTGTTCGCCGGCCTAGCTTCGGGCCGCACCGGTATCGTGCTCACGACGCCCGAGTTCCTGTCTATCCACCGTGACCGCTTCGCGCGTTCGGGCCGCATCGGCTTTGTCGTTATCGATGAGGCGCACCACGCCGGCCTTGCCAAGGGCGGCGACCGCAGCGCCTATCTTGACATGCCCGATATCCTCAAAGCCCTGGGCGACCCGGTCGTTATGGCTGCGACGGCCACCGCGACGGCTCCGGTCGTGGCCGAGCTTGCCCGCATGTTGCCGATCACTCGCACGGTGGTCGACGAGACGGTGCGCGAGAACTTGCAGCTCGAGGATGACCGAGATCTTGCGAGCCGCGAGAACCGCCTGGTGTCAATCGTGGCTACGGGGGAGAAGACCGTCATCTACGTCAACTCGCGTGATCAGTCCGTGGCGCTTGCCAAGACACTGCGCAAGCGGGTGCCCGATTGCGCGACCCGCATCGCGTTCTATAACGCGGGGCTTGCGCGCTCCGATCGTCGCCGTGTTGAGGAAGCGTTTCGTGACGGAAGCCTCAGCTGCATCGTTTCGACCTCTGCCTTTGGTGAGGGCGTCAACCTGCCCGATATTCGCCATGTCGTGCTCTACCACATGCCGTTTGGCAGCATTGAATTTAACCAGATGAGCGGACGCGCCGGTCGCGACGGCCAACCTGCCGTGATTCACTTGCTCTATTCGTCGCGTGACGCTCGCATTAACGAGCGCCTGCTCGACTGCTACGCGCCCGAGCGCGATGAACTCGTCACGCTCTATCGAGCGCTGCAGACTATGTGGCGCTCCAACCGCGGCAAGACCGGAGACGACTCGTTTAGCGCGAGCGATATCGACATCGCGCAGATGTGCCTTGCCATCGATGCCCGCACGCCGGTCGACGAGCGCTCGGTGGAAAGCGGCCTGGGAATCTTCGAAGAGCTTGGTTTCTGTCGCGTTTCGGGGTTTGACGACACCCGTCGCATCGCGATGGCCGAAAACCCCGGCCGTGTGCAATTGAGCAGGTCAATTCGCTATTTGGAGGGCTTGCGCTCGCGCATGGAGTTCTCGGCTTTCCGGAGCTGGGCACTCGATTCGTGCGCTTCTGATATGCTAGCCAAAGTTAACCGCCCGATCGTACCGCGGGCCTAGGGGAAGGGGACCTCGATGGATGCCGCAGCCCGTACCGCCCATGATTCCACCCTCCAGCCGTTTTCGGAGATGGAGCACTATAAGCATGCCGATGAGCTGCCGCCCGAGATTATGGCGGACAGCTACGACAAGCTGGAGCGCCTGTGCCTCAAATATATGAATGAGGAGGACTTCTCTAAGGTGGAGCAGGCCTATTGCTTTGCCGCCGAGAAGCACTGCAACCAAAAGCGCCGCTCGGGCGAGATGTACATTAACCATCCCGTCGAGGTGGCCATCATTTTGGCCGATCTCAAGATGGACTGCGATGTGGTGTGCGCCGCGCTGCTGCACGATACCGTCGAGGATACCGAGACCTCGCTTGCCGATGTGTCCGGCCTGTTTGGCGATACGGTAGCCGAGCTCGTCGATGGCGTGACCAAGCTCACCAACATCGAAGTCGACAGCATGGACGAGAAGCAGGCCCTCACGCTGCGCAAGATGTTCCTCGCCATGTCCAAGGACATCCGCGTCATTATCGTTAAGCTTGCCGACCGCCTGCATAACATGCGTACGCTGGCGGCCCTTCGCGAGGACCGTCGCCTGTTTAAGGCTCGCGAGACCATGGACGTGTATGCGCCCCTGGCCGACCGTCTGGGCATGAGCTCTATTAAGTGGGAGCTCGAGGACCTGTCCTTCTTCTACCTGGAGCCCGATGCCTACCAGCGCATTGCGCGCATGGTGGCTGAGTCGCGCGAGGTTCGCGAGCGCTATCTGGCTGAGACTATCAAGACGCTCACCGACGAGCTCAACCGCATTGGCCTGGAGGGCTTCCAGATCAATGGCCGTTCCAAGCACTATTGGTCCATCTACCAAAAGATGAAGCGCAAGGGCAAGGAATTCTCCGAGATCTACGACCTGGTGGCACTGCGTGTCATCACGCATTCGGTGCGCGATTGCTACTCCACGCTCGGCGCGGTGCATACGCTGTGGCACCCCATGCCCGGTCGCTTCAAAGACTATATCGCCATGCCCAAGGTCAACAACTACCAGTCGCTCCATACGACGGTTATCGGCCCCACGGCCCGCCCGCTCGAGATTCAGATTCGAACCTACGAGATGCATGAGCAGGCCGAGTACGGCATTGCCGCCCACTGGCTCTATAAGAAGTCGGGCGGATCGTCTGCGTCTAAGACCAATGATGCCCAGCGTCTGGACGACCAGATTAACTGGCTCAAACATTCGCTCGATTGGGCAGCGTCTGACGAGATTACGGACGCCAAGGAATACCTGCACTCGCTGAAGGTCGATCTGTTCGACCAGGAGATCTTTGTCTTTACACCCAAGGGCGAGGTCATGGCGCTTCGTGCCGGCTCTACACCGCTCGACTTTGCCTACGCCGTTCACACCGAGGTGGGAAACCATTGCGTCGGCGCCAAAATCAACGGTGCGGTGGCTCCGCTCACGCACGAGATTAAGACGGGTGACCGTGTCGAGATCCTGACCAACAAGAGTTCCAAGCCGTCGCGTGATTGGCTCAAGATCGTTAAGACACCTTCCGCCAAGTCAAAGATCCGCCGTTACTTCGCCGCCGCGACCAAAGACGATGACGCTGCTGCCGGCCGCGATATACTGGCCAAGGACCTGCGCAAGCGCGGGTATGGCATCTCTACGCCGCGATCCACGCGTGCGCTCAACGCCGTGGCGGAGCAGTTTAACTACAAGCAGCTCGAGGACCTGTTTGCCGCCGTCGGCGCCGGCAAGGTTGCCCCGCGCGCTGTGGGTAACAAGGTCGAGCAAATCTTGGACCCCAAGCCCGAGGAGCAGCTCACCAAGACCGAAGCCATTGCCGAGATCGTCAAGCAGCCTGCCCGCGGCTCCAACCGCAAGCCGCAAAAGCGCGGCAAGAGCGCCAGCAACGGCATTATCGTCAAGGGCGAGAGCAACAGCGGTCTGCTGGTCCGTCTGGCGCATTGCTGCAATCCGGTGACGGGCGATGACATCGTCGGCTTCATCACGCGCGGCCGTGGCGTTTCAGTGCATCGCGCCAACTGCCCCAACGTCAAGGGTCTTATGGAACATCCCGAGCGCATGATCGATGTGGAGTGGGACGGCGCTGCCGACACCCTCTTCCAGGTCGAGATCGTGGTCGAGTGCCTGGACCGCATGGGCCTGCTCAAGGATGTCACCATTGCCATTGGCGATGCGGGCGGCAATATCCTTTCTGCCGCCACGTCGACCAACCGCGAGGGTATTGCAACCCTGCGCTTTATGGTCGAGATCTCGGACGCGAGCGGTCTGGATCCGCTGCTGGCTTCCATCAGCAGTGTCGATTCGGTCTACGACGCTCGCCGTCTTATGCCCGGCGAAGGCGGAGCTCAGCTCAAGCGCCGTGTGTAGGTGCGAGAGCCTCTCAGCATCATAGATATCGGTTACGTTCGAGGCATCGTTTGGTGCCTCGAACGTATTTTAGAAGGAGGGTATGCGCATGGGCGATATGACTTTGGACCTGACACCCCGAGGTGCAGCTTCGATTGAGGCACTCGTCAACGGCCCGATTCAGACCAACAGTTACGCCGTGATTTCGAATGACGAGTGCTTAATCGTCGATCCGGCGTGGGAGGGCGAGCGTCTTGTGGAGCATATCCGCACCGCGCATCCCGAAGTTCGCGTACTCGGCTCTGTCTGCACGCACGGTCATGCCGACCATGTTGGCGGGGTCGCCGGGGTTCGAGCTGTCGTTGGCGACAGCGCACTATATGAGTTGTGCGCTAAGGACGTGACGGTGCCTCGCGCAAATATCGAGGAGCAGCGCGCCATGTGGGGTATTGAGACGCCCGATCCGGGCGAGCCGACGCGGCTGCTTGCCGAGGGCGATACGATTGAATTGGGCGATATCTGCCTGCAGGTGATCGAGACGCCGGGGCATACGCCGGGCGGCATCGTCCTGTTCGCCGCGACCGAGCAGGGGAACATCGCCTTTGTGGGCGACACGCTTTTCCCGGGCAGCCACGGTCGTACCGATCTTTCCGGCGGTGACGAGGCGGCGATTATGCGCTCGCTCTCCAAACTTGCCAAGACGCTTCCGCCCGATACCGTTTGCTTGACGGGCCATGGCGATTCGACCACGATGGCGCGCGAACTTATGCAGAATCCGTTTATGCAGATGTAGGCTCGAAGCCGTCTTTCGAATCACGAAGACCGCTCAATCGTCAAGCTATTTTCCCCAGTGGGTCGATTCTGTGGGGCAAACGGTCAAAATTTGTCCAATCGGATGGTATTCGTGAACAAACGAACGTTTATGCTCGGGTATGTCGTGGTAAAATCTCAGGCGTTATCGGAGCAACCTTACAGGAGGTTTCTTTTATGCTCGTCAACGCAGCAGACATGCTCAAGAAGGCCGAGGCCGGCAAGTACGCTCTCGGTGCCTTCAACACCAACAACCTCGAGTGGACCCTGGCTATTCTCCAGGCCGCCGAGGAGGCCAAGTCTCCGCTGATCCTTCAGTGCACCGCTGGTGCCGCTAAGTGGATGGGCGGTTTCAAGGTCTGCGCCGACATGGTCAAGGCTGCCGTCGAGGCCACGGGCGTTACCGTCCCCGTCGCCCTTCACCTCGATCACGGTTCTTACGAGGACTGCTTCAAGTGCATCGAGGCCGGCTTCACGTCCATCATGTATGACGGCTCTCACGAGGAGACCTTCCAGCTTAACCTCGACCGCACCAAGGAACTCGTTGAGCTTGCCCACTCCAAGGGCATGTCCATCGAGGCCGAGGTCGGCGGCATCGGCGGCACCGAGGACGGCGTGACCTCCAACGGCGAGCTCGCTGACCCCGCTGAGTGCAAGCAGATTGCTGACCTGGGCGTCGACTTCCTCGCCTGCGGTATCGGCAACATCCACGGCGTGTATCCCGCCGACTGGGCTGGCCTTTCCTTCGAGCGCCTGGGCGAGATTAAGGCCCAGACCGGCGACCTGCCCCTCGTCCTGCACGGTGGCACCGGCATCCCCGAGGATCAGATCAAGAAGGCCATCTCCCTGGGTATCTCCAAGATCAACGTCAACACCGACCTGCAGCTCGTCTTCGCCAAGGGTGTCCGCGAGTACATCGAGGCTGGCAAGGATCAGCAGGGCAAGGGCTTCGACCCCCGCA
>CABVCJ010000061.1 GCA_902496845.1 uncultured Collinsella sp.
GCCTCGCGCGGGAAAAGCAAGCGCGTCCGCACGGTGGGGAGGGGTCGGGCGCGGTAGCTCCTATTGAGGAAGCTCGATTTCGGCTTCCGACGGGATGCGGAAGTAGGTCTCGGTCCAGTCGGTGAGTTTGTGCTCGAGCTCGCGGGTGATGGCGCCGTCGAGCATGCGCCAGGTCCAGTTGCCGCCCAGCGTGGCAGGGGTGTTGATGCGCGCCTCGTTGCCCAAGTTGAGCAGATCCTGCATGGTGTAGATGCACGTGTCGCTCACGCTGGCGGCGATGGTGCGATTGAGTGCATCTGCCATGGGCTCGCCCGCCTGCTGATGGGTGTACAGGGCTGCCTGCTCGCGCTGACGCGGGGTGGCCGTTCCCTCAAACCAACCGCGCGCCGTCTCGTTGTCGTGGGTGCCCACATAGGCGACGGTGTTGGCAATGTAGTTGTGCGGCAGGTAGTACGAGTTGGTGCCCTCAAAGGCAAACTGCAGGATCTTCATGCCGGGGAAGCCCGAGTTGTCGCGCATGTCGATGACACCGGGAGTGAGGAAGCCCAAGTCCTCGGCGATGATGGGCAGCGTGCCGAGCTTTTCCTCGAGCGTCTTGAAGAACTTGAGGCCGGGGCCCTGCGTCCACGAACCGTAGGACGAATCGGGCGAGGAGAACGGCACCTCCCAATAGGCCTCGAAGCCGCGGAAGTGATCCAGGCGGATGACGTCGTACATGTCGAGGGCGGCGCGAATGCGGCCCTCCCACCAGGAGAAGCCATCGGACTCCATAGCGTCCCAGTCGTAGATGGGGTTGCCCCAGTACTGGCCGGTGGCCGAGAACTGGTCGGGCGGCGTGCCGGCGACGCTCACGGGATTGCCGGCGGCGTCGATCTTAAAGAGCTCAGGCGTCGCCCACATCTCGACGGAGTCACGCGAGACATAGATGGGCAGGTCGCCGATGATGAGAATGTCGCGCTCGTTGGCATAGGCCTTGAGGCGGTTCCACTGGCGATCGAAGAAGTACTGCGTCATCTGGTGGTAGAGCATACGCGCCGGATGGTCGGCGCAGACCTTGGCGGAAGCCTCGCCGCGGGTACGGAGCTCCGCGGGCCACTCCCAAAACGCCTTGAGACCGCACTCCTCTTTGACGGTCATAAACTCACAGTAGGGGATGAGCCAGTCCTCGTTGGCCTGGATAAAGTCATCGAAATCGGCCGGCTTGTCGGCAGCAAAGCGCTCAGCGGCTCGGTCGAGAATCTGACGGCGGCCGCCAAAGATAGCACCGTAGTCGACATTGCTGGGGTCGGATCCCAGATACACGCCATCGATATCGCGCTGCTCCAGATACCCTGCCTCGATAAGCTCGGCAAAGTCGATAAAGTTGGGGTTGCCTGCGCGGGCCGAGAACGACTGATAGGGCGAATCGCCATAGCTGGTCGTCGTAAGGGGCAGAATCTGCCAGTAATGTTGTTTGCACGAGGCGAGAAAATCGACGAAGTCGTAGGCATTCCAACCAAAGCCACCGATTCCGTATGGTCCGGGCAGAGATGAGACGGGCATGAGGACGCCGCTTGCACGCTCCATGAATGCGCTCACCAACCTTCTTGTTGTGGGGTCGGCCTGCCGATGGGTGTGCAGTCCGCCTCCGATGTTCTGATTCGATACGCTTATTGTAAAACATGTTGTTTAAACATGTACAGGCAAGATAAAAAAGTTGGTCGATTTTCGGCGAATGGTTACATGCCATGAAAAAGCCCCGACCTCACAACGTGAGATCGGGGCAAGAGCGGTATGTAGGTTTTTGCTACTCGGCGTCGGCGAAGCCGTTGGGGTTGTGGCTCTGCCAGTTCCAGCTATCGCGGCACATGTCCGCGATGTCGTATTGGGCCTTCCAGCCCATCATGCGCTCGGCCTTGGAGGCATCGCACCAGTTGGCAGCGATGTCGCCGGCGCGGCGCTCGCGGATCACGTAGGGCAGCTCCTTGCCACAAGCCTTGGAGAAGGCGGCGACGACCTCGAGTACCGAGGTGCCGGTGCCGGTGCCCAAGTTAAAGATCTCGACGCCGGTCTTGCCGTTCATCCAGTTAAGGGCGGCAACGTGACCAGAGGCCAGATCGCACACGTGGATGTAGTCGCGCACGCCGGTGCCGTCGGGGGTGGGGTAGTCGTTGCCAAAGACCTGAACGGCCTCGAGCTTGCCCACGGCGACCTGGGCGACATAGGGCACCAAGTTGTTGGGGATGCCCTTGGGGTCCTCGCCGATCAGGCCCGACGGATGAGCGCCAATGGGGTTGAAGTAACGGAGCAGCACGACGTCCCACTCGGGGTCGGCGGTGTGGACGTCCATAAGGATCTGCTCGATCATCCACTTGGTCCAACCATAGGGGTTGGTCGCGGGCTTCTTAGGATCCTCCTCGGTGACGGGCGGGTTGTTCGGGTCGCCGTAGACGGTCGAGGAGCTCGAGAAGATGATGGACTTGCAGCCATGGCTGCGCATGACGTCGATGAGCACCAGGGTGTTCTCGATGTTGTTGTGGTAGTACTCGACGGGCTTGCTCACCGACTCGCCGACGGCCTTAAAACCGGCGAAGTGGATGACGCGGTCGATCTGATGGGTATCGAAGATCTTGTTCATTGCATCGCGGTCGAGCACGTTGGCCTCGTAGAAGGTGAGGTTCTTGGCGGCCTCGTCGCCCACGATGGTCTTGACGCGGTCGACGGCGACGGCGCTGGAGTTGGAGAGATCATCGACGATGACGACCTGGTAGCCACCCTCGAGCAGCTGAACGACGGTGTGCGAGCCGATAAAGCCGGCGCCACCGGTAACGAGGACGCAGGTGTCTTTGGGGTCGAGTGCTTTGGACATGTAGTCTCCTATCGAATCAGGAACACTTCTTCAGGGGAGTATAGCGCAGGCAGGGACGCCCAAATCGTGCGCTGTAGGAAAAGCAGAGGATTGTGCTAACGTACTCATAGAAGAGCTTGCGTACGCATAACCTGATCTTTGACATTTGCTTACGAGCCGCTGACCTTGTAGTTTCCTGCCGTTCGTGGAAATCGTTGGGACGCGCCATATGTACGCTAATATGTATGAGTTGAGCGACATATAAATAAGCATGTAACGGAGTACATATGTCACCAAACAGCGATTCTATCCTTTCCCAGGAGCTCTCGCGCCGCACTGCCCTCAAGGCCCTGTTCGGCGCCGCTTCTGCGGCAGTTCTTTTTGGCCTGCCCGCTCGCGCCCATGCGGCGGAGGCTTCCAAAGAAACCACCGATAAACTGAATGCCGCCCAGGCCCAGCTCGACGAGGTTCAGGCCCAGCTCGACAGCATCGCAAATGAGTATGCGGCGCTGGCCAACAAGAATGCCCAGACCCTCAACGACATCGAGAATGTCCAGGGCAAGATTGACGACACGCAGGCCCAGATCGATGAAAAGAAGGCCGAGCTCAAGAAGAAGCGCAACGACCTTTCCGATCGCGTGGCCGCCAGCTACAAGTCCGGCGGCACGAACATCCTGTCGCTGCTGCTGGCCTCTGGCTCGTTTGAGGAACTCGTCGCCAACGCGCATTACGTTGAGAAGATCAACAAGAGCGACCGCGACGCCATCGAGGACATTCAGACCATCCAGGAAGAGCTCGATGCGCAAAAGACCGAGCTCGAGTCGCAGAAGGCCGACTTAGAGAAGCTCAAGGACCAGCAGACTGCCCAGATGCAGGACATGCAGGCCAAGCAGCAAGAAGTCCAGACCGTGCTGAACGGTCTTTCCGACGACGTCAAGGAGCTCATGGCTCAGCGCGATTCCGAGATCCTCGCTGCCGCCCAGGCTGAGGAGGCCGCTAGGAAGGCTGCCGCTGCCGCGGCTGCCGCGAACAAGAACAATTCCTACTCGGGTGGTTCGAGCTCGGGTGGTGGATCGTACGCGCCCGGAACTCCGCAGCAGAATGCCGGCTCGGGCAAGCAGCAGGCTGTCGTCAACGCGTGCTACTCCACGCCTTCGCCGGGTCAGAACTGGTGCGCGGCGTGGGTCACCAATGTCTTCCGTAACGCCGGCGTTGGCTACTTTGGCGGCAATGCGTGCGACATGTTTAACGCATGGTGCTATAGCTCCGACCGCTCGGCGCTGCAGGTGGGCATGATCGTGGCCGATTCCTCGCACAGCGGCACGGGTGCTCCGGGCCTTATCTACGGTCATGTGGGTATCTACGTTGGCGGCGGCATCGTTATGAGCAACGAGGGTGCCATTACGTCTAAGTCGCTTGATTCGTTTATTAGCTTCTATGGCACTGGCTCTGGCGTGCGTTGGGGCTGGCTCGGCGGCGTGGCGCTGTCGTAAAGCCGACGGGGCCGCGTGCCCGCCCGCAATATATTTGATTGCCTGCTCGGGCAGTCCTGCGCAAGACGAAGGCCACATTAAGTGGCCTTCTTTGCGTGCGGAACTCGCGATCAATCAAATATATTGCGGGCGGGCACGCGGCCCTCTTGGGTTCGGGGCGCGGCACACCGGACTGGTTGTCTGAATTAAAGAAAGTGAAGGCCCCTTTCGGGGCCTTCTTTTTATAAAAATTCGCCTACTCGGTGGACTTCGGGTTCTAGGTCTACGTCGAACTGCTCTTTGACTTTGGCTTGGATGTCGCGGATGAGTTCGTCGACGTCGGCGGCGGTGGCGTGGTCGGCGTTGACGATGAAGCCGCAGTGCTTCTCGCTCACCTGCGCGCCGCCAACGGCGTGTCCGCGCAGTCCGGCATCCATGATGAGCTTGCCGGCAAAGTGGCCCTCGGGGCGCTTGAAGGTGGAGCCGGCACTCGGCATGTCGAGCGGCTGCTTGTCCTCGCGGCGCTGGCGGTAGTCGTCCATGTCGGCCTTGATCATCGCGGCGTTGCCCGGGGCGAGATTGAAAGTGGCCGAAAGCACGATAAAGCCGTCGTCGGCGATGCGGCTCTTGCGATAGCCCAGGTTGAGTTCGTCGGCATCGAATTCGATGATGTTGCCGCTGCCGCGGGTGCCGTCGTCGAGCTGGCGAGCGGGTTTGTAGACGCGCACGGACTCTAGCACATCGGCCATGCAGGCACCGTAGGCACCGGCGTTCATGTAGCAGGCGCCGCCGACCGATCCGGGGATGCCCGAGATGGGCTCCATGCCGGTGAGGCCGGCCTCGGCTGCCGCCGCGGCGACATCGGAAAGCAAGGCGCCGGCTGCCGCCGTGACGTGCGTGCCGTCGACCGTAATGTCGGAGAGGCCTTCGCCCAGCGCCACGACGACGCCGCGGATGCCCTTGTCGCCGACAAGCAGGTCGGAGCCGTTGCCCACGATGGTAAGCGGCAGGTCGCAGCGATAGCAGGTATCGAGCGTGGCGACGAGGCCCTGCTCGGTATCGGGCGTGACAAAGACGTCGGCCGGGCCGCCGATCTTAAACGTGGTGTGCTCGCGCATGGGCTCGCTCATCAACACGTTGTCCTCGCCGGCAACGCCAGCGAGCGCGCACAGCAGGTCCTCGTTAAAAAAGTCGTTCTCGTGCATATGAATATCCGCCTTTTGGTGGTCGTCGTCATCAATCGATTGCAATATACCCCACCCGGACGGATTTGGTGCGCTGACGGCGATAAAACAGCCGTCTACCGGATTGGTAAAGTGTTTATCACCGAGGTAGAGGGGTAGTCGCTATACTTTCAAGAGATTGCGCGTAAACCCGGAAGGAGCGAGATGGCCAACAAAGTCACCCTCAAGCAGATCGCCCAGGAGGTGGGGCTTTCCCCCTCGTCGGTCTCGCTTGTGCTCAATAATCGGCCCTGTCGCATCTCGGAAGAAAACCGCAAACTCATCAAGGAGGTCGCGGCGCGCAACCACTATGTTCCTAACCAGATTGCGCGTAGTTTGGTCATGCGCGAGTCGCGCACGCTGGGCCTTATCGTCCCTAACATCGAGAGCCGCTTTTTTGCCTCGCTCGCCGGTAGCCTGGAAAAGCGCTGCCGCGAGGATGGCTATGCACTCTTCATTACCAGCTCGGGTGGAAGCGCCGATGACGATCTGGAGCTGCTGCGCCAGCTGGTGACGCGCGGCGTTGATGGCGTCTTCCTGGTCGTGGGCGACGAGTTCTCCGACGACCGCGCCCTGCGCGAAGAAGTCAGCCACCTGCCCATCCCGGCCGTAATGGTCGACCGTGCCATTGAGGGGCTCGAGTGCGACAAGGTGATGTTCGACCACGAGATGGGTGGCTACATGGCCACTCGCTATCTGATCGAGCAGGGCCACCGTCGCATTGCCTGCTTGGTTAACGCGCGCCGTTCCAATACGGGGCGTAAGCGACTTGCCGGCTATGAGCGCGCGCTGCGCGAGGTTGGCTTGCCTATCGACGCGCGTTTGGAGTTTGAGAGCGAGTACTACATTCCGAGTGCCTACGAGGCCTCGGAGGCGGTGCTCGCGACCGACGCCACCGCCGTATTTGCAAGCTCGGACAACATTGCCCTTGGTCTGCTCAAGCGCTTACACGAGATGGGGAAGAGCATTCCGGGCGACATTTCGGTGGTGAGTTACGACAACTCGGCCGCCGACGTTCTCTTTGAGCCGGCGCTGACCGCGATTGAGCAGGATCCTGGTATCCTCGCGGAGCATGCTTTTGGCTGCATGTCCAAGCGCCTTGCCGGTAGGGGCGGTAGACGTGCCGAAGAAGTCGTTCTGGAGCCGGCGCTTATCGTGAAGGGCAGCGTGCTCGATCTTACCGAATGTAGCTAAGCGTACTTGTTTGTTTGCATAGATTGCATGCGGAGTGTCCGCTATTTGCCGGCGGGGCCGGGGTGCCTGCCTTGTTTTGAGAAGTTCGCGGAGCCCACTTCTCAAAACAAGGCAGGCACCCCGGCCCTCGTCCGTGAACTCTTCCGCTGGGCGAGCTATAGACGCCGCGCACCGATAGGGTAAGGCGGCGGCTTGAAATTGGTGCTATATTCAGGTTGAGTTGTTTAATGCTAGTACGGGAGGCTGATATGGGGCTGTTCAAGAAGAAAAACCCGCAGGATGCCTTTGATCCCGATGTGTTTACCATCACGGATACGATTTTGGACCCGCCGCGGTTTACGTTTTTGCCGGCTATCTACCAGGATGCCACGCATCGCAAATGGGCCGTACATCAGCGCGGCGGCGAGCCGAAGATTTTTGACTATGCGGACGTGTTGCAGTGCGAAGTGGCCGAGGCGGGCGATCCGGAGGCCGAAGAAGCGGTCTCTAAACAGGAATTTGCCCAGCGTATCCTGGCAAATCCTGCCAAGGCAGCAAAAATAAATGCTGCCAAGCGTAATATGTGTCTTGGTATGGGCGTTGTTGTGGCGGTTCAGACGGGAAAAGACGAGGTTTCCAAATTAGAGATTCCCGTTATGACCGACGAAGTCAAACGCGATTCAAGTCTATATAAGTCGTATCGGAATGTCGCCGAGAAGATCAAGGCAGAATTTGATGCCATGGGAGGGCTGGCCTAATTTTGGCGGCATACGTTTCTGAATGAGGAGTCTGTGCAATGGCAGGCGAATCTTATGCAATTCCCCCCAAAGATCATGCTGTTGAGGGAATTCTTTGGTATATCCAGCACCATCAGCTTGCCGGCGGCGATCGCCTGCCGGCCGAGCGCGTGCTGTGCGAAGAGATTGGCGTTTCGCGTACGGCGTTGCGTGCCGGTATCACGCGGCTTATCTCGTGTGGAACGCTCGAGAGCCGTCGCGGATCGGGCACGTATGTGTGTCCTCCCAAGCCGCTGAACATTTTCCAGGAAACGTATAACTTTTCCGATGCTGTGCGGACTGCCGGCCTGCACCCCTCTTCTCGTCTGGTTTCCACCGGGACCATCGAGGCGGATGAGGCGCTTGCCGACAAGCTTGGGGTGGCTGTAGGCGCTCCCTTGCTCCGCATGCAGCGCGTTCGACTTATTGAGGGCGAGCCGGCGTCAATCGAGACCGCTCACGTTAACCTGTCCCTGTGCCCATCGCTTCCCGAGCACGATTTTGAGTGTGAGAGCCTTTACGATGTCTTGCTCAAAGAAGGCGGCGTGCGTGTTGAGCATGGACGTGAGCATATTTCCATCTCGCGTTTGAACGCCGAAGAGGCCGAGCTGCTCCAGCAAAAAGAGGGAACGCCGGTGTTCTATGAGAGCTCGATCGAATTTGATAAGGACATGCGTTTTGTGGAGCATTGCAAATCGGTGATTTTGCCCACAAAGTTCCGCTTTGCCGATAACGGTGAAAAGAACGGCATGAGGAGCGTGGCAGGTGAACAATGGCTGAAACAGTAGATGCCACCCCGGTTTATATGCGCATACGACGTCGCATTGAAGAGCGTATCGAACGCGGTATATATCCCACGGGTTCCATGATTCCGTCCGAAAAAGACCTCGCCGAGGAATTTGGTACGACACGCTTGACCATCCGGAGTGCTGTCGATGAGTTGGTTCGGCGCGGGCAGATTCGTCGCGTTCGGGGAAAAGGTGCCTTTGTGGCGCAGAAAGTACCTGCTTTTTTTGAACGCACGGTCGGTTTCCGTGAATCGGTCCGTGCTTCGGGCGGCGAGCCGTCCGTCCGTATTCTCGCGCGTTCCAAGCGTTATGCGGGGCCATATTACGCCGACCTGTTTGGCATCGCCGAGGACGACCTGCTCTATTCCGTTCGACGCCTGAACTGCATAAACGGTAGCCCCGTATCGATTGAGACGGCGCTGATTCCCTGCCTGCTGTTCCCAACCATCGAAGATATTGACGTGTCGGTCTTCAGTTTGTACGAGACTTATGAGATGCTGGGCCGAAAGCCAGTCATGGCACAGGAAAAGCTCGATATCGAAGCGCTGGGCGCACGAGATGCTGGCCTCCTTGGACTGGAACAGGGCGATCTTGTTTTGCTTTTGGAATGCGTGAGCTATGACGCGAGCGGTCAGGCTATCGAGTATGTAAAGTCCTTCAATCGTGGCGATACGGGCGGCTACACCTATACGTACTAGCTGGTATTTTGTGAATAACGGCTGGGAAACTAACCAGTTTTGATCGTTGGGTCAGCTGTATATACAACCTTACATGGCTCAAAATCGACCGTTCGCCGAAGGGGATAAATTAATCGACAAAGAGGTATCAAAAAGCCGTAACCTGTAACTGTGATTGGTATCAAATACTAATGATTTGTTACGAGGTGAGACGATGAAGATGCTCGATTACGTTCAGCTTGCCCATGTGCGTATGGGAGAGAACCTCGAGCGTTCGTCTGAGCTGGTAGCGCAGCTCGTTGATATTTTCCAGTCCGGTTCTTTTGACGCGCTGCGCATCGTTGCTTCGGGTTCGTCGCGCCATGCTGCGGATTGCGCCCGCGATTACCTGCAAGATGCGCTGCAGATGCAGGTGTCCGTTGTGACGCCCGAGGCCTTCGTCGATTTTGAACACACCTATCCACAGCATGCGCTTAACATTGCCGTCTCGCAGAGCGGCTATTCAACCAATACGATTGCGGCGCTCGATTACATGCGCGCACACGATATGGCTGCAGTTGCGCTCACGGCAAACGTCGAGGCACCCATCAAGGAACACGCTGACATCGTTCTTGACTACGGTGTGGGCGTCGAGTCGGTGGACTTTGTGACTCTGGGCGTCGAGGTTCTCGTTGAGTACCTGGTGCTCTTTGGTATTTACGGCGGTCAGGCGCGCGGAACGATTGACGCCAAGGGCGTTGCCCAGCGTCTTGACGACCTGCGCGAGGCTATCCAGGCCAATGCCGTGATGTGCAAGACCGCCGAGGCATATGTCCAAGACCACATGCTCGAGCTTTCTGAGCACACGCCCGCTATGGTCGTCGGCAACGGCCCCAACTATGGTGTTGCCGAGGAGGCAGCGCTCAAGCTGAGCGAGACCATCAAGATTCCTGCCATGCATCACGAAGGCGAGGAGTTCGTCCACGGTCCCGAGATGCAGATCGTTCCGGGCTATCTGGTGTTTATTGTCGACGATCCGCAGGGGTCGGAGCGTCTTGCGAATATCGCCGATGCGCTATCGAACGTTACGACAAAAACGGTGCTGCTCACGGCCCATCCCAAGGGTGGGGCTCACGAGGTTGTGGTGCCTCAGGTGGCTCCGCTGCTCAGCGCAATTCCCAATCTCGTGTTCTTCCAGACGATTGCGGCAATAATCGCCGAGCGTCTGAAGTCATGGGACGTTCACCCGTATCTCGATGCTGTCTCCAAGCAAATGGAGGTCAAGGCAGAGGGCTACGAAGAGTCAGTCAATGCGCTTAAGGCCAAAGCGGCTGAGTGTTACGGAATGTAAGCGGGTTTTGATGCCCGTTGGCATGGGGGATGTGGAAACAACCCCAGAAAGGAGAGACAAATGAAGGAAACCGAGAAGATCGAGATCATGCACTTCGACCAGGAGGGCTATCTCGAGGACGGCAAGGCGCTCTACGAGACCGGAAAGAAGATGACCGCGCTCGCCG
>CABVCJ010000062.1 GCA_902496845.1 uncultured Collinsella sp.
GATGCGGGCATGCCGGGTGTACTCGTTCCCGCGGCGGCCGTGCTGAGTTGCGTGGTGCCGGCGCTCGAGCGCCCGTGGAAGGCGGCGCTTTCCCGCACCTGCACGGGGCGCGTGCTCACCGTGGGGCCGGGCCTCAAGACCGGCATGCCCGTGCACTACGACGATCCGGCCGAGATCGGCCCCGACCGCATCGCCGACGCCGTGGCGGCCCGTGCCGTCTACGGCTCTCCGTGCATCGTGATCGACCTGGGCACTACGACCAATATCGAGGTCATCGATGCGCGCGGAACCTTTGTCGGCGGCGTCATCGCGCCGGGTCTGGCACTTGGCGCCCGCTCGCTTTCGGCCGCTGCGGCGCGCCTGCCGCAGGTCGAGCCCTCGGCACCCACACATGTGATCGGTCGCAACACGCGCGAGGCCATGCGCTCGGGCGTGGTCTTGGGCGAGGTGGCCCGTATCGACGGCATGCTCGACATGGTGCTTGCCGAGATGCGCGCGACCAAGGCGGCGGGGGAGGGCAGCGTGCCCATCGTCATCACCGGCGACGATGCCGAGGCGCTCGCGGCGTTGGTCGGCCACAGCCTGACGGTCGATGACGCGTTGACGCTTCGCGGCCTGGCCGAGCTCTACCACATCAATCAAAAGCCCCGTCGCGCGTAGCGATGGGGGCGGTGGGACAAAAACGTCTCCACCTTTCACCTGCTACAATGTGTCAAACTATTGCGATTTCGGAGGTGTCTGCCATGTCGGACGATCTTCATCAAACCGCGTCGGGCAAGCGCCGCGACGTTATTAGCTGGGACGAGTTCTTTATGAGCGTGGCCATCGCCGCACAGCGTCGCAGCAAGGATCCCAATACGCAGGTGGGCGCGTGCATCGCCAGCACCAACCACCGCATCCTTTCGGTGGGCTACAACGGTACGCCCTCGGCACTCAACGATGACTTTTTCCCGTGGGGCACGAGCGACGACCCACTGCAGGACAAGCATAACTACGTAGTCCATGCCGAGGCCAACGCCGTGCTCAACTACCGCGGCTCGCTCAAAGACCTTGAGGGTTCCACGGTCTACGTCACGCTGTTCCCGTGCCATGACTGTGCCAAAATCCTGGCGCAGGTAGGTGTGGGCGAGGTTGTCTACCTGGACAATAAGTACGCCGACACCGACGACGGCCGCATCAGCCGCCGCATTCTCGACTCCTGCGGCATCAGCTACCGCCAGGTTATCGTCGATGTCCAGATTGGTACCGGGGAGCAGACTCGGCAGTAGCGCGTGCCAACGCCAGCTGGCGGCAAAACAGCCAAAAGAGACCCGTCCCAAATTGACTGCTCGTGAAAGTCGTGTCCGCGCGCATGGACGGCTCGTGAGCGGGTACACGGCTGTAGTAACATAGCTCTGTCTGCGGGCGCGCCCGCGTTATTGTGAGAAAGGAGCCCCTGTGGCTGTTAACGAAGAGCTGCTTAAGAAGGTTCTTGAGGAGATCCGCCCCAACCTGCAGGCCGACGGCGGCGATATGGAGTATGTGGGTGTCGACGACGAGGGTGTTGTCAAGCTGGAACTGCAGGGCGCCTGCGCCGGCTGCCCCATGAGCTCGCTGACCCTGTCTATGGGCATCGAGCGCATCCTGAAGGAGCACGTGCCTGGCGTTACCCGCGTTGAGCAGGTCAATGCTTCCGGCGAGGCCGAGGACCTGTACGACGAGTACGCGCCGTTCTAAGATGCGAAAGCTGCGGGCGATGTGCTCCGCATAGACGTCACGCCCAAATATGCGGCTGCGAGCGAAAGGCCCGCGGCCGCATTTGTATGTAGGGAGCAGGGGGACCGATATGCTCAACGACCTCTACCATATGCTTGATCCCGTCGCCATTTCGGCGGGGCCCATCACCATCTACTGGTACGGCTTGGCCTATGTGGTCGGAGCTCTGCTCACGGCGGTCGTCATGTATCGCACGCAGCGTCGCTGGGGTTTCGACATTACGGTCGACGACCTGACGAGCGTCGTGGTCGGTGTGGTCTTTGGCCTTATCATCGGCGCCCGTCTGTTCTACGTCATCTTTTACGGCGACGGCTACTACTGGGCGCATCCGCTCGAGATCTTTGCCACCAATGAGGGCGGCATGAGTTTCCATGGCGGCTTGGTGGGCGGCATCATCGGCGGCGTGCTCGTGTGCCGCATGTACAAGCTCGATGCGTGGACTTTGGCAGACCTCGCGGTCATCGGTGCTCCGCTGGCCCTGTGCCTGGGGCGCTGTGCCAACTTTGTCAACGGAGAGCTGTGGGGCAAGCCGACCGATTTGCCCTGGGGCGTGATCTTTGGCGGTACCGCGGGCGATATGCCGCGCCATCCCTCCCAGCTCTACGAGGCGTTTCTCGAGGGCATTGTGCTCTTTTGCATCTTGCAGGTGCTCAGCCGCAAAAAACCGCTGCTGCCTCAGGGAACGTTTATGGGCGTGTTTGTGATGGGCTACGGCATCGTCCGCTTCCTCATTGAGTTTGTGCGCGTGCCCGATGCCCAGCTGGGCTATCTGCTGGGCGGCGTCATCACCATGGGTCAACTGCTGAGCCTGCCGCTCGTGATTGTGGGCCTGGCGCTCGTCATCTTTGCCCTCCGCCGCAACCGTCCCCAGCGCGTCTACCTCGATGCCTAGCCGCCACATACCACCACAAAGGGGTAGGCACCTTGGGGGTGGTTTTGCCGGGCAACGATGACAGAACCGTAACGTTTCCCCAGATAAAACCTGCCAAAATAAACCTGTTCTTTTTTGGCAGGTTTCTAGAAAGGCTTTCGGACTGTGAAGGATTCCGACCTCTCCACAACGGCTGCGCGCGACGCTGCCCGCATCGTTTGGTTTAAGCGCTATCCCGCCAAGCAGACGCTCATCGCATTTTTGCTCGCCCTGCTGGCGACTACGGCGTTTTCCATCGACCCCGCCCCGGTGTCGAGCAATGCGGTCCTGGCGATCGACCCCAAGGCGACGGGCACGCTCTACGTGTGTTACGAGGTACTTCTCTCGTTTGCCGGCCATACCGACGCAGTGATGCTGCTCGCGCTTGCCTGCTTGCTCACGCTGCCGTTTCGCTATGTGTTCTTTGGCCGCGGTGACGCTTGGCGCCCGTCGGTCGTGCTGCCATCGCTGTTCTTTGCCGTTTGCATGGTGTTCGGCCGTAGCTACGACCTTACCGATTCGGCAGAGATTGTGCTGGGCGACAAGGCACGCGTTATCTGCGCCTGGATTGGCGGCGCGGGCTGGATGCTTCTGGCGATTGTGGCCTTCTATCTGGCTTTTGAGTTTTTGGATTGGTTGAGCTCCCGCCGCATTCCGTTTTCGGAGACCCACTTTGGTCGCGTGTGGCGTGTTGCCCACGCCGTGCTCTCGGTCCATCCCTTTGTCGGGCCGTTTCTTGTGCTCATGATTGTCTGGGCGCCCACGCTTATCGCCTCGCTGCCCGGCCTCTTTATGGGAGATACGGGCGCGCAGATCCGCCAATGGTTCAACTATCCCAACGGCACGAGCGACTACCTGCGCCTGCTTAACCCCAACGTGCTGCTCAACGGCCATCATCCGGTGGTGCACACGGCCATCATCGGCTCATGTGTGCAACTGGGGCTTTCGCTATTCAGCAGCGCCAATGCGGGCCTTGTCATCTACACCTGTGCCCAATTTGTCATCACGGCCGCCTGCATGGCCTATTCCATATCTTCGCTGCGCAAGCTGGACGTGAGCCTGCCGGTCCGTGGCGTCATCTTGCTGTTCTTTGCGTTTATGCCGATGTTCTCCAACTACGCGGCGCTGCTGACCAAAGACGTACTGTTTGCCGATGCGTTTTTGGTGCTGCTCGTTCAGACCGTCAAGCTCGTGGCATGTGGCCTGCCCCGTCGCGATGCCAATGCCGAGCGTGCGGGCGAACAGAGGCCCGTGCTCTTTGCACGCCACGACTGGCTGTTGCTCGTGCTGGGTGCCATGGGTTCCACGTTTTTGCGCAACGGCGGCTTGGTGTTTCCCCTGGCGGCATGCGTAATCGCGGCGGCGTTTTGCGCTTGGGACGCGCATGCGGCCCGTCGCGTTGCCAAGCAGTCTGGGGGCGCACCCTCGTACGCCACGCCGCGCTTCCGTTGGGTCGGCGTTCTCGCAGTGCTCGCGCTCTGCCTTGTTTCCAACATGTATTTCACCAAGGTATTTATGCCGGCGCACGATATCACGCCGGGCTCCAAGCGCGAGATCCTCTCGATTCCGTTTCAGCAGACGGCGCGCTTCGTCCAAAAGCACGACGGCCTTAATTCGGGCGTTAACCCCAAGGTCAAAGACGATGGCACGATTGAGGAAGCTCCCTGCGACGGCTTGGTGACCGATGAGGAGCGCGCTGTGATCGATCGCGTGCTTAAGTACGAGAACCTGGGCCGTCGCTACAACCCCGACAAATCGGATGCCGTCAAAAACTGCTTCAATGAGTACGCCTCGCAGGAGGACATCAAGGCCTATTTTAAGGTGTGGGCCCAGATGTTCAAAAAGGACCCCGAGTGCTATATCTCGGCGCTCGTCAATAACTACTACGGGTACTTCTATCCGAGCGCTCGCGATGCGTGGGTCTACAGCACGGCGCGCAGTGCCGAGATCATGGCGAAGCCCGATAACCTCAAGTACTTTGACTTCCATCCGGTCGACAGCAAAGCCGTGCGCTGGTGCGACCACCTGATTAACCTGTACCGCGTGGCGGTGCAGCGCATTCCGTTTATCTCGCTCACCATGAGCTCGGCCACCTACGTGTGGATCATGATCGTCGTGGTGGTCTACCTGTTGCGCCGCCATTCGTGGCGCGCGCTGGCCATCTGGATACCGCTGCTGGGTGTGCTCGCTGTGTGCCTGATTGGTCCATGTAATGGGTCGACCTACATGCGCTACCTGTACCCGGTCATTGCATGCATGCCTTTCGCCATCGGCGCCACGATCACCCGCAGCGACCGCCTGTGGACCTAACCAAAGATTGGCGCATTGGGGTCAGGCTGCTTTGTGCCAAGGGGCTGCATCATCACGACGCCTTCATTTTTTTGTTTATCTCACAGGCCAGTAGGTATATCATTTATAGCGTTTGTTTATATTGCCCGAGCATCCACGCTGGGCTTTAGGTCGAAACCGATAGGAGACACGTATGTCCGGACACTCTAAGTGGGCCACAACCAAGCATCGTAAGGGCGCGCAGGACGCCAAGCGTTCCGCCCTCTTCTCCAAGCTCAGCCGCAACATCACCGTTGCTGCCCGTCTCGGCGGCGACCCGCTGCCCGAGAACAACGCCAGCCTCGCCGCTGCCGTTGCCAAGGCCAAGGCTCAGTCCATGCCTAAGGACAAGATCAAGTCCGCTATCGATAAGGCCTTTGGTTCGGGTGCCGATGCCGCCGTCTACGAGAACATCGTGTACGAGGGCTACGGTCCCGCCGGTGTCGCCGTCTACGTCGACTGCCTGACCGACAACCGCAACCGCACCGCCGCCGATGTCCGTTCCGCCTTCTCCCACGCCGGTGGCAACCTGGGCACCTCCGGTTCCGTCGCCTTCCAGTTTGAGCGCAAGGGCCAGATCGTCGTTGCCAAGGAGGTCCTGGACGAGAACGCCAAGAAGGAGACCATGATCGCCAACGGTGCTGCCGGTGACGAGGATGAGTTTATGATGGCGATCGCCGAGGCCGGTGGCGAGGACTACGAGGATGCCGGCGAGGAGTGGATCGTCTGGACCGCTGCCAACGACGTCATGGCTGTTTCCAAGGCACTCGAGGAGCAGGGCATCCAGGTCAAGGGCTCCGAGACCACCATGGTCCCGACCACCCCGACCGAGGTTTCCGGTGCCGACGCCAAGAAGGTTCAGCGCCTCATCGACCGTCTTGAGGAGCTCGACGACGTCCAGGACGTCTACAGCACCATGGACATGACCGACGAGGTTATCGCTGCCCTCGAGGAGGAGTAGCGCCCGCACGGATTGAGCCGTGCATATCTGGGCATAATGAAGCGAGCATGCAAGCCTCGTGGAATAGATGAGCCGGATCCGCGTGCATGAGGCACCGGACCCGGCTCTTTTATAATGATGCGAATCGTTTTGCATTCTGTGGATCGAGATTTGAAGGGAGCGCTGCATGCGCGTGCTCAAACGAGCCCTGGCGATCGTGTATCTTGCCGCCGCCGTCGTGGCGCTGGGTACGTTAGTCTGCCAGTTTTTGGGGCCATATACCTATCGCTTTATGCTGCTGATGCGCAATCCGCTGCCTCGCATCGTTGTTACGGCGTGCGGCGGTGTCGTGGCGCTCGGCGTGCTCGTGGGTTTCTTCCGCCTGATGTTTGCTCGTCGCGAGCCGTCCTGCGTGCATCCGGCGGGGGAGCGCAATATCGAGGTCACGCTCGCTGCCCTCTCTTCGTGTGCTCGCACCGCGGCAGAGCGCGACGACCGAGTAATGATCGAGCATGTCGAGGCGCGCGTGCAGGGCTCCGACGAATCGCACGTCCGTTTTAAGGTCGACGCCATCGCGCTCGACGACCGGGATGTGGCTTCCCTTGCAGCCGCGATGCAGCAACGTATCGAGGAGGCCTGCGACACTATGCTCGGCACGCCGGGCACGACTGCGCGCGTTCGTTTTTTGCCGTCCAAGACTACCGTCCAGACCGTGGAGGTTTCCGGTGAGTGATACCAATCAAGATAAGACCGCTCGTACGCCGCGCCTGACGATTGACCAGAGCGCCACGCCGGCGAGCGAACCTGTTGATTCCAAAGCAGAGGCAACTGAGTTACAAGACGCGGCAGCCGCGGATTTTGACGAGGCTATGGGTCTCATCAAGGGTACGGGCGCTGCCATCTGGAGCTATGCTGTGCGTCATCCCAACACCACGCTCGGTGCCGTCGCTGGCTTTATCCTCGCCGTGTTGGTGCTCACGCTCGGCCTGTGGGACACGCTCGTCATTGCATTTTTCGTGTTGATCGGCGCTGTGATCGGCCAAATTCGCGACGGCGAGAACGGGATCGTCAACTTCTTCGGCCGTCTGTTTAGCGGCCGCTAATATGTATTCGACTGTCGCATCTGCGGCAGGCATAAGGAGGAACCATGGCTTTTAATACGAAGGTCGATGTAGCCGATACCGAGCTCGAGGAGAACGAGGCGGTCGTCGCCGAGGCCGAGGACGTAACGCTCGAGGATGAGGCGCTCGTCGAGGCCGAGTCCGATGTGGATGAGGATGACGAGGAAGCGGACGAGTCCGAGGACTCGCTGACCTATTCCAACGGTGTGATCGAGAAGATCGTTGCCATGGCCACCCGCGAGGTTCCGCACGTTCTGGGCATGAAGGGTAACCTCATGCACTTTGTGCAGGAGCAGTTTGGTGCCGAGAATCTGACCAAGGGCGTGACGGTCGAGGTCACCGATGACAATCGCGTGGTCGTCAACATCTCCGTCATCATCGAGTACGGCGCCTATGCGCCCGCGATCTTCGACGATGTCAAGGCACGTGTCACTGAGCGCCTTGCCGCGATGACCGGCCTTGAGGTGGCGGGTGTCAACCTGCGTATCGAGGACGTCATCACCCCCGAGGAGTACGAGCACCGCACCAGCCAGCACGAATAACCTTCCAAAAAGGGACAGGTTTGTTTTGGCAGGTTTTATCTGCGAAAACGTTAAACGGCCGACCGCGCAAGTAAAAGCGTGGCCGGCCGTTATTTGTATGCCCCCCGATGTAGGCATACCGCTCGTCTAACTAGGGGTTGCAATCGTTGCGTTCCGCGTTACCCTAATGGGCGCATTGTTTCCAAATTGTTAACGAGGGGTTGCCGTAATGGCTGACGAGCACGAAACAGAAAGCCAGGCATGGGCGATTGAGGCCGCCGCGGCAGAGGCGGCATCGCGAGCTGCCGAAGAGGTACATCGTCCTCCCGTGGTGCCGATGGAGCGCGTGGTCGATCGCACCGATATCGAGCGCGGCGAGCGTGCCGGCCAAAAGCGCAGCCAGGAGCCGGGCTTCCCGCGCTTTTTCGCCGAGCTCAATCTGGGCCTGATTCTTACGGCCTTCGCCATCGTTGCGTTTAAAACCCCTAATCATTTTGCTTTTGGCGGCACCTCGGGCATGTCGGTCATTCTGTCCACGCTGTTCCCGACCCTGCCCGTCGGCGTCTTTATGTGGATCATTAACGCGGTTCTCGTCGTTTTGGGCTTTATCTTTTTGGAGCGCAAGGCAATCCTGTGGAGCGTCTTCGCCTCGTTTGCGCTGTCCGCCTATGTTTCGCTGTTTGAGCTCTTTATTCCGACCGATGTCTCTCTGACGGGTGATATGTGGCTCGACCTGTGCTTTGCCGTCATCCTGCCGGCGCTTGGCAGCGCTATTGTCTTTGACATCGGCGCCTCGACGGGTGGCACGGACATTCTTGCCATGATCCTCAAGCGCCGCACGACGCTCGAGATTGGTCGCGCACTGCTGCTGGTCGATATCGGCATCGTGACCATCGCGGCCTTCTTGTACGGCCCGCGTGTCGGTCTGTATTGCGTGCTCGGCCTGTTTGCCAAGACGCTTGTGGTCGACAAAGCCATTGAGAGCATTCACCTGCGCAAAGTCTGCACGGTCATTTGTTCCGAGCCCCTTAAGGTCGAGGAGTTTATCGTCAAGCATCTCAACCGCACGGCGACCATCAGCCGCGGCTACGGTGCCTTCTCGGGCAAGTGTGTGACGGTGATCATGAGCGTGCTGAGCCGTCGCGAGGCCGTGCAGCTGCGCCGCTATGCGCGCGAAGTCGATCCGGGCGCCTTTATCACGATTGTCGACAGCTCCGAGATCGTCGGCAAGGGCTTCCGCGGAACGAACTAGCACAGACGTATTCAACGAACCGCCTGCTGGCGCCGTGTACCATGCAAATCGGTCATCTTTGAGTATTTGAACTCACATTGGGTGATAATGATGCCAAAGACATCGTTTGCGATCCAGGTGATTCGCTCTAGATACGAAGGGATGATTCTATGTTCTGCTCGCAGTGTGGCGCCCCCATGGGCGATAACGACAAGTTCTGCGGCGTGTGTGGTGCTCCTAATGCCGGTGCCGCTGGCCCCGCTCCCCAGGGACAGCCTCAGCCCCAGCAGTTTGTTCCGCAACCGCCCGTGGCGAATGCGCCAAAGGGCTGTGTGGTTCAGGCGTTCCAGGATATGACCAAGACCCCGGGCGTGCTTCAGCGTGTATGCCAAATCGCGTTTTTGCCGGCGCTGATTTGCGTTGTGTCGGTGCTCGTGTTGTTTATTCCCGTTATTGGCGGCATTGCGGCTGCCATCGGCTTTTTGGCAGCTTGCATTGCGAGCGTGTGCGGTTCCGGCTTTGGCATCGAGTGGGGTCGCGATCTGTCGCTTAAGATCGATGACGGCATGGATCGTCCGCTGATGCGTTCCACGTCGTTTGGTCTCGGAGTCTTTTCGAGCGTTATTTCGGTCGTGCTCGAGGTTATCGCTGCCATTCCCGTTATCGGTGTAGTGCTTTCGCTGGTGGAGGGCGTGGCGCTTGGTGCCGCAGGCTCGTACTCCTACTATGGCTCCTATGCGCTCGAGGCTGCGCTGTTCGGTTCGCTCGGCCTGCTTGTCCTGGCTATGATTGCCACGGCAGTCTTGGGGGTCTTCTTTAAGATGTTCGCCGACATTGCCGTGATGCACTTTGCGGTGACCGGGCGCGTTGAGAGCGCGTTTTCGCTCGACAAGGTCTGGGCGGCGTTTAAGCACAACAAGACCAAGCTGTTCTGCGCTTCGTTCCTTCCCGAGTTTTTGACGGGCCTGGTTTCCAACGCCATTACGTGGATCTTGACAGCTGTCTTTGGTGCCATCGCCGGAATTGGCGCGTACGGCTATTACTATCGCCCCACGGGTATCGAGGCGATTGTTACCGCCGGTGGTGTCACGCTCGTATTGTTCCTGGTGCTGATTGCATTCGTCACGGTGTTCCTTACGGTCTTTGGCAAGATGCTCAAGCACCGTGCCGTTGGCTATTGGGCTGCACGTTATGCAAGCGAATGGGCCGATGAGGACAAGGACGATGTCCTGACTTTTGTATTGCCCTTCGAGAAGAAGTCCGCTCCCTCGGGTTACAGTGCTCCGGATGCTTCGCCGGCACCTGCACCCGCTCCCGCGACCGAGCCTGAGCCGGCGCCCGAGTCTGAGACGGCATCTGAGCCCGAGCCTGCGCCTGAGCCTGAGCCGGCACCTGCACCTGAGTCGGCGTCCGAGCCAAGCTCCGACGAGGAACCTCAGGACGAGTAGCCATGCCGTCTGCCATTTGGGGACGGGGTAGAAATAGTAGAAATAGCGCTTGACAGATGAGCGGGGGCGGA
>CABVCJ010000063.1 GCA_902496845.1 uncultured Collinsella sp.
GTAGTCCGGCCCTCCCGGCCCGCTTCGGGTCGTCGCGTGCTCGTTACTGAAAAGCTGATTAGAAGTTTGTGTGCCGCCCCTTTTGGGGCGGCACTTTTTGTGTGGGGTCTCTGTCTTCACAATTTCCGTCAAGCTTTTGGTCAGCTTTTGGTTAGTTGGCGGGTCGGCGGAAGGGCAAAAGATCATTCGATAAAAAAGCTCAGAGAAAGTGCTGGTAGGGGAGTTGTTGAGGTTTTCGACAGCTTTCTGACCAAAGAATCTTTGCAGCTATTGCTACGGATTGCGTTGCCGTGGCCTTGGCGGTGCGGGATGCTGGGCGTAAGCGTCGAATGCTCCGATTTTGGAGGCCAGCATGGACCTGTTTCTTGAGACTCCGCAGCAACAAGCTGAGCGCATGTTGCGCCAGCAGCAACGGCTTATGGAGATGCAAATGCAAGGGGCGGCCGTCCAGCCTCCTGCGCAAAATGCCACGCCTGCGGTTTCGCCTGCGGGCGGATCGGCGCCAGAGAACTATTCCGTACAACAAGATTCATATGCGCAGGAGCTTGCGTTTGACAAGCGCCGCACACGTCACCGCCGCGTGGGCCAGCGCCTGCGCACATTAGCGATGATCGTGCTCATTCCGTTAGGACTTGCGGCGATTTTCTTGGTCTCGTATGCACTCACCTGCATCCTCAACGGTGCCTCGCCCAGCGAAGTGCTCCAACATCTGTCAGCCCTCGGCCAGCGCCTAGGCGATGTCGCAACAACCATCCGCGCCGGCTGGGAGAGTTAGCGTTTGTCACATTAGGACTTCTAGGGTGTACGAATTATCGCCGCGAGCAGAATTCTTGCATCCTGTGGGTCCTGTCGTGCGACTGAATAGTATTATTGAAGATAAATAATAATAGGATTTGCTATGTATAAGCAGGATTTAGAGCAGACTCTTTTGGGCATTGACGAAGAGGCGGAGCTGGAAATAGGTCCAAGAGACGACAGGCCGAGCGTTGTATTGGTGGGAGGAAGCGCCTTCATGCTAAACGATGTGACGAATCGGTCGGTTACACATGACATTGATGTGTTTGAGGTAGACAGGTGCCTCCGCGAGATCATAGCTCGATACCCCGAGGTGAATGGTATGGCGGTGGCATATTGTAATCAGATGCCATTCAATTACGAAGATCGTTTGATTCCCTTGAAGATTGGGGCGCGTTTTATCAGGTACTTTACGCCATCTTTGGAGGACCTGGCGGTGATGAAGCTTTATGCCTATCGTCCGAACGACATCGTCGATCTTCATAGTCAGGCATTCGTCGACCGACTTGATTGGGATCTGCTCGAGCGGCTTATATTCGATGAAGGAGAGGCGTTGGCCTCGTCGCCTTCGGAGCGAAGCTATCAAGAGATGGTCTGTGCATACAGGCAATACAAAAAGGAGGTGCTCGGTTGAATCTGACCTTTGAGGGATTCTTAAAAGGCTATTGCCGAGAGCTATCCGGACAGCAGTCGCTGAGTTTTAGAAAACTGGTTGAGCAGGCGACGACGGTTGCACCGCGCGTGGCGGAGCCTCTGTTTTTGCTCGCTTTGGCGCAAGGAAAAGCCGAATACGTTCTGGGTTTATCCGAGGGTTCGTGGATGGAAGAGGATTACCGAGGCGTTTTGTCCTTGTACGATCAAGCGGGTGGCATGGCGTCTCTATGTGCCAAAAGTGAGCTCCCCAACCGTTATGCCAACGTTTGGCGTGCGTATAGAGCGGTGAAGGAAAAGCCAGTGGCGGACAGAAGGATCAACGCCCTGATGCGAAAAAGAACATTGGGAGCGCTAGGGGAATCGGGCGTAACGCGCTACGGTCTCTGCCGCGATTTGAATCTGAATAAGGGAAACGTGTACGCATACTTAGCCGGCGATGACTCAAAGGTGAGCAGGGAGACGGCGCGTCGCATTATGGAATATGCGGAAGAGAGAAGCTCCCAAGAAGGGGCCGGGCGCTCGGTGCGTGTGGCGGGGTAAGATTGATCGAGGTTTTGATTGATAATCGATTGGGTTTGTTGGGCGGAGTCTATGTCTGCTATTGATATCGTGCTTGCTGTGACCGCCTTGGTGGCGGCGGGGGTTGCTGTGGCTTGTGCCCTGCAGCTCAAGGGCCTTCGCGCCGAGCTGCGGGAGCGCGGCGATAGCGGGGCAGAGATGCTGGCTGCGCTCGAGCAGGCCAACAGCACGCTCGATGCCCTCAACGTCGCGCTGGCAGAAACCCGCCGCACGGCAAACGCCATCGCGCAGCAGCAGACGACCGACGCCGCCGTGGAGCAGCAACGCTACCTGACCATTGCGCGCGAGTTCTCGCAGGCCGGCGACCGCATGGATGACCTGCGCCGCGAGACGGCCCAACAGCTCGGCGCCAACCGCGAGGGCATCGAGCACCGCCTGGACAAGGTGCGTGAGACGGTCGATGCCCAGCTGGGCGCCATCCGCAAGGACAACAACGTGCAGCTCGATCAGATGCGCGCGACGGTGGACGAGAAACTCTCCCGTACGCTCAACGATCGCCTGTCTGCATTGTTTAAGCAGGTGAGCGACCAGCTCGAGGCCGTGTACAAGGGCCTGGGCGATATGCAATCTATCGCCACCGGCGTGGGCGACCTTAAGCGCGTGCTGGGCAATGTGAAGGCGCGTGGCATTTTGGGCGAGGTGCAGCTGGGCGCAATCCTGGCGGACATCCTTACGCCCGACCAGTATCTGGAAAACGTTGCCACCAAGCCCGGCGCCTCGGAGCGCGTTGAGTTTGCTGTCAAGCTGCCGGTGGACGAGGGTGATCCCGTGCTGCTGCCGATCGACTCCAAATTCCCGGGCGATGCGTACGAGCATCTGCTCGACGCCCAGGAGTCGGGTGACGCTGAGGCCGTCGCCGCAGCGCGCAAGACGCTCGATATGATGGTGAAGCGCGAGGCAAAGGACATCTGCGAAAAGTATCTGAGCGTGCCTGCGACGACCAACTTTGGCATTATGTTCGTTCCGTTTGAGGGGCTGTACGCCGAGGTCGTCAGCCGCCCCGGGCTTATCGAGACCCTGGGCCGCGACTATCACGTCAACGTTGCCGGCCCCAGCACCATGGCGGCCATCCTCAACAGCCTGCAGATGAGCTACCAGACGTTTAGGCTGCAAAAACGCACCGATGACGTGCTGCGCGTGCTTTCCGCCGTCAAGGCTGAGCTGCCGCGCTATCAGGCGGCGCTACGCCGCGCCCAACAGCAGATCGAGACTGCGGGCAAGACGGTCGAGGGCATTATCACCACGCGCACCAACGTTATGGAGCGCAAGCTCAAGGACATCGATGCGCTGGAGGATGCCGAGGAGGCCGACGCGATTCTGGGCTTGGAGTCCGCAGGCTTACTCGCGGGCCAGGAAGACGAGGGCTAGCCGCAACGGACGGCGGGGCGTCGGCGCAAGCGCGAGGCGCGGGCGCTTTTCGCATCGTGCTTGCCTGAAGTGCGCTTTAGTATGCAACAATGGCGTTTCGCCCTATCAGACGTGAAAGGAAGCCCATGTCTCAGAGAAGCACCAGCCCGCTCAAGCGCTCCACCGTGCGCCGCACGTTGCAGCGTTTTTGGAATGTCACGCGCACGCAGCCGCTGATCGTCTTTCTCTCGGTATTCTCGTCGGCGGGCTATATCTTTTTGCTTACGTTTGCCAACACCTACGTGATGGCGCTTATCGTCGACCGCGTCCAGGCCGGCCCCGTGGCAGGCGACCAGGTGTTTGAGGTCTTTGGTCCTTACATTTTGGCGCTCGTGCTCGTTAACCTGGTAGGCCAGATCCTCTCCAAGCTGCAGGACTACACCGTCTACAAGCTCGAGATTGCGGGCAACTATCACCTGGCGCGCCTGTGCTTTGACACGCTCTCCAATCAATCCATGACGTTCCACACCAGCCGCTTTGGCGGATCGCTTGTGAGCCAGACGAGCCGTTTTATGAGCGGCTACACGGGTCTGGTGGACGTAACGGTGTATTCGCTCATCCCCACCATCACCTCGGTCGTCTGCACGGTGGCGGCGCTCGCCCCGGTGGTGCCGACGTTTACCGTGATCCTGGTGGGCATCATGGTCGTCTACATTGCGTTTGTCTGGCTTATGTACAAGCGCATCATGCCGCTTTCGGCCGCGACGTCCGCCGCGCAGAACAAGCTGTCGGGTGTGCTGTCCGACGCGGTCACGAACATCCTGGCCGTCAAGACCTGTGGGCGCGAGGACTTTGAGCGCGACCTGTTCGATGCCGCCGACCGCGCCGCGCGCGACGCCGAGACGGTTTCGATGCACGCCATGATGCAGCGCAACTTTACGACCTCGGGCCTTATCGTCATCACCATGGCCGTGGTGAGCGTGTTCGTCGCGGGCGGCAACGCGTGGTTTGGCATCTCTGCCGGCGCGCTCGTCATGATCTTTACCTATACGTATAACCTCACTATGCGTCTGAACTACGTGAGCTCCATGATGCAGCGCATCAACCGTGCGCTGGGCGATGCGGCTGAGATGACGCGCGTGCTGGACGAGCCGCGTCTGGTGGCGGACGACGCGAATGCCCCCGAGCTCAAAGTGACCGAGGGCGCGATTGATTTTGAGCACTTGAGCTTTGCATACCGTGACGCCGCGGCAGGCGAGAGTGTGTTCAACGACCTGACGCTTCATGTGGCGGCGGGCCAGCGCGTGGGCCTGGTGGGCAAATCGGGCTCGGGCAAGACGACGCTCACCAAGCTGTTGCTGCGCCTGGACGACGTGCAGGGCGGCCGCGTGCTCGTGGACGGTCAGGACGTCTCGCGCTGCACGCAGCAGAGCCTGCGCCGCCAGGTTGCCTACGTGCCGCAGGAGGCGCTGCTGTTCCACCGCTCCATTCGCGAGAATATCGCCTACGGCCGCCCCGACGCCACTGACGAGCAGATTCGCGAGGCAGCGCGCCTGGCCAACGCGACCGAGTTTATCGATCGCTTGCCCCATGGCTTTGATACCATGGTGGGCGAGCGGGGCGTTAAGCTCTCGGGCGGCCAGCGCCAGCGCGTGGCCATCGCCCGTGCCATCCTCACCGACGCGCCGATTCTGGTGCTCGACGAGGCGACCTCTGCCCTGGACAGTGAGTCCGAGGCGCTGGTGCAGGAGGCGCTCGAGAACCTGATGCGCGGCCGCACCTCCATTGTGGTGGCGCACCGCCTGTCCACCGTGGCGGCGCTCGACCGCATCGTGGTGCTGGCGGACGGCGAGATTGTCGAGGATGGCACGCATGCTCAGCTCGTCGAGGCGGGCGGCGAATACGCAAGCCTGTGGAGCCGCCAGACCGGCGCATTTTTGGAGGCGTAAAGACCCCATACGTGGGACAATCGTGCCCATAGGTTTGTTATGCCGCTGAGCCGAGGAGTCGTTATGCCACGCGAGACCAATGCCGCCAAACGCGAACGCGCCATCGAGGTGTGCGAGCGCCTTAACCGTCGCTATGGCCCGGTCGAGTGCTTCTTGGACCACGAGAATCCATTTAGGCTGCTCATCGCGGTACTGCTCTCGGCTCAGACGACCGACGCGCAGGTCAACAAGGTGACGCCCCAACTGTTTGCCCAGTGGCCCACGCCCGAGGCCATGGCCGGGGCAAGTGTGACCGACGTGGCGGACACCATTAAGTCACTCGGCTTTTATAAGAGTAAGGCCAAGCATGCCGTGGAGGCCGCGCAGATGATCGTTGCCGACTACGGCGGCGAGGTACCGGCCGACATGAAGGAGCTTGTAAAGCTGCCGGGCGTGGGGCGCAAGACAGCGAACATCGTGCTCAACGTGGGGTACGGCATCGTGGAAGGCATCGCGGTGGATACGCACGTCAACCGCATCGCGCACCGCCTGATGCTGAGTCCCAAGACGCACGCCAAAGAGCCGCTCAAGACCGAGCAGGATCTGCTCAAGATCTTGCCGCACGAGTATTGGGAGTCGGTCAACCACCAGTGGATTACCTTTGGCCGCGAGATCTGCGACGCCCGCAAACCTAAGTGCGACGAGTGCCCACTGGCAGACCTTTGCCCCAGCGTGCGCGTGACGGGGTAGGGCCCGGCACGTTTTGCCGGCGTCCGAAGGCTGTGGCCAATGTTGCGCAACACATTTGGGTCGCGAGGGCTCAATATGATGACGGCAGATGCCGTTTGTTGTAAGGGGATGCCCGAATATGTTTTGCACCAAGTGTGGCTCCGAGATGCCCGACGGAACCGATTTTTGCACGAACTGCGGGGCACGCATGGGCGCTGCCTCTCCGGCGGCCGCGCCTGCTGAGCCCGCACCGATGCCGGCGGCAGGGATGCCTTCCGTGCAGAAGAAGTCACATAAGCGCGCGGTGATTGTCGGCATGTGCGTGGTAGGCGTGCTCGTTGCCGGCGGTGCCGCTCTGGCGCTGACTGGCGTGCTGGGTCCGCTTGGGCAGGGTGGCTCATCGCAGATTACGGTGCTTGGGTCCGACGAGGGTTCGGCCGAGCACAAGGACAAGGGAAGCGCCAAGGAGAAGCCTGCCGCCGACGAGGATGAGGCGGATGAGCCCGAGCAGACCGACAGCAGCGTAAAGGTCGACCTCAACGACCAGGCAACTTATGCCGCGGCGAACCTGTTCCTGTCGAACTTTACGGAGGAGCACTTCGATCGGGACTGGTATCAGGCGGGCGGCTTCGATTCGACTGACGGACTTTCTGATGACGAGAAATACAAGCTGGTCAAGTTTATCTGGTGCCATTTTATTGACAACGCGCCGTATCGAATCGAGAAAGGCGACTATGACAACGGTCACTATCAGCGCATGGCGACCGATGTGATCAATAGGGAACTCAATCGCCTGACGGGTCTGACGCTCTCGGATGCTGACATGACCTTTGATAAAGGGTCGGGTGGGCAGATGCTTGCCGATTCGGCCGAAGCGCATGACGGGTACTTGTATCTGAAGCAGGAATACGGCCAGGGAAATTACAACCCATCGTGTGCCATCGTTACGGGCGCGACTGACCTTGGCGACAACATCTACGAGCTCACCTATGAGGTTTACAGTGCTGGCGGTGCGTTACTTCCTTCCGACATCCCCGAGAGCACCTACGGCCTGCCAAAGGACCAGTTCATCGCTGCAATTCAAGCGGATGCATCCAGGGGCCGTACCGAAACTTGCACGGTCCGTGTCGCGCAGGGTGACGGCGCCCCGACCTTCACACTGCTTAAAATGGGCGTCTACGATTAGACTCGGCGTATAGCTCACTCTGATAACGCCAGGCGACTCGTCCGTCTGGCGTTTTTGTTGCGGGGCTGGGCATGCGCTTGAGCTGGAGTATTTGTCGCCTCCTGCCGCCTCATGCAAAAATGTGTTGCTAATTTAGAAGCCTATTCAAGCGCGCCGAAGTCGTGCGTGCTGGCGTAGCATGAGCAAAAAATCAAGCAATGGAGGGCAACGTGGCAACATTGAAGACGCGAGAGCTTGAAGATTATTTTGAACGCATCGTGCGCACGCGCGAAGGTGACCTACCTGGTCGTCGCAAAGGCGACGAATACTTGTCTCAAACCCATGCGCTCTACCACGGAGATCCTGCGCCCTGGGCTTTAACGCCAAAGATATTCGACAAGGATATGACGGCGCTTCTTAAGGAGGCGTCCGAGCGCATGTACGGCATTATGGACAAGGTGACGCGGGCGTTTTGTTCCGATGCCTCCGTGCGCGCGTGGTTTCGCATGGATCCGGCTTTTGCTGACCTGTGCGCTATGGATGCCGGCTATGATTGCCAGATCCCCCTTGCGCGCGTTGATATCTTTCTTGACGAGGACACCGGTTCGTATACGTTTTGCGAGCTCAATACCGACGGCAGTGCCGGAATGGTAGTGACCGATGCGGTCTGTCAGGCAGTGCGAACGACGCCTTCCTTTGAGGAGTTTGCATCCGACCACCCCGGCTTTCGGCAGTACGACTTGTGCGGTAGCTGGATAGATGCATTGTTTGAGACCTATGCAGAGTGGAAGCGGGTCCATCCTCGCCGTACCGAGGATGGTGCACGATCGGACGACGGGACCCGCGTTGATGAGGGGCTCTATGCACCACGATCAAAGATATATCCCGCTTCGGTGGCAATCGTCGACTATTCGGAAAGCATCGACTTGGAAGATGCGGCTCATTTTGTCGACCTTATGAGGCGGCGGGGCGTAGCCGCGCGCTTTACGGATGTACGCGACCTGCGGATTGGCGAAGACGAAAGCGGTGCTAGGTGCCTGTGCGATGCCACCGGTCCTATTGATTGCGTCTGGCGGCGCGCGGTGACCGGCGAGCTGTGGAATAAGCCGTGCGACGGACGCTCGGCCTTAATCGAGGCCGCCCAAGAAGGGCTTGCATGCATCGTCGGTGGTTTTAGAACATGGCCGTGTGCGACTAAGACCGTATTTGCGTTTCTGTGGTCTGAGGCGGGTCAGTCCTTGTTAAGCCCGGAGGAGCAGACGTTTGTACGGGAGCATGTGCCCTATACCGAGATTCTGGATGAAAGCACCCAGTTGTCGCGATTTGCCGAAAAGGATCGGTGGATTGTCAAGCCGTGCGGCGGCTACAATGCGGTTGGCGTTGTCGCTGGTTTGGATGTCGCGGAACGGGAATGGCCCCAGGTGCTTGCTCGCGCTGCGGCCGCTGGGGCGATTGTACAGGAGTATGCTCAGCAGTATCAGACGCCCTGCTTGCGCGGGACGCTTGTCGATGGGCCGCATCGAGGAGAGGCCCCCAAAGGGCTGGCGGATGAGCTTGGCTTTGCGCCCGCTTCTAATATGGAAGGCCTGTACCTGTATCGCGGCCGTTTTGCGGGCGTGTACACACGCGTCGGTTTTGCCAACACCATAGGTGAGTGGACGAGTCGCTTGAACGTCGCAAGCTTTTTTGAGGAATAGCCGTTTCTCGGGACACCTTCCGTGGTTGCGGCGTTCGACGTGACGGGGAGATTTTGGCGAAGCCGGTGAATCCAGTTCTATCTGGCGTTTTTGTTGCGGGGCTGGGCATGCGCTTGAGCTGGAGTCCTCTCCATGCGCTACCATGACAAGCAATGAATTTGACGAACGACCCGCCGAGCTTGCCTCGGCGGGCTTTTGGCGTTGCAATGCCGGAGGAACAGCATGCTCATTCACCGTATAGCCGCGCAGCTCTATACTGCCGAGGCACTGCAGACCGTCGAGGCCGGGCTCGATTCTGGCGAGGACGTGACGCTGGCCGTGTCTCAGTCGGGTCGAACGCTTATGGCCGCCGCCCAGTTTGCGCGCCGCCCGCGCCCCACGGTCTACATCGTGAGTGGCGAGGATGCGGCCGATCGCGCCGCACGCAGTCTGGCCGCCTATGTGGGCCTGGAGCACGTGTGCCGCTTTCCCGAGCGCAAGGACTACCCTTGGCGCGAGCAGGCGCCCGACGACGCCGTGGTGGCCCAGCGCTGCGAGGCGCTCGGGCGCATCGTGCGCGGGGACAACTGCATCATGGTCGCCTCGGCCCGCGCGCTGCTGCGCTGCGTGCCGCCGGTCGAGAGCCGTTACTGGGAGTCCACGACCTTTGCGGTGGGCGAGGAGATTCCCTTTGACGAGGTGCCACAGCGCTTGGTGGGCATGGGCTACACCAATGCCGGTGCCGCCGACGCGCCCGGCCTGTTCCGCGTGCACGGCGACACCGTCGAGGTGTTCCCCGCGCAGGAAAAGGCGCCCGTGCGCATCGAGTTCTTCGGCGACGAGATTGACCGCATCCGCCGCATGGTAAGTTCAACGGGCCAGACCATCGGCAACGAGGACAGCATCGAGATTTTCCCCTGTCGCGAGCTTGCACTCACCGACGAGGCCGTCCACAACATGCATGTGGCGCTCTACCGCGCAAGCCAGAGCGATAGCAAGTTGGCGGCGCTGCTCGAGATGGTGGATGCGCGCATCGTCACGCCTGAGCTCGACCGCTTTTTGCCAGTGATGTACGGCCAGACCGTGAGCCCGCTGTCGCATGTGAGCGGAAAGGCGCTCGTGGTGCTGTCCGAGCCGCGCTCGCTGTTCGACGATTGCCTGCGCGCCTACGAGGATATCGAGGCACGTGCCGGCGAGGCGGGGGTCGACCGTCTGGACGGCCTGTACGTGCGTGCCCAGCAACTCGACTTTGGTGCTCAACAGCGCCTGAACTACGTGAGCCTGATTCGTGCCGGCGGTGCGGTGACGGCCGAGCTCAAGGTTGAGCAGCCTGCCATCGCAGGATCGGACAATCGCTTTATGACGCGCATCCAGGAGGTCGTGGGCAAGCGCTATGCCTGCGTGTTTGCCATCCC
>CABVCJ010000064.1 GCA_902496845.1 uncultured Collinsella sp.
CTGGGGGCGACGGTTGTCGTTAAGACGCTTGTGACCCGCGACAATCCCCGCGTGGAGCTGTAGCAACTTCTGCAAATCATACTCGCCGGTCAAAACCACCACAAAGGTGCCTGTCCCCTTTGTGGTGGTTTTTATGTTGATGAGTTAACAAATAGGGCGCGCAGTGCTGGCGGCCGCTGGGTACGGTTAAGATGTTTACCCGTTAGCATTATGCAAGCGAAAGGCGGTCGTCTCCCATGCAACAGAGCGACGAGACACGTTTCGAGGACTTTGTCGGACTGATCAGCGGACTCTACAAGGAGATCCAGCGCATTAAGACATCTGAGGGCGCAAGGCTGGGCCTTAAGGGCTCCGATATCATGTGCCTGTACTATCTTGAGCGCAGCAAGGACGGTCTGACTGGTGCCGACCTCGCCCGCATGGCTGGTGTGACCCGCGCTGCCGTCTCGCGCACGCTGGCGCATCTGGAGGAGGGAGGCTACGTCGAGGTTGACGATTCGGCTGATGCCGCCGTTAAGTATCGCGCCCCGGTTCGCCTGACCACGTTGGGCGGCGAGAGCATGAACGAGGCCGATTGCATTATTCGTGAAGTGCTCGACACCACCGGCAAGGCCATGGGCGTGGAGCAGCGTGAGCAGATGTATGCATCGCTGCGTACGATTCTCAACACCTTGCGCGAGCTGTAGGGCCGCCTGGGCATTTGCTTCCCATTATCAACTGCATCGTCCCGTTTAAGCGCGTATACCGTGCCGGGGCATTGCTGTCAAAATTCCCTGCGCGGGACCTGCGCAAGAAAGGATTCGCTATGTCCGTCCGCATTATTACCGATTCCGCAAGCGATATGTCGCCGGCCGAGCATCCGGCACTGGCCGTTTTGCCGCTGTCCGTCACCTTTGGAACCGATGTGTTCATGGATGGCATCGACATCGATCACCAGCGCTTTTACGAGATGCTCGTGGAGCGCGATGAGCTGCCCAAGACCGGTCAGGTTAACCCGTACGCGTTTTCGCAGGCTATCGCCGGGGTTCGCGAAGCCGGCGATGAGGCTGTGATTATTACCGTGGGCGCTAAGCTGTCGGGCACCAATCAGAGCGCCCGTACCGCACTAGCCGAGGCGCCGGGCGGCGATGTGTACGTGGTTGATAGCAACAACGTCACCCTGGGTGAACGCATTCTGGTCGAGTATGCGCTGCGCTTGGTGGACGAGGGCCGTAGCGCGGCCCAGATCGCGGCGGCGGTCGAGGCCGTGCGCGACCGCGTGGTGGTTATCGGCCTGCTCGAGACGCTGGAGTACCTGGTGCGCGGCGGTCGCCTGTCTGCTGCTGCCGGCGCCGTGGGTACGCTGCTCAACGTAAAGCCCGTGGTAGCTGCCGAGGACGGTCTGATTGTGCAGCTGGGAAAGGCTCGTGGCTCCAAGAACGGCCGCAACCTGTTGAACCAAAAGGTTGAGCAGGCGGGCGGCGTCGACTTCTCCATGCCGCTGGCGCTCGGCTATACGGGCCTTTCGGACGCGGTGCTCAAGAAGTATATCGAGGACAGTGAGGCACTGTGGGCCGGCCATGCCGAGAGCGAGCTGCCCATCCACACCATTGGCGCCACCATCGGCACCCACGTGGGTCCCGGCGCCGTAGCCGTAGCCTTCTTCCGCCCCGCCAACTAACTTACCTGCCAAAAAGGGACAGGTTTATTTTGGCAGGTTTTATCTCGGCAAACGCTGTCTGCCATGTCATGTGATCCCTCGGGGACGGTGGGGTTGCGGACCATCGGCCGCATGGAGGCCGCAAATGATCTGCAGCCTCGCCGTCCCCGAGGGACATTTGCTTTATGCTTTTGCGGGCGGAAAGGAGCGGGCGATGGCGTCTGAGAGCTTTTTTGAGCGGGTATACGAGGTGGTCGAGCAGATCCCCGAAGGGATGATCGCCACGTATGGTCAGGTGGCGCTGCTTGCCGGTTGTCCACGAAGTGCGCGGTATGTGGGGTATGCCCTGCATAGCAATCCGCGCCCCGGCGAGATTCCCTGTTATCGCGTGGTGTTTGCCGACGGTCGCATATGCGAGGGTTTTGCCTTTGGCGGCCCAGATGCTCAACGCGAACTTCTGCTGGGGGAGGGCGTGACGTTTACCGATCCCATGCATGTTGATCTGGCCGCCTGTCGCTGGCCTGCCGGTCTTTAGCGACGGGCTATGTCAAAACCACCACAGAGGTGCCTGTCACTTTGTGGTGGAACGCTGGCGCTGCGACGTTTCCCCAGATAAAACCTACCAAAATTAACATCCCTTTTTGGTAGGTTTACCGGGGCTAACTTATGGAGAAGCTATGATGGGGCATATTGACGCTACAAAGTAAACCACGGTGAACTATATTATATTCAGCAACGGAGCGGGCAATAGGCGATGAAAAAGCCTGCCCTGTTGAGTTTGATTCGCATTCCTCCCCTCTGTGCGATTCAACGGTGTACTTCGGGAACGGGCCCGCTGGCAACTGACTGCCGGCGGGCCCGTTCCCGTTTGTCGGGGGAGTGCAATGGGTAGAGCCGAGCCGGTCGGGCACCAAAAAAGGCGGACGCCATAGCGCCCGCCCTATAGCAATCGAAAGCTCAAGCCAGCAGATCGGTCTAGTACACCATGCCCATGGCGTCCCGAACCTCGGCCAGGGTCTGCTCGGCGATCTCGTTGGCGCGACGGTTGCCCTCGTGCAGCACGTCCTTCACATAGTCCAGATCGTTCTCGTAGCGCTGGCGACGCTCGCGGATCGGCGCGAAGTACTCGTTGACGGCCTCGGTCACGTACTTCTTGAGCTGGCCGGAGCCGCCCATGCCAATCTCCTCGGCAATCTCGACCTCGGAACGGCCGGTGCAGATGGCGGCCGTCGAAAGCAGGCCGGACACGCCGGGACGGTTCTCGGGATCGAACGTGATCATGCGCTCGGAATCGGTCTGGCTCTTCTTGATGCGCTTGGCCGTCTCCTCGGCGGTCATCGAGATGTTGATGGCGTTGCCGTAGCTCTTGCTCATCTTACGACCGTCCAGGCCGGGCAGCAGCGGGGTCTCGGACAGCAGCGCGTCGACCTCGGGGAATACCTTGCCGTAGCGGTTATTAAAGCGGCGGGCGATGGTGCGGGTGAGCTCGATGTGCGGCAACTGGTCGCGACCGACGGGCACCACATTGCCCTTGCAGAACAGGATGTCGCAGGCCTGGTGCACCGGATAGGTGAGCAGAAGACCGGTGAGCTCGTGGCCCGAGGCCTCCATCTCGGCCTTAACCGTGGGGTTGCGCGCCAGCTCGGCCTCGGAAACCAGCGACAGGAACGGCAGCATGAGCTGGTTGGCGGCGGGCACGGCGGAGTGCGCGTAAATCATGGTCTTGTCGGGGTCGATGCCGCAGGCAAGGTAGTCCATCACCATGTTGTACACGTTGTCCTGGATGTGTTCGGTGGTGTCGCGGTCGGTGATGACCTGGTAGTCGGCGATGAGCACGTTGGTCTTGGCGCCCATGTTCTGCAGCTCAACGCGGCCCTTGAGGGTGCCAAAGTAGTGGCCCAGGTGCAGACGGCCTGTGGGGCGGTCGCCGGTAAGCATGGTGAACTTCTCGGGCGTCTTGGCCAGGCCCTCGCGAATGGCGTTGCTCTTTTGCAACGCGACTTCGTAGCTGTTCTCGTTTGGCATGATTGCTCCTAACGTATGTTCATGGGTCAAGATGATAACGCGTTTATTGGAGGGGCGGGGCGTAAGCAGGCGAGGGGCGGGAGAGGGGCGGCTTGTGCGATGGGTGGCTTGTGCGATGGGTGCGGCGCGGCTGCGCTATGCCAGCGGCGCCTGGACGCATCCTCGGCAGCTTATCCTAGAGCTTGTGGTGGCGCTCTTCCTTACGATCCTCTGCTGCTTGCTCCTCCTGCTTAAAAGCGGGGTCGTCGGGGGTTACCAGCTCGTCCTCGTGCGTGCGCTTGTTGTAATGGTGACGCAGCACGGGCTCAAACAGGTGCAGGTGCTTGGCGAAGGCCGCCGAGCCAATGGCGAGCACGGTAAAGATGAGCACGCGCATGGGGACCTCGACCTGATTGATGGCGGCGGCGCCGGCCGAAAGCAAAATGCACCAGGCGTAGATGAGCAGTACGGCCTGCTTTTGGTTGTAGCCCTCTTGAATGAGGCGGTGGTGGATGTGGCCCTTGTCGGCCTGCCCGATGCTAATGTGGGCGCGCTTACGGCGCACGATAGCGCTAAACGTATCGATGATGGGCACGCCGGCTACGATGAGCGGGATGATGAGCGAGGTAAGCGCGGCGGTGCGGCTCACGTTGAGCAGCGAGATGGAACCCAGCGCAAAGCCCAGAAGCAGCGACCCCGAGTCGCCCAAGAAGATGCTCGCGGGGTTGAAGTTATAGCGCAAGAAGGCGAGGCACGAGCCAAAGAGCGCGATGGAGAGCGCGGCAGCGTCGATGCGGCCCGAGAGCGCGGCGACCGAAAACATCGTGAACGACGCGATGCCGCAGATGCCCGTGGCCAGACCGTCGAGGCCGTCGATAAGGTTGATGATGTTGGTGAACGCCACCAGGTAGACAATGGTGATGGGGTAGGCGAGCCAGCCGAGCATGATCTCGCCAGGAGCAAATGGGTTGACGATGACGCCGATGCGCAGGCCGCCCACGCAGGCGATGAGCGCGGCGAGGGCCTGGCCGGCCAGCTTTTGCTTGGGCTTGAGCTGGTAGACGTCGTCGATCACGCCGGTCGCAAAGATGGCGGTAAAAGAAAGCGCAAGTATGGGGTAGCTGATGTGCAGACGGGGGTGGGGCACCAAAACGGGCGGCCAGCCCAGGTACCAGGTGCCTAGGATGTGAACAATGCAGGCGACGACGAGGCCCAAAAAGACCGCCGTGCCACCCATGCGCGGGATGGGCTTAGTGTTGATGCGGCGCTTGGAAGGATAGTCGACGGCGTCGAGCTTGATTGCCAGGCGCTTGACCAGGGGCACCGTAAGGAAGGTCGTGATAAAAGCCGCGACCGCCACGCATAGGTACGGTATGAAGCTCGTGGAGGAAGCCATGAATCGATAAACCGCCAAGCGTCGAAGGAAAAGGTCAAAGGATGCCACGCCGCAAAGGGTATAGCTGATTCATGATACTCGACCAAGGAGGGTGTGAGGAATTGCACGGGCGATAATCACGCGCTTACCAGATATTCGAGTGATAGTGGGGTTCCGCCTAGTGCCTTTTGGGGATCATGGCGGGATTTGCAATGGCGATTTTCGGCAAAAGAAAACCACCCCCCACGTTACGAAAATGAACCCACCTAAAACAGGTGGGTGCCCTCATCGACTGTTCCAGCGTCCTTAACAACGAAGGATACCTGTACTAGGTACGACTGTGTGGGCTCCCTAAATAAACGCGACGGTTCACCCAGTTGCTCCGCGGGGGGCGGAATAACTACATCATAAAGCGGCACTTTGTGGATTCCAGTCTTGACATTACAAAAATCGTGTCGGACGATTACGGCGCCTTGGGGCTCGAGCCGTCTGTGCGGTTGGTCCCTTTACGTTTGAGCTGCTGAATCGTTGTTTTGGAGCATGTTTTTATGCCGACGTCGTTGACCGAACTTTTTTCGCCCGCCTGCCATTTGTGTCCGCGCCGTTGCGGTGCGGCGCGCGATGAGGGCGCGCACGGCGTATGCGGTGCTGACGACACGCTCAAAGTGGCCCGCGCGGCGCTTCATATGTGGGAGGAGCCGCCTATCTCGGGCGAAGCCGGTTCGGGCACGATCTTCTTTAGCGGTTGCTCGCTCAAATGCGTCTATTGTCAGAACCACGAGATCTCGACGGGCAATTTTGGGCTTGAGATTTCGCCCGAGCGTCTGGTCGAGATTATGTTGGAGCTGCAGGACCAGGGTGCGAACAATATTAATTTAGTGACGGCGACGCACTACGCGCACCTGCTGCCGGCTGCGATTGGCGCGGCACGGGCGCGCGGGCTGGTCATCCCCATCGTCTACAATACGAGCGGTTATGAGCGCGCGAGTGCCGTGGCGGCGCTCGGCGATCTGGTCGATGTATGGCTTACCGACTTTAAGTATGCCGATGCGGCGCTTGCGCAGTCGCTTTCTCATATAAAGGACTACCCACGTGTGGCCGTGTCGGGCCTGGCTCAGATGGCGCGCGAGATCGAGCGCCGAGGGGGAGAGCTGGTGGACGAGGACGGGCTCATGAAGCGCGGCATGATTGTGCGCCATCTGGTACTGCCGGGACATGCAGACGATTCGTGTCGCGTGCTGGACCTGGTGTGGCAGACGGTGGGCGATGTGCCGATCTCGGTCATGAACCAGTACACGCCCAATGCGCTCATGCGCGAGCAGGGCGGCGAGTTGGCGCGCGCTGTGACGCGCGAGGAGTACGAGCAGGTGCTCGACCATGCCGACGACCTGGGCTTTACGACGATGTTCTGGCAAGAGGGCGGCGCGGTAGACGAGAGCTTTACCCCGGCCTTCGACACCACCGGCGTCCTCACCAGCGCAAAGTAGCGCGTTTGCCGATGATTTTTCTGGGACGGGGATTAAAATATCATTCGGTTCACAATGATTTT
This sequence comes from uncultured Collinsella sp., assembly GCA_902496845.1. Classification (GTDB taxonomy): domain Bacteria; phylum Actinomycetota; class Coriobacteriia; order Coriobacteriales; family Coriobacteriaceae; genus Collinsella. Next base: position 6,568 of record CABVCJ010000064.1, read on the forward strand.
TAATCCCCGTCCCAGAAAAATCATCGGGAGGATCGCTTGCTCGAAAGGTAGTCAAAATATCCCCGTCCCAAAAAGACTGGGTATTGGGCGTTGACAGTTGGCGAGCCGTAGGTAAAATAACAACTTGTCCTGGGGACGTAGCTCAGTTGGGAGAGCGCTGCCGTCGCATGGCAGAGGCCGAGGGTTCGACTCCCTTCGTCTCCACCCTTGGATTTGATAAGCCGCTGACATTGTGTCGGCGGCTTTTTTTAAAAAGAAAGGGCGGTACCATGGCCGAGCTTGAGTCCCAACCATTGTCCGACGAGGAGCGCGCCGAGTTGGAAGAGCTCCGCGCCGAGAAGGCCCGCCGCGAGGCTCAGGAAGAGGCTCGTCGCGAGCGTGAGGAGCTGACTGCTCTGCGTGCCGAGCGCGCAAAGGCCGAGGAGGCCGCTGCGAGCGCCGCATCCGCGCCCAAGCCCGCCCCTGCGCCCAAGCCCGCCGCTGCGAAGCCTGCGCCTGCCGCGCCCAAACCTCAACCTAAAAAGGTGGCTCATCCCAAGGCCGCCGAGCCCAAGCCGAGCCGTGACGAGATGACCTTTGCCCAGCGCATGGTCACCTCCAAGGAGCCTACGGGTGAGAATGAGATCCCCGGTATGGCTCCGGCTCAAAAAATCATCATTGTGCTCGCCCTCATCGCGTTTATCGTCTTTATGGTCTACACGATCACGGGCAGCATGGGCCTGCACTAACCTGTTCGCGCCGGGCTCCATGCCCGCACGTCCGCCTCGTCCAACCCTCAACTTCTGCACAACGCATCCGAAAGGTCGCCCCATGGCTTTGACCGACATCTCGCATCCCACCGACATCGCAATGCTCACCGATCTGTACGAGCTCACTATGGCCCAGGGCCTGTGGGAGAGCGGCAAGGCCAATGAGCAGGGTTGTTTTACCGCGTTTTACCGCGACCATCCCTTTGGTAGCGCCTACGCCGTCATGTGCGGCACCGCCGAGCTGCCTGAGCTGGTCGAGAATCTGCGCTTTACGCCCGAGGACATCGACTACCTCGCCTCGCTCCAGGCCCCTGCCGGCGGCGCGATGTTTAAGCCTGCATTCCTCGACTACCTGCGCGATTTTCGTGCGCATGTAAATATCGATGCCGTCCCCGAGGGCGAGCTCGTCTTTCCGCGCGAGCCCATGGTGCGCGTCACCGGCCCCGCGCTGGAGTGCCAGCTGCTCGAGACAGCGCTGCTCAACATCGTCGGCTTCCAGACACTTGTCGCCACCAAGACGGCGCGCGTGGTGTTGGCGGCGGACGGTCGTCCCGTGGCCGAGTTTGGTCTGCGCCGCGCCCAGGGTCCCGATGGCGGCCTGGCCGTCGCGCGCGCGAGCTACGTTGCCGGCTGTTCCTCTACGTCCAATGTGCTCGCCGGTCGCCGCTACGGTATTCCCGTCTTTGGCACGCATGCGCACAGCTGGGTGATGAGCTTCGATTCCGAGCTCGAGGCCTTCCGCGCCTTTGCCAAGTCGAGCCCCAAGAACTGTACGCTGCTCATCGACACCTACGATGTGCGCGAGGGCTGCGAGCATGCCATTACGGTTGCCAAGGAGATGGAGGCGGTGGGCGAGCGCCTGTCGGCTATTCGCATTGACTCGGGCGACCTCGCCAAGCTCTCCAAGTATGTGCGCGGCCGTTTTGATGCCGAGGGCCTGCCCTATGTGGGGATCTCGGTTTCCAACGATCTTGACGAGTACACGATTCAGTCACTGCTCGACCAGGGTGCGCCTATCGATAGCTTTGGCGTGGGCACCAAGCTCGCGACCTGCTATGACCAGCCGGCGCTGGGCGGCGTGTACAAGCTTTCCGCCCGCCGTGCGAGCGAGACGGACCCGTGGACGCCGGTGGTTAAGCTCTCCGAGCAGCCCTACAAGCGCACGATCCCGGGCGTGCAGCGCGTGCGCCGCTATTACGACGGCTTTGGCGGCCCGATCTGCGACATGATCTATGACGAGGATCATCTGGCGGGGGAGGGCGCCGCGCGTGGCAATACCCTCGTGGCCGTGAACGATGCCGCCCTGGTGACCGACGTTTCCGAGCTTGAGTATCGCGAGCTGCTGGCGCCGATCGTGCGCGATGGCAGCGCCGTTGCCCCGCGCGAGAGCATTGAGGACGCACGCGAGCGTTGCACCTGGGCACTGGACCATCTTGATCCGGTCTACAAGCGCTTCCTGTACCCGCAGACCTATGTGGTGGGCATGGAGCAGGGCCTAGCACAGGTGCGCGACGAGCTCGTGCGCAAGAACATGGCCGCGGCTTCGGCCTTCCCCTGGGCAAAATGATCCGAAGGGGACGGAGGAAAACGGATCATTTTCTCGCCCGCCTGCTCAACATTCGATTGGTTTGACGTATGACGACTTCTTATAAAACGATGGTGGTAAAGATTGGTTCGTCCACGGTGGTGGGTGCCGACGGCAAGGTCAACCGCGCCTTTATCGGCGGGCTTGCCGACCAGGCCGCAGCCCTGCGCAAGCTCGGCTGGCGTCTGGTCGTGGTGAGCTCGGGCGCTATCGCCTGTGGCTATCCCGTGCTGGGCTTCGACCGCAAGCCGGTCGGTGACCTGCCGAGCCTGCAGGCCTGCGCCTCGGCCGGTCAGTGTATCATCTCGTCGGCCTACGACGAGGAGTTTCATGCGCGCGACCTGCTCACCTCGCTCGTGCTGCTCACGCGCCACGATACGGCCCGCCGCACGTCCTACCTGCACGCACGCGACGCCCTGCTGCGCCTGGTGGAGCTTGACGTGGTGCCGGTCGTCAACGAGAACGATACCGTTACTGTCGACGAGATCAAGTTTGGCGACAACGACACGCTGGCGGCGCTCGTAAGTTGCTTGGTTTCTGCCGATCTGTGCGTGACGCTCTCGGACATCGATGGGCTCTATACCGCCAATCCGCATGAGGACCCAACGGCCGAGTTTGTCCCGGTCGTGCATAAGATCGATGCCAAGATCATTGCCTCGGCGGGCGATTCTTCCACATCGGTGGGCACGGGTGGCATGATTACCAAGATCCGCGCGAGCCGCATTCTGATGACGGCGGGCATTCAGAGCGTGATATGCTCGGGCGAGGAGCCCGATGCGCTCGTGCGCCTCGCTCGCGGCGAGAGTGTGGGCACGCTGTTCGATCCGCCGGCGGAGCGTCTGGACATTGCGCCCCGCAAGCTGTGGATCGCGCTGGGCGACAAGGCGCATGGCTCGGTGACGGTCGATGACGGCGCCGCGAAGGCGCTGGTCAGCCGTGGCTCGTCCTTGCTCGCGGTGGGTATTCGCGAGGTCGATGGTCAGTTTGCCGAGGGTGATGTGCTCGACGTGTGCGACCCGAGCGGTATGGTTGTCGCGCGTGGTATTGCCGAGGCCGATTCGGACGTGCTGGAGCTTGCAGCCGGACGCCGCCAGGACCAGATTGCCGGCAACCGCCTGCTGGCAGACCTGGCCGAGAAGCCCGCGATTCATCGCGATAATTTGATCGTCTTCGCCTAACGGGTCGACGCTGCGCGCCGCCCAGAGCGACAATTTGTCATTCAAAAGGTGAGGCATGACCATCAGGTCTTCGCTTAACCAATTGACGCTGCAAACGCCCCTAAGCGGCAATCTGACGTTCAATCGTCGGGCATGACCA
>CABVCJ010000065.1 GCA_902496845.1 uncultured Collinsella sp.
TTGGAAAAACGCCGTAACTATCTAACCGCCCAGGTAGGCTTTACGCACGTTGTCGTCGTGGAGCAGTTCTTGGCCGGCGCCGGTCATGGTGATCTTGCCGGTCTCGAGCACGTAGCCGCGCGTGGCAATCGAGAGCGCCATCTGTGCGTTTTGTTCGACCAGAAGCACCGTGGTGCCGGCCTTGTGCAGGTCCTCGACAATCTGGAAGATCTGTTCGATCAGAATCGGTGCCAGACCCATAGAGGGTTCGTCGAGCATAAGCAATTTGGGGTTACTCATAAGGGCGCGGCCCATGACGAGCATCTGCTGCTCGCCGCCCGAAAGGGTGCCGGCGACCTGGCGACGGCGCTCCTTCAGGCGCGGGAACTGCTCGTAGACGCGCTCCAGGCCCGGAGCCACCGTGGACTTGGGCTGCGTATAGGCACCCATTTCCAGGTTCTCCTCGACCGACATCTGCAAAAAGGCGCGACGTCCCTCGGGTACCTGAGCCAGGCCCTTGCCCACCAGTTTATCGGCAGGCGTATGGGTAATGTCCTCGCCCATAAACTTGATGGAGCCGGTCTTAGAGCGCAGCAGGCCCGAGACGGTCTTGAGCGTCGTGGACTTGCCGGCACCGTTGGCGCCAATCAGGGCCACGATCTCACCCTCGTTGACGTTAAAGGAGATGTCCTTAATGGCGTGGATGGCGCCGTACCAGACGTTGATGTTGTAGACGGAAAGCATCGGCTCTGCCATTTAGTTCTCCCCCTTATCCTGCTTGCCCAGATATGCCTCGATAACAGCGTCGTTGTTCTGGATCTCCTCGGCCGTACCCTTGGCGATGACCTTACCAAAGTTGAGCACGCAGATGCCCTCGCAGATGTTCATAACGAGCGACATATCATGCTCGATAAGCATGATGGCGATGCCGAAGGTGTCGCGAATCTTGACGATGTTCGCCATGAGCTCTGCAGTCTCGGACGGGTTCATGCCGGCGGCAGGCTCGTCGAGCAGCAGCAGCTTGGGGTTGGTGGCAAGCGCGCGGACGATTTCCAGACGACGCTGAGCGCCGTAAGGAAGCGAGCCGGCCTGTTCATTTGCCAGGTGCTCCATGTCAAAAATGGACAGCAGCTCCATGGCGCGCTCGTGGGCAGCCTTCTCGTGCTTCCAATACGTCGGCAGGCGCAGCACGCCCTCAAAACCGGAGTAGCGCTCCTGGTTGTGCAGGCCGACCTTAACGTTGTCCTCCACCGTCATGGTGTTGAACAGGCGAATGTTCTGGAACGTACGGGCAATACCCATGCGGTTGACCTGGTAGACCGACTTGCCCGAAGTGTCCTCACCGTCGAGCAGGATGGTGCCGTGCGTAGGCTGGTACACCTTGGTGAGCAGGTTGAAGACTGTGGTCTTGCCGGCACCGTTGGGGCCGATGAGACCGGCGATCTCGGTCTTGCCGATGGTCAGGCTAAAGTCGTCGACCGCCTTAAGGCCGCCGAATTCAATGCCCAGGTGGATGCACTCGAGCGCCGGGCGCTGGCCCAGGTCGCGGTCGGGAACGATGGCGCCAGAAGGATACGGAACCATCTTGCCCTTGTTGAACTCAAACTTACTGGGCATCGGCTGCCACCTCCTTCTTGGAAGCAAAGCGGTCCTTAATGCGTGCGAAGAACGCCTTGAGCTGTGGGTTGTTGGTAAAGACCATGACCAGAATCAACACGATGGCGTAGATGAGCATGCGGTAGTCCGAGAACTGACGGAGCAGCTCGGGGAGCACCGTAAGCAGCGCCGCCGCGATAACGGAACCGCGCATATTGCCCAGACCACCTAGGACCACGAACACCAGAATGAGGATCGACGTGTTGAAGTCGAACTTAGTAGCGGAAAGCTGCGAGAAGTTACCGCCGAACAAAGCTCCGGCAGCACCGGCGAGGGCGGCGGAAACCACGAAGGCGATCATGCGGTACTGGGTGACGGAGATACCCACAGACTCGGCAGCGATCTTGTTGTCGCGCACGGCAATAATGGCACGACCGGTACGGCTGCGAACCAGGTTGAGTACAATCACGAGCGAGACCATAACCAGGATTGCGCCGGCAAGGAAGGTCGAATAGGTCGACACGCCCGATGCTCCCTGCGCGCCCTTGATGATGGCGGTGCCGTCCTCGAGCAGGTGCAGGTCGTCGATCGTGGAGTTACCCGTGATGTTAAAGATCACATGCAGGCCGCGGGAATCGACGCCCACAATGAGGCAGGTGACGACCTCTTTGATGATCTCGCCAAAAGCCAGGGTCACGATGGCCAGATAGTCGCCGCTCAGGCGCAGGACCGGGATACCGATCAAGAAGCCCAAGATGGCAGCGGCGATAGCGCCGACCACAATGCTGACGATCAGACGCATCGGATCGGACGGAACGGTGCTCTCCAGCGCGACGGCGGTGACGATGCCCGTATAGGCACCGACGCTCATAAAGCCCGCGTGGCCCAGCGACAAGTCGCCCGCGATGCCGACGACAAGGTTAAGGGAGATGGCCATGACGATATAGGCCGTGATGGGAACCAGCTGACCGGCAATCATGCGCGGGATCATATGGTTGGACTGCATAAAGAACACGATGGCAAATGCCACGATGCACATGGCGTACGTGACAAAATCGTGACGCGTCTGCTTGTCTTTAAGAAACTTCATAACGCTCACCTACACCTTCTCGGGGACGTACTTGCCCAAGAGGCCGGCAGGCTTGACGAGCAGGACGATGATCAAAACACCAAAGACGATGGAGTTGGCAAGGCTCGTGGAAATGTAAGCCTGCGCCATCGCCTCGATGATGCCGATGAGAATGCCACCGACAAAGGCACCGGGGATGGAGCCGATGCCGCCGAAAACGGCGGCATCGAAGGCCTTGATGCCAGGCATGGCGCCCGTGGTGGGCTGCAGGACCGGCGAGTAGGAGCACAGGAGCACACCGGCGATGGCGGCAAGGGCGGAGCCGATGGCGAACGTCATCGAGATGGTGCGGTTGACGTTGATGCCCATGAGCTGAGCGGCGGCCTTGTCCTCGGACACGGCGCGCATGGCCTTGCCCATCTTGGTCTTACCCGTAAAGAACATCAGGCCGGCCATGATAACCAGGCAGGCGACGATGGTGACGAGTGAGACGGCGCTTACGTTAAACTTGGCCAAGAACTCCGGCACCGGGAAGGTGACGAGCGAAGTGAAGTTCTTGGGCGTGGCGCCCCACAGAAGCTGCGCGGCGTTCTGTAGGAAGTAAGACACGCCGATGGCCGTGATCAGAACGGCCAGCGGGCCTGCTTGGCGCAGCGGCTTATAGGCCAGACCCTCAATGAGAACACCGAGAACCGTGCAGACCACACAAGAGAGAACTACAGATGCCCAGCCCGGGAGGCCGAGATACGACGTGGCGCAGAACGAGACATAGGCACCGACCATGATGACATCGCCGTGAGCGAAGTTGAGCATCTTGGCGATACCGTAGACCATGGTGTAGCCCAACGCGATGATGGCGTAGACGCTGCCCATGGACAGGCCGTTGACCAGGTATTGGATAAAGACCGTCATGTTCCACATCCCCCTTTCGAATAGGTTTCCAGTTAATGTATAAAACAGGGACGTTACGCTGTCCCTAGATACCAAGCAAGCAGGGAAGGCCAAAACCTCCCCTGCTTGGGATCAAAACCGCTCTATGTAAGGCGGCCTATTAGGCCTGTACGTACTTGCCGTCGGTGATGACGTACGCCGTGGGCTCCTTCTGGACCTGGCCCTTATCGTTCCAGGTGAGCTTGCCGGTCAGACCATCAACGGTAATCTTGAGCATAGCCTTGGACAGCTTCTCGGCGGCCTCGGTCGGATCGGCGTCGACACCAAGACCGGCCTCCTTGAGGGCCTCGGCTACCGCGTGCACGCCGTCGTAGGCGTCGGCGGCAAACTGGTCGGGGGTATCGCCGTACTTATCCTTGTAGGCGTTGACGAAGTCGGCGTTCTTCTCGTCGTCGGCGGAGAACGGGGTCATGAGCAGCAGACCCTCGGCAAGAGAGGTGTCGAAGCCCTCAACGCCCAGGATGCCGTCCATGCCGTCGCAGCCCATCATCTTGACGTCGTAGCCCATGTCCTTGGCGTTCTTGAGCAGGACGGACGCCGGCGTGTAGTAGATCGGCGCAAAGATCATGGTGGCGCCGGCCTGCTTGGCCTTGGTGAGCTGGTTGGTAAAGCTCGTGGCGGAGTCGTCCTTAAAGGTCTCCTCGTCAACAACCTCGAGCTTGGACTCAGCGGCCTGGGCCTTAAAGGAATCTGCGATGCCCGAAGAATAGGCGTCGCCGGAGTTATAGAACAGCACGAACTTCTCGTCCGCATACTTCTGCGCCAGGAACTTGGCAGCGTTGACGCCTTGGTTGGGGTCGGTAAAGCAAACCTGGAAGACGCAATCCTTGCCGTCGGTAACGTCCTCGGAGGACGCGGACGGGGTGATCATGAACGTCTTGGGGTCGTTACCACACTCTGCGGCAACGGCAACCGACGCACCCGTGGTGGTCGGACCGACGAGGGCCTGCATGCCCCAGTCGAGCAGGGTGTTGAAGGCGTTGACGGCCTTCTCGCCATCGGCCTGGTCATCCTCGGCCTTGCTGGCAAGCGGCAGCTCCTTGGTCGAGAAATCCTTGCAGCCAAGCTCGACGCCCTGGGTAACGGACTTGCCGTAGGACGCGTTGGCACCGGTCAGCGGGCCGATAGTGCCGATCTTAAACGAAGCGTCACCCGAAGCGGAACCGCTGTCGCCGCCGTTGGAGGAGCAACCGGCTAGAATGGACATCGCCCCCAGACCTGCTGCGCTCGCGATAACGCTCCTGCGATTCATAACAGGGTTCAATGACTTACCGGTGAGGCTCGACATGCGGCTCTCCTCTCAAATCTCGTCGGGTTTCAGTTACCCGACAGGCCATCCTTCGCCGTGTTCGGCGTTCGCAAAATAGTAGACGCTTTAGTTGAGAAAAGTGACGATTATTTCAACTTTTCTTTGGATTTGTCCATTTATCCATATTTCTGCGTATTTCCATTGCTTTATGCATAAATGCCACTTTATTAAGTAAAAGTAATATTTCCATTCTGTTACAAGCGTCCCTGCCCTGATTAAAACAGCCTCACCGGTCGCATTTTGTGCGCACCTAGGCGGCGATGTATTTGCCGTCCTGAATCACATAGGCCGTAGCGGGCTTCTCGACCTGACCCCCGTCGTTCCATGTGAGTTCGCCCGTCAGGCCCTCGATCTTGATCTTGCGCATGGCCTTGGTCGGCTGGATGATAAAGCTCGTGGAGGAGTCGTCCTTAAAGGTCTCGGTATCGACGATGTCGAGCTTGGATGCCTTGGCCTGCTCGGCAAAGGCATCGGCGATCTCGCCCGAGACGGCGACGGCGGCACCGGTGGTGACGGGGCCGACGAGCGCCTGCATGCCCCAGTCGCACAGGGCAAACCTTATGGTGCAAACGTTGACAGTTTGTTACGGAGTTCCGTTTGTAGCGAGCATGTTTCCAATGTTTCCGCAGCGTTTCGGGGGTGCCGTTTTGTGCGACTCCTGTTGCCTGGCGAGCACGCGCCCTCGGTTCACGCTAGAATGCACTCAACCTTTAAGCGGTTAATCCATCCATAAGATGCACGAAGGAGCTATCTATGAGCGAACCCCTGCGCACCGTGAACGTCGGCCTCATCGGTCTTGGAACCGTCGGCGGCGGCGTGGCCCGTCTGATCAAGAGCCACCACGATGAGTACCTGGCCGCCTACGGCATCGACCTTAAGCTGACCTGCGCCTGCGCGCTTGCCTGGGAGCAGGCCGAAGCTGCCGGTATTGAGCGCGAGGCCTTTACGAGCGACTGGCACGACGTCGTCACCGACCCCGCCGTCGATATCGTCGTCGAGCTCATCGGCGGCGAGCACCCCGCGACCGAAATCTTCACCACCGCCTTCGAGAACGGCAAGCACGTCGTCTCTGCCAACAAGGCCCTGCTGGGCCGTCACGTCGAGACGCTCGCCGAGAAGGCGCGCGCGTGCGGCGTGCAGATTAAGTGCGAGGCCAGTTGCGGCGGCGGCATCCCCATTGTGAGCACGCTTGAGCACGACCTGGTGGGCAACAAGATCCTGACCATCGCTGGCATTCTCAACGGCACCACCAACTACATCCTGTCGCGCATGGACGCCGAGGGCGCCGATTACGCTGACGTGCTCGCCGACGCCCAGGCAAAGGGCTATGCCGAGGCCGACCCGTCCGCCGACGTCGACGGCTTCGACGCCGCCAGCAAGACGGCAATCCTCGCTTCCATCGGCTTTGGCACCCGCGTTACCACCGACGATGTGTACCAGCAGGGTATCCGTACCATCGGTGCCGAGGACATCGCCCAGGCCCGTGAGCTCGGCTACACCATTAAGCTGCTCGGCATCGCCCGCAACACCGACGCCGGCGTCGACGTCCGTGTGCATCCCACGCTGATCCCCGCCGACCACATGCTTGCCAAGGTCAACGGCGCCATGAACGCTGTCTACGTGGTAGGCGACGCCGTGGGTGAGACCATGTTCTACGGTGCCGGCGCAGGCTCCTTCCCCACCGCGAGCGCCGTCGTGGGCGACATCCTGTCGCTCTCCGAGCAGATCAGCCGCGGCGTGGCTCCGCTGCCCGAGATTGAGCCCTATGGTCACAACCTCGCCTTTAAGCCCATGGACGAGCTCCAGACCAAGTACTATGTGCGCCTGAAGGTCGCCGACCGCGTGGGCGCCCTGTCCGAGACGGTCGACATCTTTGCCAAGCACAACATCTCGATCTCGCTCATCAACCAGGTCGAGGACGGCAAGTCGGGCGTTAACGATGCCTGCTCGGTCATCTTCCTGACGCATCGCGCGCTCGAGAAGGACGTCCAGGCTGCCGCGGCCGAGCTTGCCAGCGTCGGCTGTGTGGCCGAGGTCGCCAACGTCCTGCGCATCGAGGACGTTGAGGCTTGGACCGAAGGCGTCATGGCCAACTAGTCCACTACTTCGAACCTCAACGAGGCCCAACGCAAAAGGCGCGCTGTCTGCATCAACCGCAGGCAGCGCGCCTTGTTCTGCTTGCAGGGGAAGCTGCGTCCCGGTATTTCAGCTCAGAACGGGGCGCAGTTTCCCTCAGGGCCTTCTTTCAGAAACTATGTCCCATTCTGGGCGCGGATTCTGGGACACGCTTTCCGTAACGGGCCTCTCGCGGAAAGCGCGTCCCACACTGGACGCGGATTCTGGGATGCATTTTCCGCGACGGCGTTGGCTACCTGCCGTCGTCGTCCTGGGCTTCATCGCGCGCATAGAGCTCCAACATGCGGCGGCGGTATTCGCGCACGGCGAGCTTGGCGCGCTCCAGGCGGCGACGCTCGCGCGGAGTCAGCTCGGACGGGTCGACCTCGTCTCCATAGGTCTTATCGGCAAGCAGGTGCGCAGCGTCCACGATGCGGGCATCGATGTGGCCGCTCGCCGCCTCGGCGGAAAGACGCTCGGCAATCGTATCGAGCGTAGGCAGGCCCTCGAATACGCGACCATGGCCATGCGAAGTCAGCAGCTCATGCTCGCGCGCGAGCAAGCTCGCTAGGTCGTGGTGGGCGCGCAGGATGTCGAGCGCATCGGATGGATGCTCGGCAACCTCTGCCACGGCGGTGACCGGCGCTGCATCGACCACGCGGTAGAAGAGCTGCGCGAGCAGCGGCATCAAGAACACCGTGATGGCGCCGGCGGCGACCATAACCGATGCGACGTCTTGCGACAGCGCGCCCGCGTTGACGGCAACGCTCGTCACGGCAACGATGATCGGCAGCGCCGTGGTGCAGTACAGGGCCACGGTAATGCGACCATACGCCGACACATCGCGCGTCGCAGGACAAATGCTCATGGAAATAAGAATGGGCACGGCACGAATAATCAACAACGCCACGATAAAGCCCACGAGCAGACCCGGGCGCGACGCCACGGCCGTCAGATCGATCTTTGCGCCCGATACGGTAAAGAACACCGGAATCAAAAAACCGTAGGCCAGACCGTCGAGCTTGGTCTCGAGCGTATGGTTGCCCTCGGGGATGATATAGCGCAGGACAAAGCCGGCGGCAAAAGAACCCAACACGATGTCGAGATCAAAGACAGCCGAGAATGCCACGAGCGTGACCAGGATGAGCACCGTCAGGCGCACGAAGGTCTGCGACGTGGTATCGGCGCGCTCCTCAACAAACGCAAAGAAGCGGCTGCCGACGCGCTTGGAGCGGCTCGGGACCACGGCCAGCAACACGCAAACCACCGCAAACAAGCCAAGGATAACGAGCGTTTGGATGCCAGTGCGGGCAGACAACAGCACCGACATGGCGAGCACGGGACCGAGCTCGCCCCAAGTGCCATACGCGAGAATCGAGTCGCCCACGCGCGTGCCGGTGAGCGAGCGCTCACGCATAATGGGCACGAGCGTACCGAGCGCCGTCGAAGTGAGGGCAAGCGTCACGGCGATACCGTCGAAATGACTGACTGAGAACCACGGGGTAAAGCGCACGGCAAGCCAGGCGATACCAAACGTGACGACCCACGTCGCCAAGCCGTAGCGCCCCTCGACGCCCGTGATGCTCTTGGGGTCGATCTCAAAGCCGGCAAGCAGGAACAAAAAGGCCAGGCCCAGCTCGGACACAAGCGAGACCTCAGCATCTACATGGATGACGCCGAGCATATGGGGTCCCAGCACCGCGCCGAGCACGAGCAAAAAGACCGTCTCGGGAACGGGTTTTCCGGGAATCGCCGAGGCGATAAAAGGACTCGCAAAGGCCACGAGTGCGATGATGGCGAGCGAAACGAATGCCATGTGATGCCTTTCTCTTGTTTGCGCTTCACTGTAGCACCCTCGCCGTCCTCAACGCGCCGCGAGCTGTCGTATCATAGTGAGGTTTACAAACATGTGGCTCAAGGCGACCGCAGGGCAGACCCCGCAAACTGACCGCTGCCGCATACCGTACCGTACGCCCAACCGATCAGGAAGGCAGGAACCAATGGTCTCTCGTATCTACGTGGAGAAGAAACCCGGGTTCGACGTCGAGGCTCAGCAGCTCAAGGGCGAGCTGACCGAGATTCTCGGCATCAAGGGCATCGAGGCCCTGAGGATCATCAACCGCTACGACGTCGAGGGCATCGACGAGGAGCTTTTCCGCTCCTGCGTGCCGACCGTCTTTAGCGAGCCCCAGGTCGATGTGACCTACGACGAGCTCCCCGCAAGCGATGGCGCCGTCTTTGCCGTCGAATTCCTGCCTGGCCAGTTTGACCAGCGCGCCGACTCCGCCAGCGAGTGCGTGCAGCTCATCAGCCAGGGCGAGCGCCCCGCCGTGCGCTCCGCCAAGGTCTATATGATCTCGGGCGCTCTGGACGAGGCCGCCATCAAGGCCATCAAGCACTACGTGGTGAACCCCGTCGAGGCGCGCATCGCCTCGCTCGACTTGCCCGAGACGCTGTACATGGAGACGCCCGAGCCCCAACCCGTCGAGGTGCTCGACGGCTTCCGCGAGCTCGACGAGGCCGGCCTTGCCGCCTTTATCGCCGATCGCGGCCTTGCTATGGACGAGGCGGACATTGCCTTCTGCCAGCAGTACTTCCGCGATGAGGATCGCGACCCCACCATCACCGAGATCCGCGTGATCGACACCTATTGGTCCGACCACTGCCGCCACACCACCTTCGGCACCGTCCTGGATGACGTGACGATCGACGACGCCGTGGTGCAGCAGGCCTTCGACCGCTACATGGAGATGCGCCACGAACTCGGCCGCGACGCCAAGCCCGTCTGCCTCATGGACATGGGCACCATCGGCGCCAAGTACCTTAAGAAGACCGGCGTCATGACCGATGTCGACGAGTCCGAGGAGATCAACGCCTGCACCGTCAAGGTGAAGGTCGATGTCGACGGCGAGGACCAGGACTGGCTGTTCCTGTTTAAGAACGAGACCCACAACCACCCGACCGAGATCGAGCCCTTCGGCGGTGCCGCCACCTGCGTTGGCGGCGCCATCCGCGACCCGCTCTCGGGCCGCAGCTACGTGTACCAGGCCATGCGCGTGACCGGCGCGGCCGACCCCACCGT
>CABVCJ010000066.1 GCA_902496845.1 uncultured Collinsella sp.
CAGGTAAGGATGACCGCAACGTGGTTCCGAGGCTTTACCCGAAGCTCAGAATCAGCAGAGATGCCATTGACGGCAGCCCCGCACGCTGTGCAGTACCTCACGCCATCGCGCAACTCAGCTCCACAATAAGGACAATTCATACTGGCCCCCACAACCATAGGCGTTCCCATCGAGGCCACTGTAAATCGACAATCCAAATTCGAGTTGCGCAACAATGAGCCCCAATATAAGTTGCGGTGAAATAAGGACTGATTAGGGCTTTTAACTGCTAAAACAGTCCCTATTTCACCGCAACTTTTAAAGAGGCCGTATCAAGCAGGATTTCTATTGGGATAAGGGCCCAGCACAACAAAGTGCAATTCAGACCCTCCCAACTTTGTGTGCGCAGCATCTCAAGTTGGTGCGGCGGCCCCTTAGTAGCCGCAGGCCGTGCACAGGGTTACCTCCCAAATCTTTCCGCAGGACGGAGGAGCCCCCGCCGCACGTAGTGCGCAGCGGGGGCTCCGACATGTCCGAGGACGATTTGGGAGGTAACCCTGCGCACGGCCGGTGGGACCAAAACCCCGCCATGCTTCTTATGTGCAGCGAAGCTAATGCTGCTAAAATACAAAGCGCTCATGTAGTTTAAACGTACGACGATAAGGAGCACCAGTGGGTAACCACTTCCGTACCTCCGGTGCGGGCGATGACGCCCCCAAGACGCAGTCAGGCGCCGCGGGCACTCGTTTCGCCACCCCGGATTCAGAGGATCAGCTGTTTAGCCCGATCCCCGCACAGCCGGCAGATCAGGCACAGCCGGCGTCAGATCCCTTTGCCTACAATCCCACCAATGATGTCGAGCTTTCCGAGGCCGCGGGTTTTGAGCCCGTGCAGAAGGTGACCGCTCGCGTGGATCAGCCCCAGGCGGACGCTGTCGCGCCGCAACCTGTCATGGCCGGTATTCCCGACCCCATGGCTCCTGCGACTCCGGCGCCACAGCCTGCGCAGTCCGGTCTTTTTGCCGGTATTCCCGATCCTACGCAGCCCGCGGCTCCCGTAGTCGAGAGCGATCAGGCCGCCGAGGTCGCAAGCCTCGACAATGCGCTCAACAATCCTGACTTTACGTCGGTGTTTGCGCCCATCGATCCGCAGGCCAGCCGCAAGAAGATGGCCAAGCAGGCCGGTGTCGAGCCCGTCATCCTCATGGAGCACGTCACCAAGATCTACCCGGCGCAGCCCAACAAGCCCGCGCTCGACGACATCAACATCGAGATCTATCCTGGCGAGTTTGTCTTCTTGGTCGGTCACTCCGGCTCGGGTAAGACCACGCTGCTGTCGACGCTCAACCGTGACGTCAAGCCGACGAGCGGCCGCATTTTGGTCGCTGGCCAGGACCTCATGAAGATCAAGAACCGCAAGGTTCCGTTCTTGCGTCGCCAGATTGGTGCCGTGTTCCAGGACTTTAAGCTCCTGCCGCAGAAGTCCGCCTACGAAAACGTGGCGTTTGCCCTGCAGTGCATCGGCAAGCCCAAGGGCGTCATTCGCAGCCAGGTGCCCGAGGTGCTTCGCCTGGTCGGTCTGGCCGATCAGATGGACTCTCTGCCCGATCAGCTGTCCGGTGGCGAGCAGCAGCGTGTCGCCGTTGCCCGCGCTATGGTCAACCGTCCGCCGCTGCTTATTTGCGACGAGCCCACGGGCAACCTCGACCCCGCGATTTCGCTGGGCATCATGAAGCTGCTCGAGCGCATCAACCGTACCGGCACCACCGTGATCGTTGCCACGCACGACCGCGAGATGGTCGATAGCATGCACCGTCGCGTGATCGCTCTCGAGGGCGGCCACGTAATCCGCGACCAGGAGAGGGGAGGTTACGGCAACTATGGCACCAACTAACGTGGGCTATTCGCTCAAAGAGGCTATCAGCCACTTCTTCCGTAACTGGACCACCTCGCTCGGCGCCGTCATCACGATTTTCCTTTCGCTGTTTATCATCGGCCTGTTCATTATGGGTTCCGCGATGCTGAACTCCGTGATCGGTACCGTCGAGGATCAGGTTGTCATCAATGCCTTTATTAGCGATGACGCCGATCAGGCAGACGTCCAGGCCTTTGAGGCCGAGCTCAAGACGTGGAGCAACGTCAAGTCCGTGACCTATAAGGATAAGGACGACGCGCTGGCCGAGTACACGAGCAAGATGTCGGGCAACGCCGACGCCACCATGAGTGCGCTCGACGGCCAGAACCCGCTGCCCGCCTCGTTTGCGATTGAGATGGACGATCCGTCTCAGGTCGAGAGCACGGCCAAGAAGCTCAAGAAGAACGCCGACTTCCAAAAGATCGCGGACGACGGCGACGTCAACGCGAGCGTGCTGTATGGCCAGGAGGAAGTAAGCCGCCTGTTCCAGGTGACCAACTACATCCGTATCGCCGCCGTGGTGCTCGTCGGCCTGCTGACCTTTATCGCGTTCATCTTTATCAACAACACGATTCGCCTGTCCATCACGGCGCGTCGTCGCGAGATTGCGATTATGCGTCTGGTGGGCGCCAGCAACGGCTTCATTCGCGGGCCATTCATTACCGAGGGTGTGCTGCAGGCCATTCTGGGCTCGCTGCTTTCTATCGGTGTTTTGGAGCTGCTGCGCAATCTGATGATTCCGCGCCTGCAGGCGAGCGTCGGCTGGATGTCGTTTGCGCTGCCGATGCAGTACTATCTGGTGACCTACGCCGCACTGATTCTCGTCGGTGTCATTATCGGTCTCTTTGGTTCTGCCATCGCCATGCGCCGTTATCTGCGCGTGTAGGCGCTGCGGATATGCCGTCTGCAACGGGTCGTCTCTTTTGGGGGCGGCCCGTTTTTTGATCCCTAGGGGACGGAGGAAAACGGATCATAGCGGCGCTGGTCTATCTATGTGATCCGTTTTCCTCCGTCCCCTAGGGATCATTTGGGTAGACTCTTGGGGTGTAAACGGCTATCGATAGCAAGGAGGCGCCATGGGGCGCAATAACAAGCATAAGCGTGGAGCTCGCAATAAGCGCGGGCCGGTGCGCAGCGAGCGTCGTCCGAGCCTGACTGGCCGCGTGCAGCTCCATGAGCACAGTGCCTATGTCATAACCGAAAACGGCGACTACAAGGTCATGGGTCGCGGTAAGCGTGAGATTATGGACGGCGATACCGTGGCCGTAAGCATTAAGAACAGCCCGCATGGTGAACGTCGCGCCGTGATTGAAGGCGTCGTCGAACGTGCGGCTATAAGCGTGGTGGGTACCTACCAGATCGCCGGCCCGCTCGGGGTGATCGAGCCGCTCGATTCGCGCCTGAAGGCTGACTTCTTTATTTTGCCCGAGGACACTTCGGCGGAGCGCCTGGGTGTGCATCCTGGCGATGTCGTCGTCGCGCGCATTCTGACCTACCCGACGCGCTTGGAGTCGGGCACGGTGACTCTTGAGCGCCGTATCGGCGGTGACGATGCGCCCGATCTGGGCGTCCAATATGTTATGGCACGCTATGGCTATACCGACAGCTATCCCGAGGCGGCGCTGGCAGAGGCAGAGGCACTTTCGCTCGACGTGACTGCAGCGCTTAAAGACCCGCTTCGTCGTGACCTGCGCGATCGCTTTGTCATCACCATCGACCCGGTTGATGCGCGCGACTTTGACGATGCCATCTCGCTCGAGCGCACGCCCGAGGGCGGCTATAAGCTGGGCGTACATATTGCCGATGTTTCGCACTATGTTGCCTGGGATGGACATATCGACCTGGAGGCCCGCCATCGCACGACGTCGGTGTACCTTGCCGACCGCGTGCTTCCCATGCTGCCCGAGCGCCTGTCCTGTGACCTGTGTTCCCTGCGCCCCGATGAGGATCGTCTGGCGTTTACCGTCGACATCGAGCTCGACGCGCAGGGCCGTGTGCGCCATTACGATCCCTATCCCAGTGTGATTCGTTCGCGTGTGCGTATGGACTATGACGGTGCCGAGGCGCTGCTGGTGCGTGCCGGCGCAGTTGAGTATTCCGTGTTGGAGGGCGCTGCGGAGGATGTCGCTGCGGCCGAAGCCTCGCGCGAGAAAGCGCTTGAGCGCGGGCTTGCGTGCGAGGACACTGCTCACAGCTGTAACGTTGACCTGGCCGATTTCCTGGTCGCCGCAAACGAACTCGCGGAGCTTCGGCGTCGCATTCGTCGCGCACGCGGTTCGGTCGACTTTGATACGTCCGAGATTCGCGCGCTGCTGGATGAGGACGGCGTGCCCGTGCAGATTGTGGCACGCGAGCGCTCCTGCGCAACCTCGCTTATCGAGGAGGCAATGCTGCTGGCTAACGAGTGCGTCGCCGAGTGGCTGGCCGACCGCGATATCGAGGCGTGCTATCGCGTGCACGATGACCCCAGCCCCGACAGTCTGCACGGTGCTGCTGTGGCGCTGGCGCAGCTCGGTATCATCGATGATCGCCGTGCGGCGGGCATTGCCCTGGGAAGTCCCGACGAGTTGCAGGCGGCAGTCGACGCCGTTGCCGGCACGTCTAACGCGCCACTCGTCAACACGCTCCTTCTGCGCAGCATGCAGCGCGCGTTGTATAAGCCTCGCAACGAGGGCCACTTTGCGCTCGCCGCGTCGTGCTACTGCCACTTTACAAGCCCCATTCGCCGTTATCCCGATCTGGTGGTGCATCGCGTGCTCAAGCTGCAGCTGGCATACGAGCAGCTGGGCGGAAAAGACGCCTTAGTGCGTACGCCGAGGCTGATCGGAAAAGGCCGAGAGTCGCTTCCGCGCATCCTGCCGCAAATCTGCCGCGCGTGCAGCGATGCCGAGCGTGCGGCCGACGCTGCCAGCCATGCGACGCAAAAAATCAAGATTGCGCAGTACTACGAGGATCGCCTGGGCGAGCGCTATGCCGGAACGGTCTCATGGGTCAGCAGCATGGGGCTATTTGTGCGCCTTGATCTAACGCAGGTCGAGGGACTGGTTTCCATTAAGAGTTTGGGTAACGAGTGGTTTGAGTTTGACGAGGACGCGCTCACGTTGACGGGTGCCGACACGGGGCGTCGTTTTGAGTTGGGGCAGCGCGTGATTATCGAGGTCTCGCGCGTCAACACTACTCGCGGACATTTGGACTTTAAGCTCATTCATTAACCGGCACGCAGTGAGTATCGGCAGAGCGTAGAGGGCGGTCTTTCGGGGCCGCCCTCTTTGCGTGTCTCTTGATTACCCTGCCATGAGCTCGGCCGCTTCTTCATATGCTTTTGGGAGATAGGACCTACCAAAACAAACCTGTCCCTATTTGGCAGGTTTACGAGAGAGCGGGGATGTTGTGGCAACGGTATATGGGTATGCGCGAGTGAGCTCGCGCGATCAAAATTTGAATCGCCAGTTGGATGCGCTGAGCGCCTATGGCGTGGAGCCGGCGAATGTCTTTGCCGACCGTGCGAGCGGTAAGGACTTTGATCGCCCACAGTATCGGGAATTGCTTCACGCCTTGGCTTCCGGCGACGTGTTGGTGGTGCTTTCCATCGATCGACTGGGCCGAAACTACAGCGAGATACTCGAGGAATGGCGTCGTATAACCAAGGAACTTGGTGCGGCCATCGTTGTGCTGGACATGCCGTTGCTCGATACGCGTGCGAGAGATTGCGGCGGATCGGATGTGACCAGCACGCTGATCGCCGATATCGTTTTACAGTTGTTGAGCTATGTGGCGCAGGTGGAACGAGAGAACATCCACCGTCGTCAGGCGGAGGGAATCGCGGCGGCGCGGGCGCGCGGCGTGCGTTTTGGTCGACCCCGCAAGCCGTGCCCTCCGCAATTTGAACGAGTGCGCGATATCTATGAGGCGGGCAATATTACCCGGAGTCAGGCGGCAAAGCGTTTAGGTGTGTGCGTGGGGACCTTCGATCGCTGGATGCGCGAGACGGAGTAGGGGAGCCGGGGACGCGGACTCAGCGGCTACCGCCGCCCACCCCGACCCGCTTGCCCCCGTTCGCATATGGATGGGCACCAACATCCGTCGTGTCGCCCATACCGTAGAGTTCTTCTTTGTTGGGCTGTTTGCCTCGTTGGCGGCGGTGTGCTTGGATAAGCGCACGACCTGTCCCATTGGCGCCCACGCGAGACGCTGTTAACAACCCTGTTACGAATAATGCGACCTTGATGAATCATTTTGTGTCGCGCGTATTTCCGAGCGGTCGGATTTGAGGGGCGAGTGGTAGAATGCCCGCCCTTTGTGCGCCATGATGCGGCACAATGTACCGTAAAAGCTGTTTATATTCGGTACGAATCGTTCGTTGGTCTTTAATTCTTCTCAACGGAGGTGTTTGAGATGGCAAACGGATTGCTTTTAAGGCTTCGCGAGCGTGAGCTCAGCGCAAGTCCGGCGGAGCGCAATGTCATCGCATACGTGAGTGCTCATCCGCATGAGGTGGTCGGGCTGTCCGTCCGCGGTCTTGCCGATGCCACGTTCTCCTCGCCCTCGAGCATTTTGCGCTTTTGCAAGCGCTTGGGTTTTGCGGGCTACAAGGAGTTCCAGCGCGAACTGATTGCCGAACTTGCGCTCCTGGGCGACAGAAAGGACGTTGCCCTCGAGGACATCTCCGTGGATGACAGCGTCGAACGTATCGTGGGGAAGGTGATGAAAAGCAACGTGCGCACGATCGAGGCGACGGCGCGAACACTCGATTACACCGTTTTGGAACGATGTGCAGCCTATCTTAAGCGGGCGCGCATGGTCAATCTGTTCGGTATTGGTGCTTCTCGCTTGGTTGCACACGATCTGGCACAAAAACTCATGCGTGTCGACAAGGAATGCCATCTGTACGATGACTGGCACGACCAACTCTTGTGCGCCAAGAACATGCACGAAGGCGATATCGGCATTGCTTTTAGCTACTCGGGCTTAACGCAAGAAGTGCTGGACTGCACCGCCGAGGCCCAACGCCACAACTGTCCCGTTGTGGCCGTGACCAAAGTAGATGGATCGTCCAAGCTTGCCACCATGGCCGATGCCGTGCTCGGCGTTGCTGCAAGCGAGCCCTTGGTCCGCAGCGGTGCCATGGCCTCGCGTATGGCTCAGCTTATGGTTGTCGATGCCCTCTACGCTGCTTACGTTGCGAGCGATTACGAACGGGCGACGCATGTCATCAAGCAAAACTACATCGAGAAACAGGAAAGATGAGGTGAACAAAATGCTCGATTTAACAAAATTCACGACAGAACAGCGAAATCAAAAGTCAATGGACCTCGACACGATGACATCGCTACAAATCGTCACGACGATGAACGATGAGGATCTTCGCGCCGTCCAATCGGTCACGAAAGTGTTGCCCCAGGTTGCCACGGCAATCGACTGGGCTGCCGAGGCGCTCGAGCGCGGCGGACGCGTCTTTTATATGGGCGCGGGCACGAGCGGTCGTTTGGGCGTGCTCGACGCGTCGGAGTGCCCACCCACGTTTGGCGTATCGCCCGATCTGATTGTCGGGCTCATCGCCGGAGGCGAGAGGGCGTTTATCAAGGCTGTCGAAGGTGCCGAGGATAGCGAGGAACTTGGCGCGAGTGACCTGCGGGAACACGGGCTCTCCGCCAAGGATCTCGTCGTTGGTTTGGCGGCAAGCGGTCGTACCCCCTATGTGGTGGGCGGCCTCGCGTACGCCAAGGCAACCGGGTGCAAGACCATTGCAATCGCCTGCAACCAGGGATCGAAGATCGGGGAGAGCGCAGACCTTGCCATAGAGCCCGTGCCCGGCCCCGAGGTGCTTACCGGCTCAACGAGGCTCAAGGCGGGAACGGTCCAAAAGCTCATTCTCAATATGATTTCGACCGGTGCCATGGTCAAGATCGGCAAGGTGTACCAAAACCTGATGGTCGATGTACAGCAGACGAACGAGAAGCTGGTGGTGCGCGGCCAGAACATCGTGATGGAAGCGACTGGCTGCACACGAGAGCGCGCCGTTCAGGCGCTTGCAGATGCCGGCGGCCACGTAAAAACCGCTATTGTCTCGGTGCTGCTGGGCTGCGATGCCGAGCAGGCTGCGGTGGCTCTTGAGCGGGCGCGCGGCCATGTCCGTGCTGCGGTGAGTGGCCATGAGAAGAGCAATGCCGATGCCCAATAGGTGCACGGCGTGAGCAGATATGACATCAAGAAGAGATACCCAATACAAGGAGGAGTTATGACGAACAAAGAGCTGGCTCAAAAGCTGCTGGACCTTTTGGGCGGTAAAGACAACGTGCTGGCAAACGCGGCGTGCATGACGCGTCTGCGCGTGACCGTCAAAGATACGGGCAACGTCGATACGGAGGGTATTAAGGCACTCGATGGCGTAATGGGCCTGGTCGAGGACGACACGATGCAGATCGTGCTGGGTCCGGGCAAGGTGAATAAGGTGCTCGAGGAATTCTCCAAGCTCACCGGCCTTGCGAAAGGCGTTGCCGACGAGAGTGTGGTTGACGCTGCGGCCACAAACAAGGCCGCACAGAAGGCCAAGTACGAGTCCAAGCCGGTTCAGGCCTTCCTCAAGAAGATTTCCAATGTCTTTGTTGCCCTGCTTCCCGGCATTATTGCGGCTGGCCTTATCAACGGTATCTGCAACGTCATTAATGTCTCGACGGCCGGTGCGCTTGCAGGTGAGTGGTGGTATCAGGGCATTCGCTCCATGGGCTGGGCCCTCTTTGCCTATCTGCCCATTTTGGTGGGCTATAACGCGGCGCGCGAGTTTGGTGGCTCCGCTGCGTTGGGCGGTATTGCCGGCATGATGTGCATCGCTAACAGTGCTATGCCTCTGCTCGCGCCTGGCGCCGCCGATCCCAGCACCGCTATTCTGCTGCCGCTCACCAATGCACAGTACAATCCCGCCGCGGGCGGCATGATCGCAGCTCTCATCGCAGGCGCATTTTTCGCCTGGATGGAGCGTCAGATTCGCAAGGTCATGCCCAACGCGCTCGATACGTTCCTGTCCCCGCTGCTGGTGCTCATCATCGGCGCCTTTGCTTTGATGCTTGTCATCCAGCCGGTTGGCGCTTGGCTGACGACCGCGATCTTTAGCGTTCTCACCTTTATCTTTGAGAAGCTGGGCGTTCTGGGCGGCTATATCCTGTCGGCAGGCTTCTTGCCGCTGGTGTCCGTTGGCCTGCATCAGGCACTTACGCCGATCCACGCTATGCTCAACGATCCCGACGGCGCTACCAAGGGCATCAACTACCTGCTGCCCATCCTTATGATGGCTGGCGGCGGCCAGGTCGGTGCCGGTCTGGCGCTGTACTTTAAGACCAAGAACGCCAAGCTTAAGAAGTATGTCGCAGAGTCCATTCCCGTTGGCATCCTGGGCGTTGGCGAGCCTCTGATGTATGCCGTTACGCTGCCGCTTGTCCGCCCGTTTGTGACGGCCTGCCTGGGTGCCGGATTTGGCGGTGCGCTCGCGGCACTGCTTCACATCGGCACGGTTTCTCAGGGCGTTTCCGGTCTGTTTGGCCTGCTGATTGTCGTTCCCGGCCAGCAGCTCGGCTACGTTGCCGCTATGCTGCTTGCCTATGCCGCCGGCTTTGTCCTGACGTGGTTCTTCGGCGTCGACGAGCAGAAGATCAACGAGTTCTTTGGCGAGTAGCCTGATGCTGCGCGCTATGTCATTCGAGCGTCATGACGTGCCGCAGATCTCTTGATGCTATGGTTGTGCCGGCGGGGCTAACTGCTCCGCCGGCCTTTTTTAAAGGAGAATCGAAGCGTGAGAACGGGTATTTCTGTCTATCTTTCCAGTCCCCTGCAGGATATCGAGCGGACGATTGAACATGGTGCCGCGGCGGGTGCGCGCTATGCGTTTACCTCGCTGCATATTCCCGAGGATGGGGGAGCGGCATATGCCGATAAGGTTCGCCAGGTGCTGTCGCTGCTTTCCGCTCGCGGTATTGCGCTCATTGCCGATGTGGGGCCGCGCACGTGCGATTTGCTGGGCCTTGAACGCATGGAGGACTTGCGTGATCTGGGGCTGGAATACCTGCGCCTGGATTACGGCTTTAGTGCCCAGCGGGTCGCGGAACTGTCCGGTGTATTTCGCATTGTGGTCAATGCATCGACG
>CABVCJ010000067.1 GCA_902496845.1 uncultured Collinsella sp.
CCCGTCATGTGGCGGATGGCCGTAAAGCCGACGCCCTCCATCGGTCGCGAACAACAGACCGTGGACATGGACGCCATGGAAAATGCCGAGCTCTCGGTCCACGGCCGTCACGATCCCTGCATCGTCCCGCGCGCCGTCCCCGTAGCCGAAGCAGCCGCGGCGCTCGCCATCTGGGACGCCCTCCTCGAGGACGCCGCCCAGCGCTAACCAACCCACCCCAAGGGTAGCTAATTTGGGACGGGGCTATTTTAGCTACCCCCATATGCCAGTTGATATTTGTCCTGGCTCTCATCGATTCGTCGACAGTCAAAGGGTAGCTAAAATAGCCCCGTCCCAAATTAGCTACCCTTGGCAACCATTCACGAAAGGGGCCGCCATGGACCTTGCCGATATTCGCCAGGCCATCGATGGCATCGACACCACGCTGCTCAACAGCTTTGTCGAGCGCATGGACATTGCCACCGAGGTCGCCAAATCCAAGATCGAGATGGGCAAGGCCGTCTTCGACCCCGCCCGCGAGCGCTCCAAACTCAACAACCTCGCCAGCCGCGCACCCGAGCGCTACGAGGCCCAGACCATCACCCTGTTCCGCCTCCTCATGAGCATGAGCAAGGCCGAGCAGCAGCGCTACATCAACGAACTCAAGGGCATCACGGTGTCGCAAAAGGCCCATGCCACGGCCGCGGCCTTTGACACGCCCTTCCCCCAGACGGCCACCGTCGCCTGCCAGGGCGTCGAGGGCGCCTACAGCCAGATTGCCGCGTGCAAGCTCTTTGACGTGCCCGATATCGCCTTCTTTGAGACCTTCGAGGGCGTCATGCGCGCCGTGCGCGACGGCTTCTGCGAGTTTGGCGTGTTGCCCATCGAAAACTCCACCGCCGGCTCGGTCAACGCCGTCTACGACCTGCTCGCACAGTTCGACTTCCATATCGTGCGCTCGCTGCGCCTCAAGATCGATCACAACCTGCTCGTCAAGCCCGGCACCAAGCTCGCCGACGTGCGCGAGGCCTACAGCCACGGCCAAGCCATTGCCCAGTGCGCCGGCTTTATCGAGGCCCACGGACTGCATGCCACCAAGTACCCCAACACCGCCATGTCGGCCGAGATGGTCGCCAACTCCGAACGCACCGACGTCGCCGCCATCGCCTCGCGCAGCTGTGCGGCGCTCTACGGCTTGGAGGTGCTGGAGCCCAACATCCAAGACTCGGACAACAACTACACGCGCTTTGTCGTCATCAGCCGCGAGCCGCGCGTCTACCCCGGCGCCAACCGTACCTCGCTCATGATCACCACGGCCAACGAGCCGGGCGCCCTCTATCGCGTGCTCGAGCGCTTCTATGCGCTCAACATTAACCTCATCAAGCTCGAGAGCCGCCCCATCCCCGGTCGTGACTTTGAGTTTATGTTCTACTTTGACCTGGACTGCCCCTTTGGCAGCAAGGCCCTCGACGACTTGCTCGATTCCATCGACGACGTGTGCGAGAGCTTTACCTACTTTGGCAGCTACACGGAGGTGCTCTAGATGACCGATACCGCCGCAACCCGTCCCTACGGCGTGCTGGGCCGCGTGTTGGGCCACAGCTACACCCCGACCATCTACAAGGAGCTCGCAGGCCTGGAGTATGTGCGATTTGAGCGCGAGCCCGAGGACCTCCAGGCCTTTATGACCGGCGACGAATGGGAGGGCACCAACGTGACCATCCCCTACAAGCGTGCCGTCATGGAATACCTGGACGAGCTGAGCCCCCTGGCCGAACGCATGGGCAACGTCAACACCATCACGCGCCTGCCCGACGGCCGCCTGCGCGGTGACAACACCGACTACTTTGGTTTTCGGTGCCTGGTCGAGGAGCTGGGCGTAGAGGTTGCCGGTAAGAAGGCCCTCGTGCTCGGCGCCACCGGCGGTGCCGGCACTACAGCGAGCATGGTACTCGGCGACTTAGGCGCCGTCGTGGTGCCCGTGGGCCGCACGAGCGACGTCAACTACGGTAACATCGCGCAGCAATCCGATGCCGCGCTGCTCGTCAACTGCACGCCCGCCGGCATGTTCCCCCACTGCCCCGACGCCCCCTGCATGCTCGAGGGACTTGACGCGCTCGAGGGCGTCATCGACATTGTCTACAATCCCGCCCGCACGGGCTTGATGCTCGAGGCCGAGCGCCGCGGCATCCCCTGCATCGGCGGTCTGCTCATGCTTGTTGCACAGGCGGCACAGGCTGTCGAGCGCTACACCGGCCAGATTACCCCGCGCGAGCGCATTCTGGACGTAACGGAACGTCTGTCTCGCCGCGAGCAGAACATCGCCCTGGTCGGCATGCCGGGCTCGGGCAAGACCCGTGTAGGCGAGCAAATCGCCCTGCTCACGGGTCGCGAGCACATTGACTTGGATCGCGCGCTTGAGGAGCGCCTGGGGATGCCCTGCGCCGACTATATCGTCGAGCGCGGCGAGGCGACCTTCCGCGAGCAGGAGACGGCGGCGCTGGCCGACATCTCCAAGCGCAGCGGCCTGGTACTCTCCACCGGCGGCGGCGTGGTCACGCGCGACGAAAACTATCCGCTGCTGCACCAGAACAGCCAGATCGTGATGCTCAACCGCAAGCTCGACGAACTCGCCCACAAGGGACGCCCTATCACCGCCCGCGATGGCATCGATAAGCTCGCCGAGCAGCGCATGCCGCGCTACCGCGCCTGGGCCGACTACATCATCGACTCACGCGACTGCGCCACCAACACCGCCCAAGCCCTCCTCGAGACCCTCCCACCCGCTCTCTAACCTAAGCCACCACAAAGGGGACAGACACCTTTGTGGTGGCTTTCCAACCGCAAAGGAAGCAACCATGAAAGCACTCGTCATCAACGGCCCCAACCTCAACATGCTCGGCATTCGCGAGCCGGGCATCTATGGTAGCGACAACTACGACCGCCTGGTCCAGATCTGCCAGGAGGCAGGTGCCGCGCAGGGCTTCGACGAGGTCGAGGTCTTCCAGTCCAACCACGAGGGCAGCATCGTCGACAAGATCCAGGAGGCCTACGGCAAGGTCGACGGCATCGTCATCAACCCGGCAGCCTACACGCACACCAGCGTGGCAATCCTTGACGCCCTCAAGGCCGTCGCCATCCCTGCCGTCGAGGTGCACATCAGCGCCGTAGAGACGCGCGAGGACTTCCGCCAGGTGAGCTATGCACGCCTAGCCTGCTTCGCCACCATCACCGGCGAAGGCCTCCAGGGCTACGCCCACGCGCTGGAGCTGCTGAAAGAGCATCTGGAAAAGTAAAATGCCAACCCCAACAAACAGCAGCGGCTTGCTCGCGCTCGGCTTCAGCAGCATACAAGATGAAAAAGCCCAGACCACCAAGCGGTCCGGGCTTAATAAACGATGGTGCTCCATGGCGGATTCGAACCGTCGACCTTGGGATTAGAAGTCCCCTGCTCTATCCAACTGAGCTAATGGAGCAAATAACCGCACGCCCAAGCAAGCGCAAGCCTGTCGGGCGCAAGTAATTATAACCTAGTTGAACTGCTCGCGATACGCCTTGCAGACCTCATCGACCGGGCCGTCCATGCGAAGGTCACCCTTCTCAATCCAAACGGCACGCTGGCAGATGCGCTCAACCTGCTCCATGGAGTGCGAAACGAACAGAACCGTCACGTCACCGCTCTGGATAAAGTGCTGAATGCGAGCCTCACACTTCTGCTGGAAGAACACATCACCGACGGACAGCGTCTCGTCAACGATCAGAATATCGGGCTCGGTAATCGTCGCGATTGCAAAGGCGATACGCGCCACCATGCCCGAGGAGAAGTTCTTAAGCGGCATATCGACAAAGTTCTGCAGCTCAGCGAACTCGATAATGCCGTCAAAGTTGGCGTCGATGAACTCCTTGGTATAGCCGAGCAGGGCACCGTTCAGATAGATGTTCTCGCGGGCGGTCAGCTCGGGGTCAAAGCCGGCACCAAGCTCAATCAGCGGCGCGATGTTACCGTGCACCTTAACGCTGCCCTCGCTAGGCTCAAGAACGCCAGCGATAATCTTGAGCATCGTAGACTTGCCGGAGCCATTGGTGCCGACCAGACCCACAACCTCGCCGCGATGAATATCAAACGAGATGTGCTTAAGCGCCCTAAACTCCTCAAAGAACAGCTCGTGCTTGGCAAGCTTGATGAAGTACTCCTTGAGGTTGGTCAGCGACTCGGACGCCATGTTAAAGATCATGGTGACGTCGTCGACCTCGACAGCCAGAGGCTGCTCGCTGTAATCAACAACAGATTCAGTCATCACAGCACTCCTTAGATGTAGAGGATGAACTTGCGCTCGGACTTATGGAACACGGTGTAGCCAATAACAAGCGCAAGAACCGCCCAAGCGACGCACATACCAAACGTCATAAGCGAGGGCGTAGTCTGGAACAGGAAGATATCACGCATAAACTGCAGGTAGTTATACATGGGGTTCGCATAGACCAGAATGCGCACGAGATGCGGCATTTGCGCAACGAAGTCGGTCGTCCAGAAGATGGGCGTAATGTAGGTCCAAGCCGTAATGACGACGCTCCACAGATGCATGACATCGCGGAAAAAGACCGTGAGGGCGGAGAGCATCATGCCCAGGCCCATGCAGAAGCACAT
Organism: uncultured Collinsella sp.; assembly: GCA_902496845.1. Lineage (GTDB taxonomy): Bacteria > Actinomycetota > Coriobacteriia > Coriobacteriales > Coriobacteriaceae > Collinsella. Next base: position 4,628 of record CABVCJ010000067.1, read on the forward strand.
AAGCAGCAGCAGGCAGACCGGCAGCAGAATCAGGTGCCAAGAAGGCATAACGCGGAACCACAGCATAACGATGGCAACGGCGACCAGCGAGAAGGCAAAGTTAACCAGCGAGAAGAGCACCTTCTGTACTGGGAAGACCCAGCGGTGCACCTTAACCTTCTTGAGCAGCGGGGCAGCACCCACGATCGACGTCAGGGCCTGGTTCGTAGACTCGGACATGACGGCAAAGGTCACGTTACCCACGATCAAGTAGAGCGGGTACATCTCGGGCGTAATCGAGCCATTGCGGCCCTGGGCGAAAATCGTCGAGAACACGATGGCCATGACGATCATCATCAGCAGCGGGTTGAGCACCGACCATGCGACGCCCAGAACGCTACGGCGATACTTGATCTTAAAATCCTTGGTAACCAGCTGACGAAGGATAAACGCGTCCTTCTCAAATTCGTTCTTAGCAAACGTCGCAGGCAGACTGCGAGTTTCTTGTTGCTTTGTCTGATCCGACACGGATGCAACTCCTTTACTCGTAATCGTTGACAAACGAACAGTATAGACCCGACGGCCATGCAAACGATTCGCGCAACAAAACTGGAGAACTAACCCACATCTTAGGATGCCAGGCCCAAACGGCTATACTTTCTAGGATTGAATGTATAAGGAGCATTAAGTGAATTCTGAATCCATCGCCGTCATCATCCCTTGCTACAACGAAGCGCTCACGATCGGAAAAGTCATCGACGACTTTCACCGCGAGCTTCCGCAGGCGACGGTCTATGTCTATGACAACAACTCGTCGGACGATACCTCACGCATCGCCACCGAGCACGGCGCCACAGTCCGCTTTGAGCCCCGTCAGGGAAAGGGCAACGTGTGCCGCCAGATGTTTCGCGATATCGACGCCGATTGCTACCTGATGGTCGACGGAGACGACACCTACCCCGCCGAGGCGGCCAAAGCCCTCTGCGAGCCCATCCTCAACGGCACGGCCGATATGACCGTAGGCGATCGCCTTTCCAACGGCACCTACGCCGAGGAAAACAAGCGTGCCTTCCACGGCTTTGGCAACAATCTGGTCCGCGCCATGATCAAGTGGATCTATGGTTACAGCTTCGATGACGTCATGACCGGCTACCGCGCCATGAGCCGCCCGTTCGTTAAAACCTTCCCCGTGCTTTCCGAGGGCTTTCAGATCGAAACCGAGCTCTCGATTCACGCCGTCGACCACCGCTGGCGCATCAAAGATGTACCCATCGAGTACCGCGACCGTCCGGAAGGCTCCGAGTCCAAGCTCAATACCGTGAGCGACGGCATTAAAGTCGTTACGATGATCGGCACGCTGTTCAAGGACTACCGCCCGCTGAAGTTCTTCAGTCTGGTTGCGCTTTTATTCGCGATTATCGGCCTGGCTTTGGGCATTCCTATCTTTGTTGAGTACTTTCAGACCGGTCTGGTCCCGCGCTTCCCCACCGCCATGCTCGCCGCCTCGTTTATGTTCCTGTGCGGACTGAGCCTTGCGACCGGATTCATCCTGGATTCTGTGGCAAAGGTTGAGAAAAAGCAGTGGGAGGTCAACGTGTACAGCAAATACGCCTACGATGACCAGCCCGGCCACCCTACTTCCAAGCCAAGCGAGAGGTAAACCACCATGCCGCTCATCTCCATCGTCGTGCCGTGCTACAACGAGCAGGAATCACTTCCGATCTTTCTCAAAGAGCTCGATGGCGTCGTTCGCATCATGACTCAGCAGGACCCCGAGATCTCCTTTGAAGCCGTCCTCATCGACGATGGCTCGGCAGACAAAACGCTTGCCGTCATGAAAGCAGAAGCCGCGGCGGCGCATCCATACGCCATCCGCTGGCACTCTTTCTCGCGTAACTTTGGCAAGGAGGCGGCGCTACTCGCCGGACTCCAGCACGCAAAGGGCGACTATGTCGCCACCATGGACGCCGACATGCAGGACCCGCCCTCGCTCCTACCGCAGATGTACGAGATCTTGCAGACCGAAAACTACGACAACGTCGCCACACGCAGGACCACCCGCGAAGGCGAGCCTCCCATCAGGTCGTTCTGTGCCCGTATGTTCTACAAGATCATCAACCGCATTTCAAAGGCCGACATCGTCGACGGAGCACGCGATTTTAGGCTCATGAAGCGGCTTATGGTCAACGCCATCATCTCCATGGGCGAATACAACCGATTCTCCAAGGGCATTTACGGCTGGGTTGGCTTCAAAACCAAATGGCTCCCCTACGTAAACGTCAACCGCGTGGCCGGCGAGACCAAATGGAGCTTTTGGTCGCTGCTCCTCTATTCCATCGACGGCATCGTCGCTTTTTCCACAGCGCCGCTCTCCCTCGCCGCCCTCACGGGTATCGTTTTCTGTCTCATCGCCATCCTGGGATTTATCGTCATCCTGGTCAAAACGCTTGTTTGGGGCGACCCCGTAGGCGGATGGCCCTCCCTTGCCTGCCTCATAACGCTGTTTGGCGGCATGCAGCTCCTGTGCCTGGGAATCATCGGTGAATACTTGGCAAAAGCCTACTTGGAAACCAAGCGACGTCCCATCTATATCATTCGAGAATCCAACGAGGAATCTGATGACACGGCCCAATAACAGCACGCTCAAGAATGTGGCGTTCTACGCCGCCTGCTTCGCATTTTCCGTCGCACTCTTTGTCGCACTTGCAGCGGCAGGGCATGTCTACCCCTTTGGCGACAAATCGTTTCTCACCAACGATCTCAAATACCAATACATCGACTTCTTTGCGTGGTTTCGCCGCGTCCTTTTAGGCGAGGCAAACCTTCGCTATTCCTTCTCACAGGGACTCGGCATGAACACATGGGGGCTCTATAGCTACTACCTCGCCAGCCCCTTCAACCTGCTCTGTGTGCTGTTTCCCGCAGACAAGCTGACGCTCTTCGTATTTGCCATAACCGCGCTCAAACTGGGCTGCATCCACATCAGCAGCGCTTGGTATGTGCAAAAGCGCTTTGACCTGTCCAAGCCCGCCGCATTCTTGCTATCCCTCTCGTTCACGTTTTGCAGCTGGACCATAAGTAATTTGTGTAATCCGCTCTGGATTGATTGCCTTATCCTGCTACCCATCTGCGCCTTCGGATGCTACGAGCTCATTCGCGAACAAAATATGGTACGCCTCGTTATTGCGATTGCTCTCAATGTCATGTTCTGTTGGTATACGGCCTATATCAACATCCTATTCCTCTGCATCTTCGTATTGGTTGAGTTTGTCGATTACGTCGCTGCAGAAGGATTTAGCTGGATGCTCACGCTCGACCGGGCCCTACGATTTGCAGGGGCTATGATGCTTGGGCTGCTCCTGTCCGCCTGGACCTTTTTGCCGACCATCCTTGCCATGGCAAAAGGCGGCCCCGTGCTGGCACTTGGCCCCTTGCTTAAAACAGGCCTCAAATCGCTCATCAGGGGCTTCATCCCCGGCATGTGGGTGAATAACGGGAACACGCCGCAGTTCTATTGCGGCGTAATCATGATGTTACTTGCAATAAGCCTACTGTTTAACCGCAAGGTTTCGGCCAAGATACGCATCGCAACGTTCGTCGTCACAGCCGTCCTGATCGCTAGCTCCGTTTTGAGCCCGCTCGAGTACATCTGGTGCGGCATGCGCGTTCCCAACGGGTTCTATTCGCGCACAGCCTTTTTGCTGGGCTTCTTTACGATGTGGGCCGCAGGCTATTCGTTGCAGGTGTTCGAGGGCCAGCCCAAATTTCGTCATGTCTATCGACCCGCCGTCGTATTACCAATCCTGACAATCACCGCAATTGAGTTGTTTATCAACGCCCATGTGATGTGGAACCAACTGTACGCAGGCTATTCCGAAGATGCCAACTGTACCTATGTGACTACCGCAACCAACACGATCACAGCCATTCAAGACCAGGATTCTGCGTCATTCTACCGCATCGATCGAACGACCACGCGCACCGATAGCGCCGCCCTCAACGAGGGCTTAGCGCTTGGGTACAACCAGCTGTCGTCCTACTCATCCGCAAATAACCCGCAGGCAATTGCATTGCTCAACTCCCTTGGATACAGCAGCGCCGGCGAGTTTTCGACCCGTTATGCCGAACCCATTCTTGCCGTCGATGCCCTGCTGGGAGTTAAGTACGCCATTGCCGAACACAGCCCCGCAGGATACGTTACGGCAAAGGCAAATCAAACCGACTCCGCAAGCACGGTCTACGAGAATCCCAATGCGCTCAGCGCTGGCATCGCAGCTTCGAGCGGCGTTCAAAACAGCACGTTAGAGGGCAAGAACCCCTTCGAAAAGCAAAATGACCTATACAGCAAAATCCTGGGCCGCGAGGTAGAGCTCTATACCAAAATCGAGGCTACGAACACGGAAAATGGTGAGAACCAAAAGCAATGGAGCGTTACCGTTCCGGCGGAGTCCATCGGATACCTCTACATTAACAAAGATGCGACCGCCGGCAGTTATTGGCCAGTCACCCTTACCATCGACCAGCGAACGATCACAAACGAGGCCTGGAGATTCGACAATAATATCCGCCAGATTGCGGATGCATCGGACACCCCGAGCCAGCATACGGTGTCAATCGGAGTCGCAGAGGGTTATACGGACATGCCCCAAGACAATGAGCCGGTCTTTTACGCCCTCAATCTGGACGTTTTCCAGCAGATTATGAACGAGCTTAAGACGAACGAATTTGTTCCGACGGTTTTTAAGGACGGAAGGATCGAAGGCGAGTATACCGCCAAGTATGACGGCAACCTGCTGCTGAGCGTTCCGTACGATGAGGGCTGGAACATAACGGTAAACGGAACCGCCGCAGAACTAACGCCCGCCGCCGATAAGGGCCTGTCGTCCCTGAACGTGCAGAAAGGCGCGAATAGGATCGTGATGACCTACAAGACTCCGGGCGCCCTTTCTGGGCTTGCAGTGAGTCTGGCGACCACCGTCGCCCTTGTTGCAGCGGGTCTATACGCCAGGCATAAGAAAAGCCGCCGTTAACAAGCGGCGGCTTTTACTCTCGAAAAGTTAATAGCGGCTAGAGCGTCTTGAGGTACTCCCCCAGCTCTTCCTCCCAGTCGGGCATGTTGAACCCGACCGACTCGAGCCTGGAAAGGTCGAGCGCGGAGTGGACCGGGCGCGGGGCGACGGGGCCGGCGGCGCTCGCG
>CABVCJ010000068.1 GCA_902496845.1 uncultured Collinsella sp.
CCGCCGTCCTCGTAGCGGGCCTCGAGCATATCTGCCTGCTCCACGACCTGGCGCGCATAGCTCAAAAGCTCGGTGCCGTCGTTGGTGAGCGTGACGCCGCGGCTGGAGCGCGTAAAGATCTCCAGATGGAGCTCCTGTTCCAGGCTTTTGACGGCGTTTGAGATGTTGGACTGAGCGGTATAGAGGCGCTGAGCTGCAGCGTTGATTGAGCCGGACTCTGCCACGGCAATCAGAAAACGAAGCTGCTGAAGGGTCATCGACGCCATCCTCTCGATTGCTATCTACAAAACAGATAACAGGTTAGCGCTTTTAAGTGATTGACCGAGGGAAACAATGTTCGTACTATTCAAAACACACAAAGGCGGTAGGTAATTAAGCCGACCACGGAACCGGGATGCGAAAGGAGGCCCGCATATGAATTGCTTACCAAGACGAATGCCGGGCTCCTGTTTGCGCCCGTCGGCGTGATCAGGAGACAGCGACTTACTTCTCTCTTTTTATTTACTTTTGTTCGATCAAGGAGATCATCATGAGCCAGTTTATCAACAACCCCGAGCACACCTTTGGTTTCGACACCCTGCAGCTTCACGTTGGCCAGGAGAGCGCCGATCCCGCATCCGATTCCCGCGCCGTGCCTATCTACCAGACCACGAGCTATGTGTTCCGCAACTCCCAGCATGCTGCTGACCGCTTTGGTCTTGCCGACGCCGGTAACATCTACGGTCGTCTGACCAACTCCACCCAAGGCGTCTTCGAGGACCGCATTGCCGCGCTCGAGGGCGGCGTTGCTGGCCTCGCCGTCGCCTCTGGCGCCGCCGCCATCACCTATACCCTGCAGGCTCTTGCCCAGGCCGGTGACCACGTGGTCGCCCAGAAGACCATCTACGGCGGTTCCTACAACCTGCTGGAGCACACGCTCTCCCAGTTTGGCGTCGAGACCACCTTCGTCGATGCCCATAACCTGGACGAGGTCGAGGGCGCCATCAAGGACAACACCACGGTCATCTATCTCGAGACGCTCGGCAACCCCAACTCCGACATCCCCAACATCGACGCCATCTCCGAGATCGCCAAGAAGCACGGTTTACCGGTTGTCGTCGACAACACCTTCGGCACCCCGTATCTGTTCCGTCCGCTGGAGCATGGTGCCAACATCGTCGTCCACTCCGCAACCAAGTTCATCGGCGGCCACGGCACCTCGCTGGGCGGTGTGATCGTCGACGGCGGTAACTTCGATTGGAAGGCGAGCGGCAAGTATGCGCAGATCGCCGAGCCCAACCCCTCCTACCATGGCGTCTCGTTTGCCGAGGCTGCCGGTCCCGCCGCCTTCGCAACCTATGTCCGCGCCATCCTGCTGCGTGACGAGGGCGCCTGCATCAGCCCGTTCAACGCCTGGATCCTGCTCCAGGGCACCGAGACTCTGTCGCTGCGCGTTGACCGTCATGTCGAGAACACCAAGAAGGTCGTTGAGTTCCTTGCCGGCGACAGCCACGTTGCCAAGGTGAACCACCCGAGCCTGCCCGAGCACCCCGACCATGAGCTCTATCAGAAGTACTTCCCCCGCGGCGGCGCTTCGATCTTCACCTTCGAGATTAAGGGCGGCCAGGAGGCTGCCTGGAAGTTCATCGACCACCTGCAGGTCTTCTCGCTGCTCGCCAACGTGGCCGACGTCAAGTCGCTCGTCGTGCACCCGGCTACCACCACGCACTCCCAGCTCTCTGCCGAGGAGCTCGCCGAGCAGAACATCACGCCCTCCACGATCCGTCTTTCCATCGGTACCGAGAACGCCGAGGACATCATTTGGGATCTGAAACAGGCCTTCGCCGCGCTGGACGAGTAAGGCGACTTGTGCAAGGACCCCTTGCGACTCGATAGGTATAACTGCATAAAATGCCTGCTCAAGGCGCCTGTGTGAACAATGGTCGCACAGGCGCCTTTTTTGCATAGAGAGGGTGCAAAAACAGGGTTTTTGGCACGCTTTATGCATTCGAGTTGTGGAAAACTCCTGTTGAGAGGATGTGAGTTTTACGCAATTGACGTGCGCCTTTTGAGTAAAACCGCAGGTCGCGATTTGCTCGGGGTACTATGCAGCGCGATCGAATCACACAGCTCAAACGCAGCAAAAACGCACTACGGAGGTTTCCAGCTACATGATGATCGATTCACGAAAACCGAAGGCCGCCGCCCTTTCTGCCACGCTTGCCGTGGCGCTTTTGGTGGGTGCCGGCGTAACCGAGGCCCACGCGGCGACGCTGTCCGACGCGGTTGGGTCCGCGCCCTCCGAGACCACGTTGATGCAGCCCGTCGATTATCGCGGCGACGGTTTTGGCTCCATGCAGGAGTGGAACGCCTCCATGGGGGCCAAGCGCGACTCTTTGGAAGTTCGCGCTCAAATTATCATGAACATGTATGGCGACTATGCCACCGATGGCGAGCGCGCCGTGCTTCAAGAATGCATCGACGGCGCGGGTAGCCTGCTGACGATGGGGGAGGTCGACGCCAAGTCGACCGAGCTCGACGAGCTTCGCTCCACGCTTGAGGATGCCAAGCGCGAGGCGCTCGAGGCTGCGGCCGCCGAGGCGGAAGCCGCCGAGGCCGCTGAGGCCGTTCAGGCTTCGTATTACAACGCCGGCTCCGGCTCGTCTTACGCGTCTGCTGCGTATTACGCGAACGGCTCGGGCCTGACGCGCTCGAGCGGCGTCAATAACTATAATGGCCGCCGCGAGACTTATTACAGCAGCAACGTGTTGTATCACCACCGCACGGGCGAATGGACGCAGGATTCCGAGGGCTTTTGGCGCGATTCCGATGGTTACTACGTCGTTGCCGCGGGCGATAAGGCCCAAGGCTCCACGTTTACCGGATCCAAGGGTGAGTGCAAGGTCTATGACTCCGGCTGCGCTGCCGGAACCACCGACTACTATACCGGTTGGTAATCTGCCATAAGCCAATAGGAGATGACGGGTGGGCGTCTTTACTGAGCCTTTGGGCACAACGTAGGGGCGTCCGTTTTTTGTGCGTGCTTGAGTTAACAGAGCGCTTACCGTGGCAGTACGCCACGCATATGGGCGCGGGGCACACTAGTTCATGAGAAATAAGGTCTTTCTCGTGGAGGAAGTGGTCTTGTGAACGCTCGAGATATCGCCGTTGCCGCCGTTGCATTGACGCTTGGTTGCCTTGGTCCTACGGCCGCGCTCGTCGCGGGTATGCAGGGGTCTTGTGGGGCTGCCTCTATCGTGGTTGGCGTGTTGATCGCGGCCGCGCTGCTGGGAAGTGCGGGTGTAGTCCTTTGTCGCGATGATGAGGACCAGACGTCGGAGTCGCAGCTCTAACCGTTGTGAAGCTGATTTTTGGCCAAAGATGAAAAAGGAAGCCGCCGCGAGGGGAGTGCCCCTTGCGGCGGCTTTGCCATTGGATCTGTTGGCTGCAGTATGCCGAGCACTACCAGCTGCTTTCTATTTCGCGAATCCTCTGGTAGAGCCAATCGTTTTGCGGCACTTGGATATCGTGTTTGGTAGCTAGGCGGCAAATGGTGCCAGCGAACTCCTCGACTTCGGTTTTTCGTTGTGCGATGCGATCCTGCGCCATCGAGGGCATACCGACGGGGTCGATTCCCTCGATGAGGTGCACCATCTGCGTCAGGTCTGCCTCGGTCAGCTCAATGCCCTCGGCGTTGGCGACCGCAAGCGTTTCGCGCATGGCGGAAACAAAGCAGCGACGCTGCTCGGAGCCCGGCTCCGTGGCGCTTCCGTAGGTCCCGCCGTAGGCCATACAGGTCTGGTTGATGCCGTCGTTGAGCATGAGTTTGGCCCACATGCGGTGCGCAATGTCGCTCTCGACGGTATGGGCGATGCCGCAGCGTGTGTAGAGCTCGTCGATGGCGCTGACGGTTGCGGGCTCGGTGCCTGCTGCCGCGCCAAAGCGAATCTCGCCCGCATTGGTAAAGGTGAGCGCGCCGTCGAGGAACACGGCATCCATGCCCTGGCAAATACCAAGAACGGTATGCTTCCAGCCAAAGCGCTCGGCAATCTTTTGCTCGCTCGTAATGCCGTTGCACAGCGAGGCGATGAGCGTGTTGGGCCCCACGACGCGCTCCATAGTCTTGAGCGCTTGGTTGAGTCCCGTCGTCTTGACCGTGAGAATGACCAGATCGGCGGGCGTTGCCTCACTGGCGCGGATGGACTTGAGCGCACAGGGCTTGCCGTTGACGGTGAGCGCATCGCCCACGTGACGCTCGAAACGGGCGTCGTCCATGACGTATTCGACGGCATCGTCGCCGAGTGCCTGGGCGATCATGCTGCCGTAGAGTAACCCGACGCCGCCCTTGCCGATAAAGGCGACCTTGTTGATCTGCATGTGAATCATCTCCTCACAAAAAGGCGCCCGCGTGCGGGGCGCCTGATGGATTGTATGCCGCTGGGGCGTGTAGCGTGCACCGGAGGCTGAATTTAGAAGAACAAACGCAAGGGAACTCATGCCGCGGGGTAGATGGCAAAAACGCGTGCGGGATATCCAACGCCATCGCGCACCTTGGAGAAGGTGCAGAAGATGACGGCGCCTGTGGCGGGAAGCTCGTCCAGATGGTCCATGACCTCGATCTGGTAACGGTCGACCGAGAGAATGTATTGTTCGCCGGGGTAGGGGCAGGCATCCTCTCGTGTGGTCACGCTCGTCTCCTTTCGTCGGGCTTTTTGCTGATGTTAAAGCGGTGCCGTGACGGCCTGATTTCTGCTGCGTTACGATACGTTCTCGATTGCGATTCCGATGTGCTTCGATGACGTGACAGGTTTGTTTCGCCTTATCAGGGCTTCGATGGGGGGGAGGGGCCGTGCAATATCGCGTTGACCCCAAAAGCGGTAACCGTATCTCGGCGTTGGGGCTGGGCTGCATGAGGTTTCCCGGTGCGCCGGGACGCCCGGATGCGAAGACAGCCGACGCCATCATCTCCCGTGCGGTGGAGCAGGGGATTAACTACCTGGACACGGCCTATCTCTATCCCGGCAACGAGGCTTGCGTGGGCGCTTCGCTTGAGCGCCTAGGCCTACGCGACCAGGTTTTGCTCGCGACCAAGCTGCCGCATGCTTCGTGCAAATGCGCGGAGGATTTCGACCGTTTCTTCGACGAGCAACTGCGCCGCCTGCGGACCGACCATATCGACTATTACCTTATGCACAACATCACCTCGCCCGCCCAGTGGAAACGTGTGGTGGCGTTGGGCATCGAGGACTGGATCGCGCGTCAAGAGGCGGCGGGGCGCATTCGCCAGATTGGTTTTTCGTATCACGGCAGCGCGGCGGATTTCCTGACGGTGCTTGACGCATATGACTGGGATTTTTGCCAGATCCAGTACAACTATGCCGGCGAGCGTTACCAAGCGGGAACGGCAGGACTCATGGCGGCTGCGGAGCGCGGTCTTGCGGTGTTTGTGATGGAGCCACTGCTGGGCGGTCGTCTAGCGGGCAAACTTCCGCCGCGGGCACGCGCTGTGCTCGATGGCGCCCGTGACCCGCATTTGCGCACTCCGGCCGCCTGGGGGCTTTCGTGGGTGTGGAACCATCCTCAGGTGACGATGCTGCTTTCGGGTATGACCGATACCGCGCAAGTGGATGAGAACGCGGCGTTGGCCGATCGGGCCCTGCCGGATTCGATGACGGCTGCTCAGCTCGATGCCATCGCACGCGTGCTGAGGGAGTTTGAAAAATCGAATCGCGTGCCCTGCACGGGATGCGGCTATTGCATGCCGTGTCCTAAAGGCATCAATATCCCTGGGTGTTTTGCTGCCTACAACGCAAGCTATGCGCACAGCTGGTTTACGGGGCTGTCTCAATACTTTACGGCGAGCGCGGTGCGGACGAACGAGCCCAAGCTGGTGAGCAATTGCGTCAAGTGCGGCAAATGCGCGCGGCATTGCCCGCAGCACATCGATATCCCCGGGCGCTTGGACGACGTACGCCGCCGTTTTCAGCCTGGCCCCGTGACGGCGGTGCTTAAGGCCTTCGGCAAAACGCGCTCCTCGTGACCCTTTTATAACTTGCGGTGGAATAGTTCCTGCTTGCGGCAGAATAAGGCATCGACAGGAACTATTTCACCGCAACTGAAGGGGGCTGTCGTGGGCCATCGGGATTCATGTGATGATTTGCGTGAGGTTCGTTGGGGCGTTTTGGGCGCTGGACGCATTTCTCATCGATTTGCATCGTCGCTCAAGAAGGTCGACGGGGCACGGCTGGTGGCTGCGGCCGGCCGCACTCCTGCACATGTCGAGGAATTTTGCCGAGCGTTTTCGATTGATGCCGCGCACAGTTATGCCACGGCTGACGATAGCGGCGATGCGGCTTATGATGCGCTGATTGCCGACCCCGATGTCGACGCAATCTACTTGGCTCTTCCACATGGCATGCATGCGCATTGGGTCTGTCGGACACTGCGCGCGGGAAAGGCCGTACTGTGCGAAAAGCCGGCCGTTTTGAATGAAGAAGAGGCCCATGCGATCGCCTCCGTTTCCCGTGAGTGCGGCGTGCCGTTTATGGAAGCGATGAAAAATCGGTTTTGCCCGATGCGTACTCGCGTGAAGGGCTTGCTTGCGTTGGGCGAGCTCGGCCGTATCGTTTCGATCGAAAGCGTGCAAAAACTCGATTATGGTGAGTCCCCTTCGAGTTATCTGCTCGATCCCTTGCAGGGTGGCTGTCTATATGACATGGGCTGCTATGCGGTCGGGTGGTTTGAGGATCTGCTTGCGGGTGCGTGTGATGTTTCGTCTCGTGAAGTTCGCTGGCGTGACGTATCGGGCGGCCGCGTGGATTGGGCCGATGAGATCCATATGAGTGTCGGCGGCATATCCATTCATATGGTGGTCGACGGCAAAGCAGCATATGAAAGCCGCTTAACGATTGCCTGCGAGCGGGGCTCGTTGGAAATCGAGCGCCTTCATCGTCCCGAGCTCGCCCATGTGAAGTGCTCCGATGGACGAATGCTCGAAATAAATGCCCCGTTTGAGGTCGATGATTTCTACGGCGAAATCCAGCATGCGACCCAGCTCATCCGGGCGGGGAAACTCGAGAGTCCCGTCATGCCCCTTGCCGCCACACAGCGCTGCGCGCGCATTATCGATGCAATCCGTCTAGCCCTCTAGGGCTTGGCGCTGACGCGTAGGGGGTCATGACGCCGGCGCCCGTAGCCGTAGTGCTTGGTGGCCCGCATCTCTGATGCCCCTTTTATAGCTTGCGGTGGAATAGTTCCTGTTTGCGGCAGAATAAGGCATCGACAGGAACTATTTCACCGCAACTGATGAGGGGGAGCTGGGGATGCTGACGATCGGGTGTCATCTATCCACGACGAAGGGCTATCGGGCGATGGGGGAGACGGCGTTGTCAATTGGTGCCAATACCTTTGCATTCTTTACGCGCAACCCGCGCGGCGGCAAGGCGAAAGACCTTGACATGGATGACGTGGCCGCCCTGCGCGAGCTTATGGAACAGAACGATTTTGGCCCGCTTGTGGCTCATGCCCCGTATACCTATAACCCTTGCTCGGCCAAAGAGCGGGCGCGCGAGTTTGCCCTGGAGGCCATGGCAGAGGACCTACGGCGCATGGAAGCGCTGCCCGGCAACTACTACAACTTCCATCCCGGTGCGCATGTGGGACAGGGCTCCGACGCCGGCATTCAAATGATCGTCGACACCCTGTGCCAGGTGATGTTTGAAGGCCAACAGACGACGGTGCTGCTCGAGACCATGGCCGGCAAGGGCACCGAGGTGGGCCGCAGCTTTGAGGAACTGGCACTCATCATCCAGGGCGTTGCCGACAAGTGCCCCGAGCTGTCGGCCAAGTTGGGCGTTTGCTTGGACACCTGTCATGTGAATGACGCCGGCTACGACATCGTCCACGATCTTGAAGGCGTGCTCGACGAGTTCGATCGTGTGGTGGGTATCGAGCGCCTGCGCGCCGTGCATATCAATGACTCCAAGAACCCCTGCGGCGCCCATAAGGACCGCCACGAATGCATCGGTAAGGGCTACCTGGGTAGCGAAGAGTTTGGCGGCGGTATGCAGGTTATGCAGAATATTGTATCGAATGGCCGCTTGCGCGCATTGCCATTCATTTTGGAGACACCGAACGAACTTGCAGGTTATGCGGCTGAAATCAAATTGTTAAGGTCATTGCAGCAGTGATGACTGTCATAAAGTGGAGTGCTCCATTCACGTTATGGGTTTGTTTCAATCAGTTTTCTGATTGCGGATTCTTCCAAGCGGGTGCATAATAACCCTCAGTTTTTGCAGACCTCTGAATCACGTGGGGTCATTGGAAGGAGACTGATTATGAAGCTGAAGAAGCTTGGCGCATTTGCCGCCACGGGTGCTATGGCGCTCGCCCTTGCTCTGACGGGCTGCGGCTCGTCCAACGCCACCTCTGGTTCTGATGCCGGTTCCAGCAGCTCTGACGACGCTAAGGTCGAGAAGGTCGACGGTTCCAAGGAGTACGCGCTCGTCAAGGACGGTACGCTGACCGTCGGCACCTCTGCCGAGTACGCTCCGTTTGAGTACAAGGATGACAATGGCGACTACCAGGGCTTTGACCTTGAACTCATTAAGGCTATCGGCGATAAGCTGGGTCTGGATGTCGAGTATGTCAACAATGATTTTGACACGCTCGTCCCCGGCGTTGCTTCGGGCGCCAAGTACGACGTCGCCATCGCGGCTATCACCGACACGCCCGAGCGTGAGAAGGAAGTCACTTTCTCCGATTCCTACTACATGGACGATCAGGCTATCGTGACCAAGGTCGATAACACCGACATCACGGCCGACAACTTCAGCGAGAAGCTCAACAACGCCGACGCTACCATCATCGTCCAGTCTGGCTCGACCGCCGAGGCCTTTGCCCAGGAGAACTTCCCCAAGGCCAAGATTGTCCCCTACAAGGACGCCACCGAGTGCTTCAGCGCCCTGCAGTCCGATAAGGGCGACGCCGTAGTCACCAACCGCTCCGTTGCCAGCCAGCTGACCGCCGAGCAGTTCAACACCTGCCAGACCATCAAGCAGGTCAGCACCGGCGAGGAGTACGCTATCGCCATCAACCAGGGCAACACCAAGCTCAAGGACGACATCAACCAGGCCATCAAGGACCTGACTGACGACGGTACCGTTGACGCCCTCATGGCTAAGTACAACATCAAGTAAAATAGCTACTTGATTGCGCGCGGGCCCTTTCCGTTTTGGCGGAGAGGGCCTTTGCGCTTCTCTTGACGGAGAGTGTTTCCGTCTCGTTTTGCCGGCAACTTCTACGATAGGAGCCACCTTGTCTCGACTGAACAAAGGGGCTGCGGAGCAGCGTTTTCCACTGCCCGCCTTGTTCCAAAAGCTAGCCTGCGCCATGGCCGTGGCGCTCGCGCTGGTGTGCGTGGGGGCATATGCGCCCACGACCGCCCAGGCGCTTGAGACCGCAAAGATTACCGCCCGACCCAACACCGGTTCGGGCAGCGCTGTGGTCGGCGGCACCGAGACGCGCATTACCTGGGAAGTTCAGGCCGATGCCGACGAGGAGCTGAGCGGTCTTTCTCTGACGTTTGTCGACGGCACGACGTTTGGTACCGATGACACGCGATTGACGATGCTCTCGGGCGAGGACCTCATGGATCGTACGCCCATGAAGCCCACGTGCAAGGCTGACGGCCAGACGCTCAAGATTGACTTTGGCGAGACGGCGCCTGCCGGCG
>CABVCJ010000069.1 GCA_902496845.1 uncultured Collinsella sp.
AGCATGGCGGGCTACCGTGATGTCGAGATTCCCCTTGCGCGTATCCAGGGCGGCACCGCCATAACCGCACCCACGCGTCCGCTTTCCGACGGCGAGCCGCACTTCCGCCAGCTCACGTTTGACGAATGGGACATCCAGTACGCTGAGGCCACGTTCATGGCATTGCCGAAGGACGACGCCGGAAACGATCAACCCGACACGCACGCCTTTACCGTGCAGGCACATCTGCCACAGGGTGGGCAGGCAACGCTGCGCATTAACAAAGTGACACCTGCCGCGGGTAGCTCGCCCGAAACCGTCACGCAGATTGGCCAAGTCAAGGCCAGTGCATCGGGTTCGGATAATCTGGCAACGTTCACACTCGAAGACAAGTTTCTCGATGCGGCATCGGGCCTTCTGGAAGAAGGGTGCAAGCTGCGCTTTATCCTCGACTATCAGGGCAAAACCTACACGCTCTCCTCTCCCATGGCCGTTGTCACCGCGCCGGCCGCAAAGGCGGAATCGGGCTCGACCACCATCATTCCCACCACCATGGACCAAGAGATCACTCCGTTTGATTTCCCCGCGGCGTTTCCCGGCATCGGTGGTAATAAGTTCACGTGTTGGATGCCCACATTTCCGATCCTCTTCGATTTCTCGTTTGCTGGATACGTGCTGTTTGGCGGAGGATACAAACCGGCCAGCTATATGAACGATTCGGGCAACCCTGATCCGGAATACTGGAAGAAATCGCCGCGCGAGTCGGGCGCCAAGCAGGCAAACCGCTACCTCGACGAAATGGAGGGGAAGTGGAACCAGTACAAGAGCATGAGTGCCGGTTCGGGCACCGATCCAAGAAACACCAAGCTCCTTCGCCACCATTGCACGCTGCTATTCACGATGGATATCGCAACACAGGTGTACGGCTCGCTCGCCTACGATTGGGTGGGCAAAACCTGGGGTAACAACAACGACCCCGCATACGGCAATATTAAGGCCCTCTTCCAGGTAAGAACCGACCTCAATTGGACCGAGCAGTTTACCCTAGGACCGGTGCCGTTTTTCCTAAACGTCAACCCCTGGGTGCTGGCGAAGCTGGCACTCGCCGTAGGTGCCCACACGCACGGCAGCGGCGCGGCGTTTTTCAAGAACATTTCGCTCGACTATTCCAACACGTCGGGCTCATTCACTATCCAGATCGGGCTTGCCGTCACCTTTGGCGCCGGCGTTGCAGGCGTCGCCTCGTCTGCCGTGCGTGGCGCCGCATCCCTCACCCTGTTCATTGGGTACGAGAAGGCGGACGGGCACCAGCTTCCGCGGCTGCGCGTGGGTGCAGACGTCGATGTCGATGTGATACTCCAGTTTGTGATGTTCAAGTGGACCACCAAGGCCTGGTCGGGGTCGTGGCCCACACTCCTCGATTCGTGGAATATGTCGGTGAACAATGGCAACCAGTATGTGTTCCAGCGCTCTGAGCTCGCATTGGGTGGAGATACGCCTTACACGCTGGATGCCCGCTTCGGCATGCCCGGCAACATCGAGGCGGGCGGCGTGCCGCAATTTATCGCATCGGCCACCATCGTCACCAACGCCGAGCTGCTCGCACGCGCTGAGGTTAAGACCACTGCAAGGAATGTCGCGCCTACCGTACGCGATTGGGACCGGTCGGTCACGCGCATTGAGCTCGAGGCGGATGCAGAAAGCGACGACACGGGACAGATCGAGCATTTCGTCCATGCACTGATAGAGAACGACGAAAACGCCGCGCCGATGTATGAGTACACCTATATCGGTCAGGCAACGAACACCGTTGCCGACCCGAACGCCAATTCTGCCGGCGTGTCAGAGGACGAGCGTGGCGGCATAAAACCCTCGAGCGACAACGTGCTGTTTGCTGGCGTGCTCAGCGAAGCCCACATGAAGCTGGCAATGATTGCCGGCGTAGAATGCCTGTTCCGTATCGCCTCGGTGCGCTACGGCGACAATGGTCGCTCGCGCCTGGTGGTACACACAAAGGCAAACGGAACGTGGTCCGCTCCCACGCCTGTGGACTTTCCCCTTGGGTTTGGCGAGGGCGACGTGGAGCGCGACGGCATATACGATTACGACTTCGACGTGGTGGAATATACGGACGGAAGAGGAAACCAGGACGCCTACGTGTTGCTGGTCTCGGGCGAGCGGCGTGACGGCGACGACACCCTTTTCGATACGGCGAGCACATCCGGCATACTGTCCGTTGTGCGCCTGCGCATAAGCAACGACGGAGTTCGCGTGATATCGCACACGTCGTGGCACAGCATCTCGCGCGGCCGTCTTCAGGAGGATGGCTACCATTGCCTGCAGTGCCCACGCATCACGGTGGGCAAGACACTTGTCGACGGGCGCCTGTCGGGCGCCTACCTCCACCGCCGCGGAACCACCGCAGAAAAGGCGCTCGGCAGCGAGGCCGAGGTTGCGCTGGAGTGCTTTACCCTGTGGTCGGACGTTTCGGGCGACAGTCTCACGTTCCGTCAGGTCCTCCGCTTTCCGCAGGCACCGTCGAGCATCGAGCTCGGCGCGCCCGAGAATATCAACGGCAAAATGGTGGTGCCCGTTGCATACGAGACTGCAGGCGGTTGTGGCTGTGCATCGTACGCCGTGATCGGCCAGTCCATTGCGGGCTGGGGCGTTATGTCGCCAGACGCTACAGTACCCCACGCGGTGCCGTGGCCGCAGCACACGGGCTTTTTGGCTACCGTCAACGAGCAACTGCAGCATATTACTTGGGCACGAGGCGCATCGGCATTTGCAACGCAGCCCGTGGGTGCCGCAGGCTGTGGCCCGGCATCGTTTAGCGTAAGCAACAACGGCAGGTGCGTGCTCTATGTAGAGAACACCGATGGTAAGGTGGGACAAACCTACGACGAAGAAGGCAACCCGGTAGCAGTGATGGGCAAGCACTTCCGCATCTTCGCCAGCACCTTGGCAGGCGATCTGTTTACGGAGCCGTTCGTGATGTGCGAGCTGGACCATCCCGTCGATCAGATAACGACATTTTTGACGTCGGGGAGCATGCTCTCCGCGCTCGCTACGCACATTGTGAGCGCGGAGAAGAGCGAGGCAGAGCTGCACGGCATCGAAGTGCCCTTGGTGGCGTGTGCCACTCCGACGGGCGCAGTCGCTACCTCGGGCGCGGTGGTGCCTGGAGCAGCAGGCGAATCCTTCATGGTCACGGTGCGAAACGACGGCAACACCTTGCTGACCGCCGGCACGATCGATCTGTACCGAGAGGGCTCCAGCCAGCCGTTCTCCAGCGCATCCATCGGGTTCGGAGCGAACACACGCATGGCATCGATCTACGATCCAGAGCTTGCCGAGGACGCTTCGGCCAACGACATGACACACGTGAAGTACGCGCTCGAGACGCTGGGCGCACGTTTTGCAACGCACCCGCTGGTAGCCGACAACGGCAACGCCGTGCTGGCACCAGGTTGCACGGCACAGTTCCGCATGAGCTTCGCCATCCCCGAGAGTTGGAGCGACGAAGTGGGCAAACGCGTAACGCTGTATGCGAAGGCGCGTAATCTGGTGGCGCTCGATCCCGTAACGCTCGAGGAAATTCGACCGGGCGCAAACTCGGCGCTGGGTGCCGTACTGCACGAGCTTCATGTGCCCGACGCGGCATGCGAACGCTCAGAAGTTCAGGTCGGCGTATGCGACAGCGCGGATACGACAGGGCTTCACGACGCCCCGATGACAGCAGATGGCGATGGCGGCTCGAGTGGCGGCGGTTCCGGCACGGGAGGCAGCTCCGGCGGAAGCAGCTCCGGCAGTGGCAAGGACCACGGCAATAACAAGCGCTCCGGAAAAGCGGGCGCGCTTGCGGGCACGGGCGATGTCAACGTCCCCCTGACGGCAGCCGCAGCAGCACTCGCCGCAGCCGGCGCCGGCCTTGTCGCCTACAGCGCCCGCCGCACGGCGCTCGAAAACGACACCGCCGATGAGGTCAATTCGGATACGCCTCGCTAGCTCTCAGTTACCTTTGCGAGAGACGCCGACTCGGCTCATCGAACACCAAAAGGGCTGGCCCTGATAACTCGGAGCCAGCCCTGAGTCGCCTGACGTGAGACTCGCGGCGTTACTTGAGCTTCAGCGCCTCCATCATGGGCACGGCAGCATCCCAGTCGATCTTCCAGCCGATCGACACGCGGACGGTTTCACCCGTTGCGGGAGCCGTCGCAAACAGTGTATGGCCGTTGTCGGGACCGGTAAAGCGCAGCCACGTTATGCCGTTGTACTCGACCTGGTCGGTTGTTGTCTCCTTGCCTTCGTAGATCTGCTCTAGGCTTGCAACCTCTTCCTCCGGCGAGCGCGGGAAGATGCTGATGTTCAGGCGTCCTCCAGTCTCGTCGTGGAAGAAGTCTGCCTTTTCGTGCTCTTCGTTGGACGAATCCAGCGTGTACCCATCGGCGGCCTCGATACTGTACGATGCGCAATCGATGCCGGTCATGTTGGCCGCGTCACCAGAATCGGCCACACCGCCGGCCGCCTTGAACTCCTTGGTCTCGCATCCCGTGGTGTCAAAGTGCATGGCCTCATGATTCTTGGCAGGGGCATAAGCGTCTACGAACTCGACAGTGATGGGCCCGTAGTACGCCGTCTTGGGCGCCCAGAAATACACGTACTCAACGGTCTCGCCCGGGCCGATATCTGGCCTCTCGGAAAGGTCGATGCCCTCGTGCAGCTCATCGGGAGCCTCGCTTGCAACGTAGTCGAGCACGGCCGCCTTGCCGGAAGTAAACAACGGGTCGCCTGCCTCAAGATCGCCCTGGGCAGCATGCACGTTAAAGGAACTGAACGTCCTGTTCTTTGTGTTGTTGTTGGTAATCTTGATGTGCAGGTAAAAGCCGTCCTGCAGCTTGGCATCGCCGCGATAGAACGTACCGTGAGCCACAGACTCATAGGTAATGCCTGCTACCTCGACCATCTGCGAATCATAGGCCTTGGCCCTCTTGGACTTCTCCTGCACAGGTGCGCTCCCGCCCGAGCCACTCGGCGCATTACCGCCGCAGCCAGCAAGCGTACACGCCAACACAGCCGAAAGCGCCACGGTGGGAATTCCTAACAGCAGCTTCTTCGTCATGGGCTTCATCATCCTCACCGCTCCTTTCGCTTGCAGCTCATCCGTTGCCCGAGGCCTTCGTCGCCCCGTGGCATCGGCTTCCACAATGAGCGTATGACGAAACACGGCGCCGGCGAAGTGACCCGTGGCCCAAATAACGCCCCGTTAGACCCCCTTTCAGACCAAAAGGGCCCCAGTTCGCATACCCTCGGCCCACAAAACGAGACGCATGTCCCAATGTTCGATTCGATCCAACAATCCGCACGACACGTTTTCGACAACGTATCCAACCGCAAACGCAGCAAGACGCATTCGGCCGCCTTCAAACTTACTCGGACAGAACCGAGTCGGTTTTGTCCGAGTAAACGCTGTTCCACCAAATTCCGAACGATTGTTCGATGGATTTCGTGTTGGTTGGAATCGTCTGTGGGCTGGGCTATGCTACCTTGACTATCTATATGACTTAAACGCAGCAAAGGAGCACCGAGAGAGCGAGTATGGCAAAAAACACCGCAAACTATGGTAACGACAGTATCCGCCAGCTCAAGGACGAGGAGCGCGTACGCCTGCGCCCCGCCGTCATCTTTGGCTCGGACGGACTCGACGGCTGCGCACATGCCGCCTTCGAGATCCTGTCCAACGCCGTTGACGAGGCGCGCCAGGGCTACGGCAAGCTCATCACCCTTACCGCCTTTCGCGATGGCTCCATTCAGGTAGAGGACAATGGCCGTGGCTGCCCGCTCGACTGGAACCCTTCCGAGAAGCGCTTTAACTGGGAGCTCGTCTTTTGCGAACTCTACGCCGGCGGCAAGTATAACAACAACCAGGGCGGCGACTACGATTTCTCGCTCGGCACCAACGGCCTGGGCTCCTGTGCGACTCAGTACGCCTCCGAGTACATGGACGTCACGGTTTGGCGCGACGGCAACAAATACTCCCTGCACTTTAAGAAGGGCAAGGTTGTCGGCGCCAAGAAGAAGGCACTCGAGATTGAGCCCAGCAATGAGGACCGTACCGGCACCACCATCAAGTGGCGCCCCGATCTTGAGGTCTTTACCTCCATCAGCATCCCCCACGAGTGGTATCGCGAGACCATGCGCCGCCAGGCCGTGGTCAACGCCAACGTGACCTTCCGCCTGCGTATCGAGGGCGACGACGGCGAGTTCTCCGAAGAGGACTTCTGCTATCCCAAGGGCATCGAGGACTACGTGCTCGAAAAGGTCGGTACCGACTATCTCACCGAGCCCTTCTTTATCGAGGCTGACCGTCGCGGTCGCGATCGCGAGGACCTGCCCGACTACAACGTAAAGATCACCGCGTGCATGTGCTTCTCGCGCACCTTCATGATGCAGGAGTACTACCACAACTCATCGTGGCTCGAGAACGGCGGTTCGCCCGAGAAGGCCGCCCGTAGCGCTCTGACCAGCGCCATCGATGCTTACATTAAGCAACAGGGCAAGTACAACAAAAACGAGAGCGGCATTAAATGGCAAGACGTCCAGGACTGCCTGGTACTGGTGACCAACTGCTTCTCCACCCAGACGTCCTACGAGAATCAGACCAAGAAGGCCATCAACAACCGCTTTATCCAGCAGGCCATGACGGCCTTCTTTAAGGAGCGCCTCTCGACCTACTTGATCGAGAACAAGGACGCCGCCAATAAGATCATGGAGCAGGTGCTCATCAACAAGCGCTCGCGCGAGAACGCCGAAAAGACGCGTCAGAGCATCAAGACCAACCTGCAGCAGAAGACCGACATGGCCAACCGCGTGCAGAAATTCATCGACTGCCGCTCCAAGGACAAGAGCCGCCGCGAGATCTACATCGTAGAGGGCGACTCGGCAGCAGGCGCCATTCGCACCTCGCGCGATGCCGAGTTCCAGGGCGTTATGCCCGTCCGCGGCAAAATCCTCAACTGCCTAAAGGAGGACTACCCGCGCATCTTTAAGTCCGACATCATCATGGACCTCATGCGCGTGTTGGGCTGCGGCGTGGAGATCAAGGACAAGCGCATCAAGAACCTCGGCGCCTTTGACCTGGACAACCTCAACTGGAACAAGGTCATCATCTGTACGGACGCCGACGTCGACGGTTACCACATCCGCACGCTCGTGCTCACCATGCTCTATCGACTGGTGCCCACGCTTATCGACGAGGGCTACGTCTATATCGCCGAGTCGCCGCTCTACGAGATCAACTGCAAAGAGAAGACCTACTTTGCCTACACCGAGCTCGAGAAGAACGGCATCCTCAAGGAGATCGGCGACCAGAAGTGTTCCATCAACCGCTCTAAGGGTCTTGGTGAGAACGACCCGGACATGATGTGGCTCACTACCATGAACCCCGAGACGCGCCGCCTGATCAAGGTGGAACCCGAGGACGTCACCAAGATGGAGACCATGTTCAACCTGTTGCTGGGCAATGACGAGGCAGGCCGCAAGCGCCATATCTCCGAGCACGGCAAGGAATACCTGGACCAGCTGGACCTGCAGTAACAGCAAATCGATAACGACGGCCCATAAGAAGTTCAAGAGGAAATCGTGGCAAAGAAGAAGACGAAGAACCAGCCAAAGAAAAAGCAGGTCAACGCCGAGAACGTTATCGGCCTGCACTCAGAGGTCACCGACCAGCCGATCACGCAGACGCTCGAGGTCAACTACATGCCCTACGCCATGAGCGTCAACGTCTCGCGTGCGTTCCCCGAGATTGACGGCTTTAAGCCCTCGCACCGCAAACTGCTCTACACCATGTACAAGATGGGTCTGCTCAAGGGCGAGCGCCAGAAGAGCGCCAACATCGTGGGCCAGACCATGAAGCTCAACCCGCACGGCGACGCCGCGATCTACGAGACGATGGTGCGCCTGGCCACCGGCAACGAGGCGCTGCTCGCGCCGTTCGTTGAGTCGAAGGGCAACTTTGGCAAGTACTATTCGGGCGACCTGAGCTACGCCGCCTCGCGTTATACCGAAGCCAAGCTCTCCCCCATCAGCGCCGAGATCTTCAAGGACATCGACAAGGACCCGGTCGACTTCGTCGACAGCTACGACGGCGCCATGAAGGAGCCGCGCCTGCTGCCCACCACGTTCCCTAACATCCTTGTCTCGGCCAATAAGGGCATCGGCGTCGCCATGGCGTCCGACATCTGCGGTTTCAACCTCAACGAGGTCTGTACTGCCACGATGCATTACCTCAAGGATCCCGACTGCGACCTGCTCGAGTACATGCCCATGCCCGACTTCTCGACCGGCGGCGAGATCATCTACCGCCGCGAGGAGATGGAAAAGATTATCGAGACCGGTCTTGGCAGCTTCCAAATCCGCTCCCGTTGGCGATGGATTCCCGAAGAGCTTATTATCGAGGTCTACGAGATCCCCTACACCACCAAGACCGATGTCATCATCGAGCGCATCGTCAAGCTCTCCAAAGAGGGCAAGGTCAAGGAGATTGCTGATATCCGCGACGAAACCGACCTCTCGGGTTTGCGCATCGCCATCGACCTTAAGCGCGGTGTCGACCCCGACAAGCTCATGGCCAAGCTCTATCGCACGACCACGCTGCAGGATTCGTTCTCGTGCAACTTCAACGTGCTGGTCGATGGTTACCCTCGCGTTATGGGCGTGCGCCAGATTCTGCACGAGTGGGTCAAGTGGCGTATTGAGTCCACGCGTCGCCGCATTAACTTTGACCTGGGCAAAAAGTCCGAGCGCCTGCACCTGCTGCACGGCCTCGAGGCGATCTTGCTCGACATCGACAAGGCCATCGCCATCATCCGCGGCACCAAGCTCGAAGCCGAGGTCGTGCCCAACCTTATGAAGGGTTTCGACATCGACGAGACCCAGGCCGAGTTTGTTGCCGAGCTTAAGCTCCGCAACATCAACGAGGAGTACATCCTCAACCGCACCAAGGACATTGCCAAGCTTGAGGGCGAGATTGCCGAGCTTGAGGAGATCCTTTCCAGCGAGGAGAACATCAAGAAGGTCATCAGCGACGAGCTGGCCGCGGTCAACAAGAAGTACGTGATGCCGCGCCGCACGGGCAGGATTGAGCCCCACGAGGTTATCGAGGTAAGCTTGGAGCCCGAGGTCGAGGAGTACCCGGTTACCATCATGCTCTCGCGCGATGGCTATCTTAAGAAGATGACGGACCGCGTGCTCAAGAAGGCGACCACGCTCAAGTACAAGGACGGCGACAAACCCTTTATCGAGTTCCCGTCCTCCAATACGCACGAGCTGCTCGTGTTTACCAACAAGAGCCAGGTGTATAAGTGCAAAGTCGCGGCGTTTGAGGATACCAAGTCGGCACAGCTGGGCTCGTACCTGCCGACCGATCTTGAGATGGAACCCGACGAGAGCGTCATCTGGGTCATCGACCCCGAGGATTACAAGGCCGACGTGCTGTTCGTCTTTGAGAACGGCCGCGTGGCACGCGTCGCGCTTTCTGGATACGTCACCAAGACCAACCGCAAGCGCCTCAAGAACGCCATCTACGGCGGCAGCAAGCTGCTGTATGCCCAGGTACTCAAGGAAGATCGCGACATCGCGCTGGTCTCGAGCGACTATCGTTTGATGAACTTCAACACGTCGCTGC
>CABVCJ010000070.1 GCA_902496845.1 uncultured Collinsella sp.
CGCGTTGGCTGGATGCGATTACGGCAGCCTGATTGAACGAGCAGCTGTGCGCTTGGCATTGGATGGCAAGTTCACCTTGCGCCGGGCAAGGGACCAGAACGGCGGCGACGCGACTTGATAGCAATGCAAATGCTGTGCGCTCATCGGGCGAAAGACATTCTGCTTCAACGATGACGAGCTTGGGTGGTGCGCTGTTTGTGCGAAGCGTGGCTCGGTACGTGCGGACCGAAGAACCCGACATAGAAAACTCCTGTGTATTCGGCAAAACGTAAACTATAGTTTACGTTTATGTTCGGCTCCATTTCAAACTCGGCTGCATGGACGAACGTGCGAAACAGATTCTTGGCAGGCGGGTCGAAGAGACGCGCAGAGACCTTGGTATCTCCAAGGTTGATTTTTGTGTGGCGACAGGAATCAGCCGACCCTACCTCGACCGAATCGAAGATGGGACGGCAAATTTCACGCTCAAGGTTCTATTTAAGATCGCACCCGCACTCGGCATGACGGTGTCAGAACTTCTCGAGGGTATCGAGTAGCCTTTTTTGCTAGATTTGCCGCTTGTTGAACGGGTCCCCCCGACGGCGGCGTGCAAAAACGCGAGTATTCAGCATCCCTCAATAATTTGACGGCAGCCGGGGCCACAAATACGACGCGTAATGTTTTGGATTATCCACAAAATTCAATAATATGAGGAATAACAAGCGCGCGGAACGAGTCTTTCGAGTCGAAAGGCAATTTACAGCCAGCGGTTTTAACGTTCCCGGAAGGGGCGGATGCTGAAAACTCCGCTTTTTGCACGTTCCGAGGGGTACCACGTGCCCTACTAGGCCCAAAGAGGCGGATTTTGTTTTTTGCTACACCATCGGGATACGGTCGTGGTTGACTTGGCTGTAGAACAGGCGCTGAATCTCTGCCGCATCACGTGACTGGCCGAGCGCCCACATGGTCTTGGCCACGAGCGTCTCGGTGGTCATGTCGTCGCCGCGCAGAATGCCCGGATGATCGGCGTAGGCACGGCCGACCTCATAAACACCCAGGTCAAGGCCCTCCTCGGGGACCTGCGTGGTCATAACGACGGTGCGGCCCGAATCGACCCAGCGGAAAATCGCCTCCTGGAATGATTCGCCGGACTCGCCGAACTCGGGGATACCGCCAATGCCAAAGGTCTCAAGAATTACAGCATCGTAGCTATCGGCAAGGGCGTCCAGGATACCCGGGTTCACGCCGGGCGTGAGCTTAAGGACAAACACGCGCGGGTCGATGCTGTCGTAGAAACGCACCGGGTTTTCGCCCTGATGCGTGCCGTGAAGCCCGTTGCGCACAATGCGGTCGTTGCGGATGTAGGCAATGGGCGGATAGTTGACACTAATGAACGCGTTAAAGCTCATGGTGCGCTGCTTGCGGGCGCGCGTGCCGGCAATGGCGACGCCGCCAAACACGATCGAGACGTCGTGTGAATGCTCGTCGAGCGCATAGAGCAGGCTCTGGTACAGGTTGAGCTTGGCATCGGTAAAGGGGTTACCCATGGGCTTTTGCGAGCCGGTGAGTACGATGGGCTTGGGACTGTCCTGAATCAGATAGGAAAGCGCTGCCGCGGTGTAGCTCATGGTGTCGGTGCCGTGCAGGACCACAAAGCCGTCGTGATCGGCATAGCCTTCGACGATGACATCGCGGATGCGCATCCAGTCGCTCGGGCGCATATTGGTGCTGTCGATGTTCATGGGCTGCACGACGTCGAGCTCGCAGAGGCCCGAGATCTCGGGGACGCTCTGGGCGAGTTCCTCACCGGTCAGGGCGGGGGAGAGGCCGTTACCGTCCTCGGTCGATGCGATGGTGCCGCCCGTGGCGATGAGAAGGATGCGCTTCATGCTGGTATTCCTATCGTATTTGCCGCCACAGAGGCGGAGTCGTTCGGCAGTATTGTGGCACAGGGCGTCCAATGTTCAAACGTATTACATCATCTGTAACGTTTGGTAACACTTCAATTGCCGTCAAATAGGGGCCCTGGTCGTGCGTTTGCCGTGCACTGATGGCTGCGAGGGACGAGAAACCCCATATAACGTGTACACTATGAAAGCAATTTTCGTTTATTCGCGCGGGTGGGCACCGACTCCCCGCCAACAAGAGGGGGAAACCATGGATCAAAAGGCTTCCGCAAAGGTCCTCGTACTCGACTTTGGTGCGCAGTACGGTCAGCTCATTGCCCGTCGCGTCCGCGACCTCAACGTGTATTCCGAGATTGTTCCCTGCGACATCTCGGCCGATGAGATTCGCGAGATGAACGCCTCTGCGCTCATCCTTTCCGGCGGCCCGGCTTCTGTGTATGCCGAGGACGCTCCGTCCATCGATCCTGCCATCTTTGACTTGGGCCTTCCTGTCCTGGGCTTTTGCTACGGCCATCAGATCACGGCCGTGACGCTCGGCGGCAAGGTCGGCCATTCCGAGGTGGGCGAGTACGGCCGCGCTACCATTACGCGCACGGCAGGCGCCAAGCTCTTTAACTCCACGCCCATGGAGCAGACCGTGTGGATGAGCCATCGCGACGCCGTGTCCGAGGTGCCCGAGGGCTTTACCGTTACCGCCAGCACCGACGTGTGCCCGGTTGCCGCCATGGAGTGCGTCGAGCGCAAGATCTTCACCACGCAGTTCCACCCCGAGGTCAAGCATTCCGAGTACGGTCAGCAGCTGCTGAGCAACTTCCTGTTTGAGATCTGTGGCCTGGAGCCCAACTGGAGCATGGACAACCTGGTCGAGACCATGACGGCCGAGTTCCGCGAGAAGGTCGGCGACGACCGCGTGATTCTGGCCTTGTCCGGTGGCGTCGACTCCTCCGTCGTGGCAGCTCTTGGCGCCCGCGCCGTGGGCAAGCAGATGACCTGCGTGTTCATCAACCACGGCCTGCTGCGCAAGGGCGAGCCCGAGCAGGTGGAGGAGGTCTTCACCAAGCAGTTTGACGTCGACTTTATCCACGTCCATGCCGAGGACCGTTATGCCGAGCTTCTGGCCGGCGTGACCGAGCCCGAAGAGAAGCGCCGCATCATCGGTACGCAGTTCTGGAAAGAGTTCTTCGCCGTGGCGCAGCAGCTCGAGACCGATGGCAAGCCGGTCAAGTACCTGGCTCAGGGCACCATCTACCCCGACATCATCGAGTCCGGCGCTCGCAAGACGGGCGGCAAGACGGCCACCATCAAGAGCCACCATAACCTGATCCCGTTCCCCGAGGGCGTGCACTTCGACCTTATCGAGCCGCTCGACCACTTCTTTAAGGATGAGGTCCGCGCACTTGGTCTGGCGCTTGGCCTGCCGGGTCATATCGTGTTCCGCCAGCCTTTCCCGGGCCCGGGTCTTGCTATCCGCATCATCGGTGCGGTCGATAAGGAGAAGCTCGAGATCCTCAAGAACGCCGACGCTATCGTACGCGAGGAGCTCGACGCCTACAACCAGCGTCTATTTGAGCAGACCGGCGAGCGCAACTCCGAGCACAGCTGCTGGCAGTATTTCGCGGTTCTGCCCGACATCAAGTCCGTTGGCGTTATGGGCGACGAGCGCACCTATCAGCGCCCGATCATCCTGCGTGCCGTCGAGTCCAGCGATGCCATGACCGCCGACTGGGCCAAGCTACCCTACGACGTGCTGGCCCGCATCTCCGGCCGCATCGTGGCCGAGGTTCCCGGTGCAAACCGCGTGTGTTACGACATTACGTCCAAGCCGCCCGCGACGATTGAGTGGGAGTAAACGATATTCGTTGATTTCAAGCCTCTGACCTGCGAAAACAGGTCGGGGGCTTCTTATTTTGCAACCTCTGTGCAACCTTTGCGGTTTCGCGCCCCGTGAACAGGGGACGTAGCACTGTTCACGTCTGGGCCCATATCGGCACCGATCATTGCCCGCGCTGCTTCTGCTTGCGCTTCAGCTTCCGCTGCTCGAGGCACGTCGCCCGGTGTTCCTCGCCAGAGGAGAGCTGGCCGTTCCTTGCGAAACCGCGAGGCCACCTATATCCGCTTGCTGCGGGCTTGCTTGAACCAGTTCCTTTTGAAAGACTCTATACCTCCGAAGAACTTGTTGTACGTCTCACCGTCCTCCTTGGCCTCGTACTTGACCAAGGCAAGTTCGATAGTACAGAGGTAATCCGCCACTTGCTCGAGGCGGTAGTCGGTCATCGAGGTCTTGCGGCGTCGGACGACCCCTTTTGAGAGGACCTTGCCCACCGAGTCGTCTCGCCCGCGGAACAGAAGGAGCGCATCCTCGCGACCTTCGGCGACCTGTGCTGCGAGATGGAGGGCTGCACCATCGTGCAGGGCCCTTTCCAAAGCGAAGTGTCGAGCCGAAGTGTTGAGCGTCGGCCCTGAATGTTCAATGACCGTTGTTTTCTGCCCCTCAAGTGGTGAACTTCTCCTCGGGGCTGTTGATTCCCCCACGCGCCCCCTTCCGTTCTCTGTGTTCCCCTTATACTCCTTGTACAAGGAGGTAAGAAGTCATGGACAAGACCGCACAGGACAGCTTGGCAAAGAAGCCCGTCGACATGAGGGACAGGATTCTCGAGCATCTCGAGGCCCTCACCTCTGCCGTCTCGCTCGACGACCTTGCCCGTCTGTCCACCTCCGACATCGCCGAGACGCTCATCATCTCCAGGAGTCTGGCGAGCCAGTACCTCAACGACCTTGTTCGCGCCGGCCTTGTGGTTAAGGTGGCGGGCAGGCCTGTCCGTTATTTTCATCGCCGCGCGTTCCAGAAGCGTTTTCAGGTAAAGCTCTCTGCAAGCGAGTACGCCTCGCTCGCCGACCTCATCCAGGCGACGGGAATCGCCGATCACCGTGACTTCGCGCGTGCCGTGGGCTTTGACCTGAGCCTCAGCTCCGTTGTCGAGCAGTGCAAGGCTGCGGTTCAGTACCCTCCGTTCGGCCTGCCCATCCTCTTGAGCGGCGGCGTGGGTGTCGGCAAGTCTTTCCTTTCTCGTCTTGTGTACGAGTACGGCAAGAACCAGGGCTTGCTGCCCCGCGACTCCTCCTATGTGCGCATCGACTGCGCCGGGGTCCCGGACGCCGCCTCGTTCAACGGGCTTCTTGACGAGTCGATCGCGAAATCGCGCGGGGGTGTGGTTTTTGTCAACGGCATCGAGGCACTCTCTCCCTCTGCGATGGAGCACTGCCTTGCGACGGCCCTCGGGCTCGATGCCTCCCAGGATGCGCCGCGCGCTCGCCTCGTTCTTTCGACGACGCTTTCCGCCGATGACCTGAAGGTTTCCTCGGCCTACAGCAAAATGCCCATCTGTGCCCGCGTCCCCTCACTCAAGGAGCGGACCCCCGAGGAGCGCGAGGATCTCATCTTGAGCTTCCTGCGCAGCGAGGGGTGCCGAATCGGTTCTGATGTGAAGATTAGCCGCGGCGCATACCGTTGCCTCGTGAACGCGGACTTTTCCGATAACATCGCCGGCTTGCGCGCCTGCGTGACGAACTGCTGCGCCAAAGCGTTCCTCAATCGCGAGGGCGACTACGTCGTCGTTCGCCCGTATCTTCTTCCCAGCGGGCTCCTCTCCTCCGCGCAGATCGATCAACAGCCCGATGATGGCGTTCTGATCGACGCGTCCCTGGATGCCGCCGAGAGCACAGGGCCGGTCGAGCAGGCGCTCGATGCCCTGCGCTCTCTCGATGAGCGATTCTGCGCCGGGGAGCTCTCTGTCTCCGAGCTCGTCTCGCAAGCTGTCTCCGCTGTGCGCGGCGTTGAGGATCACTTGATCTTCGGCCGCGGCGTTACCTCCTCGAGGTCGCGCGCCTTCGAGCGCATCGTGGGCGCGGTCCTTGCCGACGCAGGCTCTTCTTATGGCATCGAGCTTTCGAGGAAGGTCGCTTTTCTACTGGCCCAGGAGATTTGCCTGCAGTTGTGGCCGGGCATCGGCCTGGCTAAGCGAAAGTCTGCCTGTGCGGAGCAAATCTCGCATCTCCTCGGTGCCGTGACCTCCGAATTACCGTTTGCCTCGAGCGTCTCCGATCAGGTCGCCGCAGACGTGGAAGGGGCGCTGGGAATCTCGCTCGATCACTTCACGAAGACGCTTCT
This sequence comes from uncultured Collinsella sp., assembly GCA_902496845.1. GTDB lineage: Bacteria > Actinomycetota > Coriobacteriia > Coriobacteriales > Coriobacteriaceae > Collinsella. The sequence continues at coordinate 6,055 of CABVCJ010000070.1, forward strand.
GACGCTGTGCGTCGCATCGGAGTCTCGCGACGCGAAGGCCCTTCGAACGCTCTGTGTCATCTTGTCCCACGGCTACTCAACGGCGACGAGCATCGCCGACGCGGCGAACCGTATGCTCGGCATGCATGTGTACGAGGCGGTCGACATGCCCTACGACCAGCAGCTGAAGGACATCGTCGGTCCGCTCCAGCGCCTCGTCGACCGCCATTCCTACTGCACCGGGGTCGTGTTCCTCGTCGACATGGGCTCCTTGGAGGAGGCCTATAAGGCCCTCGAGAACGTTACCGACTCCACTATCGGCGTGGTGAACAACGTCTCTACCGGTCTTGCGCTCGAGATCGGGGTCGGGCTGCTCGGCGGCAAGTCCATCGCCGAGGTTCTTGGCGATGCGACCGCCGCGTGCGTGACGCACTGCAAGGTGATCGAGCGCGTCAACCGTGAGGACGCCATCGTCTTCTGCTCCGAGTCCGGGGTCGACGCCGCGGAGAGGATACGCCAGCTCGTCTCGCAGAGCCTCCCGCGCACCATAGGCGCGCGCCTGCTCACGAGGCCCTTCAAGCAGCTCGTCGCGAACGGGTCGAACGACGCCGTTTTCTCCGAGCACCGCGTCTGCGCCGTCATCGGCACGGGAGACCCCGGGGTCGCCTCCGTCCCCTTCGTCGCCCTCGAGGACATCATGTCGACGGCGTCCGCCTCTAAGGTCGATGCCGTGTTCGGCAGGTGGCTTGACGCTTCCGAGCTCTCTTCTTTCCACGAGAAGCTGCTCTCGAACATGACGCTGCAGAACGTCATCCGCTCCATCACCATCCTCGACCCGGAGCGGCTATTCCACGAGATCGAGAGCGCCGTGCACGAGCTTCAGCGCAGGACAGGCGAGAAGATCGGCAGCAACGCCATCATTGGGCTCTACGTCCACCTCTGCTGTCTCGTCGAGCGCCTTGTTACCAGAAACCCCATTGAGACCTACGTTGGCCAGGACCGCTTCGAGGAGGAACGCGCCGATTTCATCGAGTCCTTCAGGCAGAGCTTCTCGAGCATCTCGACGCGCTATCGCGTAGAGGTTCCCGTAAGCGAGATCGCATATGTCTTCGACTACATAAGCGTGAGCGCCGCCCCGGCGCGAGAAGAGCGCCTCGGCTCCTCGGACCTCCTGCTCGACGAGTGACCTTCCCCGCGCCGCCGCAAGCTGACCGCGCGTCCTCAATAATCCGATAACCCCTTGCCCGGCGCGAATCCGGATAGCGCCGAGGCAGTACCGAACGTAAAACTTCATTTGATAGGAGCAAACATGAGTGTTGTTATGGCACGAATCGACAATCGCCTGCTTCACGGCATCATCGTGACGCAGTGGGCCCCGGTGTCGGGCGCGACCCGAGTTATGGTCATCGACGACAAGGTCGCCGGCGACGAGGTCCTGAAGTCCACCATGAGGATGGCGCGCCCCGCGGGCATGGCCGTCTCGATCATCTCCGAGCAGACCGCGCTCAAGAACTTCGCGGCGGGCAAGTACGACCGCGAGAAGGTCTTTGTCATCGCCAAGGAGCCCGAGACGATCCTTCACCTGGTCGAGTCGGGCATCGAGCTCCCGTCGCTGATCGTCGGCGGCTCTCTTGTCAAGGAGGGCGGCGTCCAGCTCACCCAGCGCGCCTATGCCTCCGCCGAGAACGTCCAGAGCTACAAGGCGCTCATCGCCCGCGGCGTCAAGGTGACGGCACAGTTCGTGCCCGCCGACAAGCCCGTCTCCGTCGCTGACCTCATCTAAGGAGGGATCATGGTCAACTTCACTATCCTGCAGGTCGTCCTTTTGACCTTGCTGGCCTTCATCAAGCACGTGGACTACTACGGCATCCCGATGATCTTCGTCAACTATGCCGTCTTCTGGGGCCTTATCACCGGCGTCGTCATGGGCGACTGGAGGACCGGCCTTGTCATCGGCGGTACCATTCAGCTCATGCAGCTCGGCGTCGCGGGCTTCGGCGGCTCGTCGATTCCCGACTACGGCACGATGGCCATCATCGCCACCGCCTACGGCGTGACCCTGGGCGCGGACACGGGCCTCGCCATGCCGGTCGGCATGCTCGGCATCCAGCTCGACGTCATCGTCAAGATCCTCAACGGCTTCGTCGTCGAGAAGTCCCAGAAGTTCTGCGACGAGGGCAAGTTCAAGCAGATGAACGCCATCCTGTGGGTCTGCCCCGTGCTCTTCGGCCTGTGCGCCGCCCTGCCCGTCTTTGTCTCCGTGACCCTCGGCCAGCCCGCCGTCAACTGGCTCCTCGAGGTTATGCCCCAGTGGTTCCTTTCCGGTCTCACCCTCGCCGGCAAGATGCTCCCGGCCGTCGGCATCGCGATGCTGCTGCGTTACATGCCCACTGGCAAGTACTTCCAGTACCTGCTCGCCGGTTTCTTCCTCTCGGCCTTCCTGAACGTGCCCATCATCGGCGCCGCCATCGTCGGCGTTGCCCTCGCGATCGCGTTCTACCAGCGTGCCGAGAGGGACACCGAGCTCGCCGCCCACGCTTCCGCAGACGCCTTCATCGGAGAGGATGAGTAACCATGGAAAACGAGAACATCACCGCCGTCGCCGAGGGCAAGCCCTCCGGCTACAAGGTCACCAAGAAGGACCTGCGCAACGCGAACTGGCGCTGGCTCATGAGCGTGTGCACCTTCAACTACCAGACCCAGCAGGGCGCCTCAGTCGCCTACGCCCTCTCGCCGGTCCTGAGGAAGATCTACACGAACGACGAGGACTATAAGCAAGCGCTCAACAACCACTTCCGCTACTACAACACCCAGCCTTGGCTCGCCGCCATCATCCTTGGCGCCTGCGTGGCCATGGAGGAGCGTGACGGCCTCGCGGCGGCGGACGCCGTCCAAGACCTGAAGATCGGCACCATGGGACCGCTTGCCGGCGTCGGCGACTCCCTGCTCATGACCATGATCCCGACCATCATGGGCTCCATCGCCGCCTATATGGCCATCGAGGGCAACCCCGTGGGAGCCGGCATCTGGTTCGCGCTCATCCTGGCCATCTTCTGGGTCCGCATGCACGCCCTCGAGTTCGGCTACAAGCAGGGTGTGAAGCTCGTCACCGACTTCAGCGAGAAGCTTCCCAACCTCACTGCCGCCGCCTCCGTGCTCGGCCTCACCGTGGTCGGCTGCCTCATCGCCTCGGTCATCGGCGTCACCTGCCCGATTAGCTTCAGCTTCGGCGACGTCTCGATGGAGATTCAGCCGCTGCTCGACAAGATCCTGCCTGCCATGATCCCCGCCGCCATCACGGGAAGCGCGTATTACCTTCTTACCAAGAAGAACGCGAGCATGACGGCCCTCATCCTCGTGGTGATCGTCCTCGCGATGGTCGCCTCCGCCGCCGGCATCCTTGCCTAGCTTCGACCCAAGAGATTGGTGAATCAATGAGAAAGATAGTTGTGGCGAGCCATTCCCTTCTCGCCCAGGGCTTCAAGGACACCCTCGAGTTCCTTACGGGTAAGAGCGACGCCGTCAACGCTGTGTGCGCCTACGTGAACGACAACGGCGAGGGGCTCGACGCGGCGGTCGAGGCGGCGCTTTCGGGCACTGACGAGG
>CABVCJ010000071.1 GCA_902496845.1 uncultured Collinsella sp.
TTTGACCTGCCGATAGCCATTGCGGTGCTTGCGGCCGACGGTCAGATTCCCCGTGACAATCTCGACCGCTGCCTCATTGCCGGCGAGCTCGGATTGGATGGTACGGTGCTTCCCGTCAAGGGCGAGGTGGCGTTCCAGCTGCTGGCTCGCGATATGGGGCTGTCTTTTATCGCCGGTAGGTCGGACCAGCATGTTCCGCTTGCGGGGGTCGACTGCGGTTTTATCGACCATCTGTCGCAGCTTGCCCGCGGTATGGGCGAGGCGGCTCGGCATTATCTGGATTCTGAAGTGCTCGAGGCCACCTTTGAGCCCGAGCTCGATTATGCCGATGTGTTGGGGCAGGAGGTCGCCAAGCGCGGCATGGCGCTTGCGGCGGCAGGGGAGTTGGGCCTGCTCATGATCGGGTCTCCGGGATCGGGCAAGACCATGCTTGCGCGCCGCATGACGGGTATCTTGCCCGAGCTCTCCGTCGAGGATCAGCAGGAGGCGCTGTGTATCCATTCGGTCTTGGGTGAGAACATCGATGGCCTGCTTGCGGGGCATCGACCATTTCGAAGCCCCCATCACAGCATTTCGACAGCGGGTCTTATTGGCGGAGGGCGCCCGGTGCATCCGGGCGAGATCAGCCTTGCCCATGGCGGCGTGCTCTTTTTGGACGAGCTTGCTGAGTTTCCCACCGGTGTGCTGCAGACGCTCAGGCAGCCTATCGAGCGCGGCTATGTCAGGATCGTGCGCGTCGATGGCGCTTTTACGTTTCCCTCGCGCTTTCAGCTGCTTGCGGCGAGTAATCCCTGTCCCTGTGGCTTTTTGGGCGATCGCGAGGTTCCGTGTCGCTGTTCGGCATCGATGGTCGAGCGCTACCGGTCCAAGCTGCGCGGTCCCTTGGCCGACCGTATCGACCTGATGATCGACGTGACCCGCCCCGATCCGCAGGTGATTATCGAGGGCGCCGAGGGCATGTCGTCGGCCGAGCTGCGCGACTACGTTGTTCGCGGTAGGGCTTTTCGTGCCTGGCGCGAGACCCATATGGACGATGCAGATGCCGAGGCCGAGGACGATGAGTCACGGTCCATTGACGGTGTCGTGTCGACCTTTGCACTCGACGAGGCCGCCGAGAAATGCGTGCTTGGATTGTCGAAGCGCACGCATCTCACGGGGCGCGGCATCGTGCGCCTGGTGCGCATCGCGCGCACGATCGCCGATGTCGCCGAAAGCGAGCGGGTGACGCAAGATCATGTGCTCGAGGCCGCCATGTATCAGGGACGGAGGGATCAGTAATGCCCGAGGAGACTTTTGAGCTTCATCCCGGTGATGCGTTGTATCCAGATACCGTTTTGGAGCTCTCTGATGTTCCCCAGACGCTTTATGTGCGTGGTGACCCCGCCGCACTGTCGACGCCCGCGCTCTCCATTATCGGCGCTCGCAAGGCCTCGCCGTACGGCCTTGCCGTGGCAGAGCTGGCCGCGAAAGTTGCGGTCGAGGCGGGGGTGACGGTGGTCTCGGGCGGCGCGGTCGGCTGCGACCAGGCGTCAGGTTGGGCCGCGGTCAACGCCGGAGGCAGGCATGTCGTGGTGTTGGGTACGGGCGCCGACGTGGTCTATCCGCGCTCGAGTGCGGGGCTTATCGCGCGCACGATCGATACGGGTGGTGCGGTCGTGTCGATCTCACCGTGGGGCATGGGGCCGCGCAAGTTTGCGTTCCCGCGCCGCAACCGCGTGATCGCCGCGCTGTCGCAGGCGCTCTTTGTATCGGAGGCCGGCATGCCATCTGGGACGTTTTCTACCGCCGAGGCCGCCATGGACCTGGGGCGCGAGCTGCTTGCCGTGCCGGGTTCGATTTTGTCTCCCGAGTCGCGCGGTACCAACTATCTTATCGCCAACGGCGCCTGCTGCATTGTCGATGAGGAGTCCATCGAGATGGCTATTTCTCGCATATACGGCACCCTGCGCTATTCGCGTCCCGATGCGCCCGGTATCGCGGATCTGGACCCCATGCAGCAGACCGTGATGCATGCGCTCATCGCCTCGCCGCTCAAGGTCGATGACATCGCCGCACTCGTTTCCCTCGATGCCGTCGGCGTGCTCAAGCTCCTGGGCTCGCTCGAACTCGAGGGCCTCATCGAACGCATGATGGATGGAAGGTATGCGCCCTCCAAGTTTGCCCTTCACGCCCAGACGCCCTTCGGTCACAATGGAAAACGTGTCAATTAGAAAGGTGTTTGCAGATGCTGTTTGATCAGGTGACGGTTATCGGTGGCGGTCTGGCGGGATCCGAATGTGCGATTCAGCTGGCAGATCGCGGGTTCGCCGTAAAGCTGTGCGAGATGCGTCCGCAGGTGAGCTCTCCTGCCCACCATACCGATCACTTGGCGGAGCTCGTCTGCTCGAATTCGTTTAAGTCGACCCGTCCCGATTCCGCCGCCGGCCTGCTGAAGGCCGAGCTCGAGCGTATGGGTTCGGTGCTGCTCGACTGCGCTCATCGTGCGGCCGTTCCCGCCGGCGGCGCCCTGGCGGTCGACCGCGTCAAGTTTTCCGAGCTCGTCGAGGCCGAGGTTGCCGCCCGCCCCAATATCGAGGTCGTTCACGGTGAGGTCACCCATATTCCCGAGGGCCATGTGGTTATCGCCGCTGGCCCCCTATGCTCGCCGGCCTTGAGCGAGGAGGTCATGAAGCTTGTCGGTGGCGACGCCCTGGCGTTCTTTGACGCGGCCGCCCCGATTGTCGATGCCTCTACGCTCGATATGGACGTGCTGTTCTCGCAGTCGCGCTACGAGGAGCAGGGGAGTGGCGACTATCTCAATGCCCCGCTCAACAAGGAAGAGTACGAGGCCTTTATCGAGGCGCTCACCACGGCCGATCGCGTGGTGCTCAAGGACTTTGAGGGCGGGGACCTGTTCCAGGCCTGCCAGCCTGCCGAGGAGGTTGCGCGCACGGGCAAGGATGCCATCCGTTTTGGTGCCATGAAGCCCGTCGGGCTCACCGACCCGCGCACCGGTCGCCGTCCTTGGGCGGCGATTCAGCTGCGCGCCGAGAACAAGGAGAAGACGGCCTATAACCTGGTTGGTTTCCAGACCAACCTGACCTTTGGCGAACAGAAGCGCGTCTTCCATATGGTTCCCGGCCTGGAGAACGCCGAGTTCTTCCGCTACGGCGTCATGCACCGCAACACCTTTGTCGATGCTCCGCACGTGCTCGACGGCACCTTTGCCGTGCCCGGCACGAGCGTGCGCCTTGCCGGCCAGATTACCGGTACCGAGGGGTACATGGAGGCCGTGGCGACGGGTCTGCTCGCCGCGCTCAACACCTATGCCGAGGCTATCGGTGCCGCGGGCGTCGAGCTGCCGCGCGTGGGCGCCCTGGGCGCGCTCGTGGGGTATGCGACCGATCCGGCTACGGTGGGCTATCAGCCCATGCACGTTAACTTTGGGCTCGTGCCGCCGCTCGAGGACGGTAAGCGTCGCAGCAAGCGCGATCGTTACCGGGCCTATGCGGATCGCGCCCTCAAGGCCTTGGACGCCTATCTGGAAACACGCTCCGATCTGTTTGGAGGCGAGAGGTCATAGCCTTTGACCTGTACGATGCCGTCGACTCGTTTATCGCCTATATCGCACGTGTCGAAGGGCTTGCCCCCAATACGGTAACCGCCTACGCCTCGCGGCTCGAGCGCTTCGCCGCGTGGTGCGACCGCGAGGGCATCGACGCTCGCGCCGCCGACGTGCGGACCGTTCGCTCCTATTTGGCCGAGCTGTCGCGTGGCCAGGTGGCGGCTCGGACCCTTGCGGCACATCTGTCTGCCATTCGCTCGCTCTATCGGTGGATGGCTGCCGAGGGAATCGTTGAAGGCGATGCGGTCTCGGCGATATCCTCGCCCAAGCTGCCGCGCGATCTTCCCGGCGTGCTGACGACCCGGCAAGTCGAGTCGTTGCTCAAGACCCCCGACACCTCGACGCCTGCGGGGCTGCGTGATGCGGAGATGCTCGAGCTGCTCTATGCCTCCGGCGCGCGAATCTCGGAGCTCGCGGCGCTCAACGTGGAGTCCATTGCTTGGTCAGAGCGAACGCTGCGACTTTGGGGCAAGGGGAGCAAGGAGCGGATCGTGCCCCTCTATCGGCGCGCTCTCGAGGCGACTCGCCGCTATATTGAGGAGGGGAGGCCACAGCTCCTTGTGCAGTCAAAGCTTGTCGATAGTGCGAACGGCGTGCATCCGCTGTTTATCTCGGCGCGCGGAAACCGCATGAGTGCCGCCATGCTCAGGAGGCGGTTTCATATGCTTGCGGCACTTGCCGGCATTCCTGCCGACATCGCCCCGCATGCGATGCGTCACACATTTGCGACCGACCTGCTCGAGGGCGGCGCGGATCTGCGCTCGGTTCAGGAGCTGTTGGGGCATGCGAGCTTGTCCACGACGCAGATCTATACGCATCTCACGCCCGACCGACTCAAACGCGCTGTGAGTCAGGCCCACCCCCGCGGCGAGTAGGAGAAGGGCCTCCCGCGCCGCACCGAGGTGTGTGGTTTTGATTGCGGGTTGGCAGGAAGAGGCAATCCTGCTATCATTCATCGGGTTGCTTCACGGCAACAGGTTTTTATCACGCACGCGCGGCTACTTCATACCGTGGTGCCCGGGCTTTGGTAGCACATGTCCGGGTTGGTTTTGGAGGATGACCCCGCGCGGAGGCAAACCACAGGAGGTTTAATATGGCTACCAAGATTAATATCCGCACCCTGCTCGAGGCCGGCTGCCACTTCGGTCACCAGACCCGTCGCTGGAACCCTAAGATGAAGCCGTTCATCTTCGGTGAGCGCAACGGCATCTACATCCTCGACCTCAAGCAGACTATCCTTGACGCCGACCAGGCCTACACCTTCGTCAAGAACGTCGCCAAGGGCGGCAACGTGCTGTTCGTCGGCACCAAGAAGCAGGCTCAGGAGGCCGTCAAGAACGCAGCCGAGCGCGCCAACATGCCTTACATCAACCAGCGTTGGCTCGGCGGTATGCTGACCAACTTCGTCACCATTCGCTCCCGCATCAACCGCATGGAGGAGCTCGAGGCCATGGTCGAGGACGGTCGCATGGCAGTCCTGCCCAAGAAGGAGCAGGCAGTGCTCGGTAAGGAGCTCGCTAAGCTCCAGACCAACCTCGGTGGCGCCCGCGACATGAAGGGTCTGCCCCAGGCTCTCTTCGTCATCGACACCAAGCGCGAGGAGAACGCCATCAAGGAGGCCCAGCGCCTGAACATCCCCGTCGTCGCCCTGATCGACACCAACTCCGATCCCGACGAGGTCGAGTACGGCATCCCCTGCAACGATGACGCCATCTCCGCTGTCACCCTTATGTGCGAGCTCATGGCTGACGCCTGCCTCGCTGGCTCCGGCAAGGAGCAGGTCTCCGAGGCCGAGATGGCCGCCGAGCCCAAGGCCGAGTAAATCAGTCCTATTTAAGTCTTTTTCATCTCTTTGAAAGGAACCACAATGGCCCAGATTACCGCCGCTATGGTCAAGCAGCTCCGCGAGATGACCGACTCCCCGATGATGGAGTGCAAGAAGGCTCTCGTCGAGGCTGACGGCGACATGGATGCCGCCGTCGACGTTCTGCGCAAGAACGGCCTCGCCAAGGCTGCCAAGAAGGCTGGCCGTGAGACCAACGAGGGCGCTGTCGCCGCGTTCGTCTCCGAGGATGGCAAGACCGGCGCTCTGCTCGAGCTCTCCTGCGAGACCGACTTCGTCGGCTCCAACGCCAAGTTCACCGGCTTTGCTTCCAAGGTCGCCGAGGTTGTCGCTACCACCGAGCCTGCTGACGTCGACGCTCTGCTCGAGAAGCCGATGGGCGAGGAGACCGTTTCCTCCGAGCTCACCGAGATGATTCACATCATGGGCGAGAACATGAAGATCTCTCGTTTCGCCGCCCGCAAGGCCGAGAACGGCGCCCTCGCTTCTTACATCCACATGGGTGGTAAGATCGGCGTCCTCGTCGAGTTCGCTTTCGAGAAGGCCGAGACCGCTCAGGCCGACTCCTTCAAGACCTTCGCTCACGACGTCGCCCTTCAGGTTGCCGCCGTCGCCCCGATCTGCGCTACCCGCGATCAGGTTCCGGCTGAGACCGTCGAGCACGAGAAGCAGATTTACATGGCTCAGGCCGCCGAGTCCGGCAAGCCCGAGGCTATCCAGGAGAAGATGGCTGTTGGCCGTCTGGAGAAGTTCTACAAGCAGTCCGTGCTCACCGAGCAGGAGTTCATCAAGGACAGCTCCCTCACTATCAAGAAGTACGCTGAGCAGGTCTCCAAGGAGCTCGGCGATACCATTACCGTCGTTGCCTTCGACCGTCTGGTCCGTGGCGAGTAAATAAGCTCTTGTAGCTGGTAATGAGCAGGCTGTGGGTTTTACTCACAGCCTGCTTTTTCATGGCTCTTATCAGAGCCTTTGCTATCATATTGAGAGTCTAATTAAAGGAGGATCGCTTTGTCCGACATCCGATATAAACGCGTGCTTCTGAAGCTTTCCGGCGAAGCACTGATGGGCGACGGCCACTATGGTATCGACCCCAAGATTACTGATCATCTTGCCAAGCAGGTCAAGGAGCTGCTCGCCGTTGGTCATGAGGTCGGCGTCGTTGTCGGCGGCGGCAACATTTTCCGCGGCATGGCCGGCGCTGCCGGTGGTATGGAGCGCGCCCAGGCCGATTACATGGGCATGCTTGCAACCGTTATGAATGCGCTCGCCCTGCAGGATGCCTTTGAGCACAACGATGTTCCCTGCCGCGTGATGAGCGCTATCCAGATGAACGAGATCTGCGAGCCCTATATTCGCCGTCGCGCCATCAACCACCTTTCCAAGGGCAACGTCGTTATTTTTGCCGCCGGTTCGGGCAATCCGTACTTTACGACCGACACCGCCGCGGCTCTTCGTGCCTGCGAGATCGGTGCCGAGATTCTGATTAAGGCCACCAAGGTTGACGGCATCTACGACAAGGATCCCGTCAAGTGCGCTGATGCCGTCCGTTTTGACAAGATTACCTATCACGAGGTTCTCGTCCGCGGTCTGCAGGTTATGGATTCCACGGCTACGGCACTGTGCCAGGATAACCGTATGCCGATTTTGGTCCTCAACATCGATGGCGAGGACACCGTCAAGCGCGCGCTTTCGGGTGAGCCCGTCGGCACGCTCGTCTATCAGGAGGATTAAGCATGGCAGAGAACATCACCGTCCACATGGACAAGTCGCTCGAGTCCCTCAAGCACAACTTCTCCAAGGTTCGTACCGGCCGCGCTAACGCCAACATTCTTTCCGACATTTCGGTCGATTACTACGGTGTTCCCACGCCGGTTACCCAGGTTGCCGCCGTTAAGACTCCCGAGGCCCACATGCTGCTCATCGAGCCCTGGGACAAGGCGCTCGTCAACGCAATTGTGAAGGCTATCAGCGCTTCCGATCTGGGCATTACTCCCAACACTGACGGTACCGTCGTGCGCCTGCCGTTCCCGGCTCCCACCGAGGAGCGTCGTCGCGAGCTCGTCAAGGAGTGCCGCGAGTATGCCGAGCAGGCCAAGGTCTCCATTCGCAACATCCGTCGCGACTTTAACAACAAGCTCGAGCGCGACGAAGAGCTCACCGAGGACGATGTCCGTCGCGAGCAGGCCAAGGTCCAGAAGTATACCGATGAGTATGTTGCCAAGGTTGAGGAGCTTCTGAAGGAAAAAGAAGCCGAGGTCATGGAGATCTAAGGTGCAATACGACGAGAACAAACTGGTCGAGTACTTTGCCGACGCCCCTGCGGGCGTCGGTTTTTCCGACCTTGACCTCAATAAGATTCCGCATCATATTTCGTGCATCATGGACGGTAACGGTCGCTGGGCCACGGCGCGCGGTCTTGCCCGCACCGAGGGACACAAGGCCGGTATCGTCTCCCTGCGCGAGATCATTACCGCATGCGTGCGTTTGGGCGTCGACGTCCTTTCGGCCTATGCGTTTTCCACCGAAAACTGGAATCGTCCGCAGCATGAGGTCAACGTTTTAATGCATCTGTTTGCTAAGACGTTTATCGATGAGCTGCCGCTGCTTAAGCGCGAAAACGTGCGCGTTGTCTTTTTGGGCGATATTTCCGCACTGCCCAAGAAGACCCGCGATGTCTTTGAGCGAGGTCTTGCCGAGTGTGCCGACCATACCGGCATGACGCTGGCACTTGCCGTCAACTACGGAGCCCGTGCCGAGATCACCCGTGCTGTCCGTCAGATCGCTCTCGATGCCGCTGCCGGAAAGATCAATCCGGCCGCTATCGACGATGATATGGTTGCTTCGCACCTGTATACCGCTGGGCTACCCGATCCTGAGCTTGTGATTCGAACCTCCGGCGAGCTTCGCCTTTCGAACTATCTGCTGTGGCAGGTTGCCTATTCCGAGTTTTATGTCACCGATACCTATTGGCCCGACTTTGATCGTTGGGGTCTTGTCAACGCCATTTTGGCCTATCAGGGCCGCGACCGTAGGTTTGGTGGACTGAGCAAGACCGAGGAGGCTTAATCGTGTCCGATCGTCCCAAGGCGTCTGCTCCCAAGGCGCCTGCCGCCAAGAGCGGCGCGGCCGCGACTTCGTGGCTTGCCGGCTTTATTACCCGTGCCGCCGCAGGTATCGTCTACGCCGTCGTATTTATTCTCTGCCTGGTTTTGGGTATCGTTCCCACCGCCATCTTCGTCTCCGTCATGAGCGGCCTGTGCTGCTTTGAGTTTTTCCGCATGACGAAGCTTGATGGCAAAGTTGCCAACGAGCGCCTGGGTATCGCTGCCGCCGTGCTCTTTCCGCTCTCGGCGCTGGGCGACTCGCTGCTGCTGAATGCCCTGCTTTTTGCTCTGATGCTTGCGGTGGGTATTTGGTATGTCTGGTCGGCGCGTACCCGCATATCCGATGTAGCTGTGACGCTCATGGGTCCCATCTACACCGGATTTATGCTGTCGGCTATCGTACTGCTGCGCGATGCCGTGCCCGGTTTTGCCGGCGCCCTGCTTTCGGTGGGTGTCTGCGCGTCTCTCTGGGTCTCCGATTCGTTTGCCTACATCGTGGGCAGTCGTATCGGCAAGCACAAGATGGTCCCCAAGATCTCTCCCAAAAAGAGCTGGGAGGGCTTTGTCGGCGGCATCTTGGGCTCGGTTCTTATCTGGCTTATTTTGTGGGCGACGCATTTCTATAAGCTGAGCTTGCCCTATGCGCTGCTTTGCGGCGTGGTTGTGTCCATCCTGGGCGTTATCGGTGACCTCATCGAGTCACGCATCAAGCGTGGCGTGGGCGTCAAGGATTCTGGCAACCTTATTCCGGGCCATGGCGGCATGCTCGATCGTAGCGACTCGCTTATCTTTGGCTGCATTACCGCGCAGCTGCTTTTGATGATCGGAGGCGTGCTGTAATGGCCTTTCAGACGACGTATGGCCCCGATGGACGCCTTCGCGTTGCCATCCTGGGTTGTACGGGCTCTATCGGTACGCAGGCACTCGATGTATGCCGTCAGCACGCCGATCGACTGCAGGTGACGGCACTGTCCGTTAACTCCAGCACCTCGGAGCTCGTTGCGTTTGCCCGTGAGTTTTCGGTTCCGGCCGTTGCCGTGGCCGACACC
>CABVCJ010000072.1 GCA_902496845.1 uncultured Collinsella sp.
CAGCAGCGACAGCAAGTCCCCGCTTGCTCGCCTGGCAGACTACACCTTTAATACTGTGAACCACGAGGCACTGCTCACCACGGGCGACTTTGCGTTCTCCAAGATGAGTGCCACGATGATAATCGAGGTTATCTACAACTTCCTGCTGCCCGAGATTGAAGACGCCCGCGAGCATATCAGCTACTACGAGGAGCTCATCCAGCCGGATAAGGTCGTGGAGTAGGTTTTATCAGGGGACGTTATGTACCGTTCCGATAAAACTATGCCGGTTTACTACGATGAAATCGGAATATGCGACCACATCGTGTTTTAAAAGAAAACCGCAGGGGTTCTACCTGCGGTTTTCTTTTTACAATTTTAGCTGTGCTCGAGCTACGCCGATTCATCGTAGTAAACCGGCATAGTTTTTGACGGTCGGGCCAGACAAGCAAGTGGCGGTGCAACAATTGCTGATATTTTGTCCCCGCCAACGCTGTCAGCCCGTTCTAACCTCGAGCCTCTTCCAACATCTGCTTGGCATGTGCCAGGCTTGCCTCAGATTGATCGCCACTCAGCATACGGGCGATCTCTGCGATGCGGGCGTCCCCGGTCACCTCATCCAGATGCGTCTGGGGAACGTCGCCGGGCTCTTTGCTCACCACGTAGTGCTTGTCGGCCATGACCGCAACCTGCGCCAGGTGAGTTACGACAATCACCTGATGCGTAGCGGCGAGATCTGCCAGCACGCTCGCGAGGGCACGTGCTGTAGAGCCGCCGACACCGGCATCGACCTCGTCGAACACCAGCGTATCCACGCCGTCCGCGTTACCGAGAACGACCTTGCTCGCCAGCATGACGCGGCTCAGCTCGCCGCCCGACGCAATGCGGCGCAGGGGGCGCGGCGTCAATCCGGCACCGCTGCGGTACAAAAGCTCATAGCTCGAAGGGCCCGCCGGCGTCCACTCGGCACGCGGAAGATCGCGCGACTCCCAAACGAGCTCGGCGCCGCCCATCTCCAGGCGCGCCATCTGACGGCCAACCTCGTGACAAAAACGCGGGGCTGCGGTATTGCGTGCGCGCTTAAGTGCCTTAGCAGCAGCAAAAAGCTCGCGTTCGGCGCTCCCGAGTGCCTCGCGTGCCTTCTTGATCCGCTCATCGCCATCATCGACCAGGGACAACAGCTCTTGTGAGCGGTCGCGCATGGCAAAGACATCATCCATGGTGGGCCCCCACTGACGCAGCAGGCCCTTAAGATCGGAATAGCGCTCGCGCATACGAGCCAGCTCACGCGGATCGAAGGCGACCCCATCGCGATAGGCACGCAGCTCGCTGGCACAATCCTCAAGTGAGATACAGGCATCCGAAAGTGCATCGGCAATGTCGCCCAGCTTGCGATCGACAGTAGCCATACGGGAGAGCTCCGCCACGGCACTGTTCACGGCATCGAGCGCTCCCCCTTCGGCGGCAAGCGATGTATGGGCATCGTTGGCCGTAGCCACCAACACCTCGGCATGCTCGGAGCGCGGCAGCAGCTCCTCGAGTTCCTCGTACTCGCCCGGCTTGGGGTCGACCTCGACGATGCGCTCCAGGGCGAAGCGCGCCTCCTCAACGCGACTCCCCTGCGCACGCGATGCCTCCTCGACGCGACGGACCTCCTTTGCGGCCGCGCGCGAGGCTTTAAAGCAAGCACGGTAGTGCTCAAGCGCCTCGAGTGCCGGGCGGCCTGCCCAGGCATCGACCATGGCAACATGATGCGCCGGGTCGAGGAGGCGCTGGTGCTCGTGCTGGCCGCAAAGATCCACCATCACGCCGACACACTCCGAAAGTTCGCGCACACTGGCGATGCGGCCGTCAATTTTTACGCGGCTGCGACCCTCGGTAGAAAGGCTGCGCTGCACGGTGAAGCCCTCCGTGTCGTGCGGTCCATCAAACAGACGTGCCTCGACGCTGGCAAGCGCCTCGCCCTCGCGCACCGTCGACGAATCCGCGCGCTCGCCCAAAATGAGCTTAAGCGCCGAGAGCAGCGCGGTCTTACCGGCGCCGGTTTCTCCGGTCAGAACCGTTAGACCCGCGCTCGGAACCAACGTCGCCTCACGAATGAGCGCAATGTTGGAAACCTGCAGCTCATCGATCATGACGCACTCCGTAGAACACGCGGCTCACCGAGTTATAGAAACTCTCGGGGCCGTAATCCAGCAGCAGCACATCGCCGGGACCGCGACGCACAGCCACGCTCTCGACCGTGCCATCGCAGGTAATAAACTGTCCATCGATGGCGATCGCCGGCACGCTCGGGCGGTCATTGGACATAAAGATCTCGACGACATCGCTCGGCGAGGTCAAAAAGGCGCGAGCCTGAATGGTATGCGGAGCGATGGGCACGCATACCATGCCCGTGTAATCGGGGCTGACGATAGGGCCGCCGGCGGAAAGCGCGTAGCCGGTGGAGCCGGTCGCTGTCGAAACGACGACACCGTCACCGCGCAGGCGGTCGATATGATGGCCGGACACCGTGATATCGAACTCGACCATATCGGACAGGGGGCCGCGCGTAAGCGCCATATCGTTGAGGGCAAACGTGCGCACGACATCCTTCGTGCCGTCTTCGCGCACCGAGACGATATCGGCGGCGATGGTGGCGCGGCGGCTCACATGGAGCTCACCGGACAGGGCATCGCTCACAACCTGTAAAATGTCGCGCTCCTCGGGACTGGCCGCCGTCAAAAAGCCCAGGTGGCCATAGGAAAGACCCAAAATGGGAATCTCGCGGTAGTTGAGAATGCGGGCAGCGCGCAGCAGTGTGCCGTCGCCGCCGAGCGTGATAACCAAGTCGGCATCGTCAACATCGGGCGTGCTCTGGATCTTGGAGCGCTGGTCGGCCGCCCATGCGACCTCGTAGCCCTGGCGCGAAAGCCAAAGTTCGAGCATCAGGCCGCTCTCGACGGCCTCTTGCTTGTAGTAATTGGGAACCAGAAAGACCTTCATAGCGTTGCCGCTTTCTCGCTCAAAACCGATACCTGGGATTGCAGCTCATCGTCAGTGCGTTCGCCGGGGGCAAACCTCGTGCCGTACAGGAAAAACTCGACGTTGCCCTTGGCGCCATGAATAGGCGACACGCACACATCGCGCGGGAACAGGCCCTTGGCGGCAAAGAGTTCAATCGCCGCCACGAGCGTATCGCGGCGGACGGCGGGGTCGGTCACGATACCGCCCTCGCCCACCAGCGCAGCCGGCGCCTCAAACTGCGGCTTTACGAGCGTGCAAAACGAACCCGAAGGCTTCAGGCACGCCAGCACGGCGTCGATGATATTCGCGATACTCGTAAACGACACATCGCACACGGCCAGGTCGATAGCGCCACCGTAGCCGAGCTCGGGCAACTGCGTCACATTCGTTCGCTCGTGGAGCGTCACACGATCGTCTTGGCGCAGCGACCAATCAAACTGGGCGCGACCCACATCAACCGAAACGACCGTGGCGGCGCCACGCTTGAGCAGGCAATCGGTAAAGCCGCCCGTAGAACAGCCCACATCGAGGCAAGCAAGGTCCGTCGGATCAATCCCAAACGAATCGAGTGCGCCCTCGAGCTTGAGCCCGCCGCGCCCCACATAGGGAATACGACCCTTCACGTGCAACGGCAACCCGGGCGTTACCTTAAGGCCCGGCGAGGTCAAACGCTCGCCGCCGCTTGAGACCAAGCCGGCCATAAGAGTGCGAAGGGCATCCGCGCGATCGGCGCAGATGCCCTGTGAAATCAGTTCGTCATCAAGACGCACGCGTTTCATGAATGCCATCAACCATTCGTATCCGGAGACGCGGCCTGGCTATCCTTGGATTCATTTGCCGCATCCTCATCGTATTCCTGCTCGAGCTTATCGGCCTCGCGAGGCGTCAGCTCAAACTTATCGACCATGTCGACCGCACGGGAACCCAGCTCAATCGCCTCGTCAAACAGATCGAGCGACCGCTCCAGGGACGTATCCTTGGATCGAACGGTCGCGATGATCTGGTCCAAGCGGTCCGAAATCTCGTCGAAGTTGCGGACGGAACCCTCTGGCATGGCTACTCCTCGACGGTACCGGTCTCGGCCTCGGTGACCTCAGCATCCTCGTCGAGAACGCCGGCCGCAGCCTGAGCGGCGGCAACCTTGGCGGCAGCCTCGGCGGCCTGGGCCTCCTCGCGCGCACGGTCCTCGGCCAGCAGCTCCTGATACAGGTCCTCGCCCGGCAGCTCCTCGCTACGAGCGATCTTGCCCAGCACGCCGTTGACAAAAGACGCGGACTGATCAGTGCCATAGGCCTTGGCAAGCTCGACGGCCTCGTTGATCACGATGGCGTCGGAGACCTCCTCGTCGGTGAGGAAGCGCATCTCGTAGACGGCAATACGCAGCAAATTGCGGTCGGCGCCGGGCATGCGCATAAGATCCCAGTTCTTAGCGACGGAGCGCAGGGCGCAGTCGATGCGGTCGATGTGCTCGTAGGCACCGCGGCACAGCTCCAGCGCATAGGGGTCGAGGGGACCCTTCGAGATCAGGAAATCGCCCTCGAGGACGCGCTCGAGCGGGCTGTCCGTGGCCTCGGCCTGGAACAGCAGCTGCAGCGCCTGACTGCGGGCAAGCGTACGCCCGCGATAAACCTTAAGGCTCAAAGGTTACTCCTTGGGGAAAACGAGACCATCGATGCAAACGTCAACGCGCTCGACCTCGACGCCCACCTGGGCGTCGATGGCGGCGACCACGGCGGCGCGAACGGCCTCGGCGAGTTTCTTGAACGGATAGCCAAAGAACACCACGACGCGCACGGTAAGTGCGAGCTTGTCGCCGATGACCTCGGCCTCGACCGCCGGCTCGGAAGCCGGGGCCTTGGACGAAAACATCATGGAGACAAGGTTGGTGGCAAGGTCCTTGACGCCCACGGAGGCGATGCCCTCGACATCCGTGACGGCGCGCGAGACGATGGCGGTCAGAACATCGGGCGAAATGCCGATGCCGTCAATCTTGATTTCCTGGGGCATGAGTCCTCCTAGAAGAGTTGGTTGCTAGACGCGGGAGACGAACTTGCCGTCGCGGGTGTCAACCTTGATGACCTCGCCCTCGTTGAGGTACATGGGGACCTGGATGACGGCGCCGGTGTCGATGGTGGCCGGCTTGGTGGAACCCTGGACGGTATCGCCCTTGAAGCCCGGGTCGGTCTGGACGATGGTGGTCTCGATGAACATCGGCGGGGTCACGCCCATGAGCTCGTCGTCGGCGAAGAGCAGCTGGCAGGTGTCATTCTCGCGCAGCCACTTGGCGTTCTCGCCCACCATATCCTCGGGAACGGGAACCTGCTCGTAGGACTCGTTATCCATGAAGATGTAGTCGGCGCCGTCGTTGTAGAGGTACTGGAACTCACGGGTGGTGAGCATGACGCTCTCGAACTTGGTGCCGGCGTTGCAGGTGTTCTCGACGACGCGGCCGCTCTTGATGTCGCGGGTCTTGTAGCGCACGAAAGCGCCGCCCTTGCCCGGCTTGACGTGCTGGAACTCGACGATGGTGTAGACCTTGTCCTTAATGCGGAGACCGAGGCCGTTCTTGAAGTCGGCGGTAGAGATAGTAGGCATAGCGACCTTTCTTGTTATTGGCTAGACGCACAAACGTCCAAATTACATACGAGCGAAATTATACACTTGCAGACGGCGGCTGCGGCGAGCGCATAAAAAGAGAACGCGGGACGCCCGAATCGATCCGGACGCCCCGCCTCCAAAAACCCAAATGGATGGTTTAGCAATCGATAATGTGCAGGTCGTGCGAGGTCTTGGTGAAGGGCTCATAGCCGTTCTCGGTGACGACGCCGTAGTCCTCCAGGCGCACGCCGCCCACGCCGGGCAGGTAGACGCCGGGCTCCATGGTGATAACCGAGCCGACCTCGATGATGTTCTTGCTGCGGTTGAAGTTAGGCAGCTCGTGGATGTCGATGCCCACGCCGTGGCCCAGACCATGGTTGTAGTAATCGCCATAGCCGGCATCGCCGATGATCTTCTTGGAAAGCTTGAAAATGTCGTTGCCCTCGACGCCCGGATGGATAGCGGCGACGCACTCCTCATGGGTGCGGCGCACGAGCGCGTACAGGTCGAGCTGCTCCTGGGTGGGCTCGCCCATCACGACAGTGCGCGTCATGTCGGAGCGGTAGTCGCAGTAGCCCGCACCGTAATCCATGAGGACGAAGTCGCCCTTCTCGATCACGCGGTCGCTCGGGACGGCATGCGGGTTGGCGGTATTGGGGCCACTCGCCACGATGGAGCCGAAGGCCAGGCTGTCGGCGCCGTTGGCGAACATAAAGTTCTCGAGCTCGTTGCGAACCTGCTTCTCAGTCATACCGGGCTTAATAAAGCCGAGCATGTGCTGGAAGGCGGCATCGGTGATCGACTGCGCATGGCGCATGAGCTCGATCTCCTCGGCATCCTTGATGGCGCGCATCTTGCGGATGTCGTCGTGCATCAGCGGCAGCATACAGGCGACGGAGCGGTCCTCCAAACCACGCTGGATACCCTGGTAGAAGTTAATCTGCATGTCGTCCTCGACGGCGCAGACACGGCACTTGTTAGCCGCGATCTTGCCGGCGACCCAACCGGGGATGGTGCCCTCGTCCATGTCGTAGACCCAGGGGCTGCCGGCGGGCGTGTTCTCCTCAAAGCTGTTGAGATAGCGCGAGTCGGTGTGGAACAGGCACTGATCGGCCGTAATAAACGCGGCGTGCGGGAACTCGAAGGTGTAGTCGAAGACGCCCTTCACGCCCGTGAGCCAACGGAGGTTGGCCTCGTCGCGCACGACGATGGCGTCGTAGCCGCGCTCGGCCATCAGGGCACGGACACGCTCGATACGACCGGCAGGACCGGCAGCAAACTCAGACATGCAGATTCCTTTCTTGTTGTCCTCATTAAAGCGGGACGGGCCTCGATCGAAAGGCGGATTCGCACGCGATCCGCAACCGATTGAAAACCCGTCCCTCAACATGATACGAAAGACGATGGATGTCAATAAAACTTAGAGAAGTTCTTTGCGAGAAGCCAAGTAGGCGTGAGCATGGCGCTCAAGAACCTCGTCCTCAACGCTCGTTAGACGAATGGCGCCAGGTGCCGCGGGCAGCGGCAACATACTGCGGTTTGAGCGGACAAACTGCTGCCTGCGGAACTCCTCGATATATGCGGCGGGCTCCAGATCGAAGGCAAACTCCTCGATACCAAAGTCCTCCAGGCAGTCATCGACCTCAAAGACGTAATCGATATCGAAGTCGCAGGCATCATGTGCTAGGCGCGCCTCAAAGCGCATACCTTCGGACAACAGCTGGTAGGCAGGGACCTGCGAAGCGGCATCGCCCAAGCAGGCGCGCAGGGTACGCTCCCCCGTCTTGCCAAAATCGAGCGCATGGCGAGCGCTCGGGTTCGTGGCCATGAGCACGTCTTTGCGCGCAGTCTGGGACCACTGAACGGCATTGACGAGCGCGACCTCCTCGCCGACAAGAATCTCGGGGACGGTCTCAGTAAACTGATTCCAACGGGACTTGCTGCTCGAAAGCATGGTGCCAACAAGTACCGCATAACCGAGCTTGAGGTCCTCGGGGTCCGCTTCGCGAACAAGGTCGAGGTCACACACGACCAAGCCCGGCTCGGGACGGAACGCGATAGCGGGAAGCGCATTCGCCGACGAGGCGACGAGTGGCTTCATGGTCGTCGCGACCGTGAGCATGGCGTCGAACGTCGTCGGCAGCAAGGCGCACTCGGTGCGACCGCACCACTGATTGGCACACCAGCAAACGACCGAGCAGGTCGCCGTGTCGCCGACAGCGACAACGAGATCGTCGCAGGTAATGCCGTTAGCCGACAGGGCGCCAAAAACGATATCGGCATCGGCCAGCGTAGCACCGGCAGGCGAAACCTCGAGGACAAGCGGCGACACGGCAAAACCGGCGTCGATCAGCGCATGCTCGACAACCTCGCCAAAACGCTCGGATGTGGCGCTGTTCCAAACCACCATCGCCCGCTTGGGTTTGCCCACAGCCGAGGCAAACATGCGCGACAGCTCCTCGAACGCGCCCAATCCGACGCGGACATCGACACTGCGGTTTTGGAAATTGATAAGTTGACGGCGAATCATAGCAGTCCACGCTCCAAAAGCATCTCGGCACAAAGGTAGGAAACGTCCTCGAAGGACTTGTTGCGAATATCGAGGGTAAGATCGGCAGCTTGACGATACAACGGACGACGATGCTCAAAGAGCAGCGCCGCGTGCTCGGGCGAGCGGAAATCGGGACGCGTGTCGGAGCGGCGGATCTGGCGCATCGAATCCTCAAAATCGCCCTCGAGGTACACACAGGTACCCATCTGGTGCATGAGCTCGATATTGACCGGTGTCTCGACAATGCCGCCACCGCACGAAACCAGCAAGCTGCGCTCGCTTTGGAGCGAACGGAGCGCCGAAGTCTCGAGCTCGCGAAAACGCTCCTCGCCCTCGGTCTCAAAAATCTCGGTTACCGATTTGCCGCAACGACGCACGACCAGGCGGTCGGTATCGATAAACCGACGCTTGAACATCGTGCCCACGTTGCGTGCGAGCGTCGATTTGCCCGCACCCAAAAACCCGATAAAGAAGATATGGTCGCAGCCGTGCTTGGTGTGCTGGGACATGACGAAACCTATTCCTCGCAGGGAAGGTCGCGCAGGGCCCGGCGCTCAAAGATACGGAAGATCTGCGTATACCACAGGTCCTGAGTTGCCTGTGGCTTTACCAAGATCGTGTCGACGCCGGCAAAGTTACCGCTCCACACGTCCGTGTACAGCTGGTCACCGATCAGCACAGCCTCATCGGCCGTGGCGCCCAAGCGCTTAAGACCGGCCTTGAGAGCAAACGGTGCAGGCTTCATGGCATGGCTGATGGCCTCAAGCCCCAGCTCGCGTGCTGAGCTCATGACCTGGTCGCGATGCCAGTTGTTCGACACCATGCACAGCTTAAAGCCCTTGGCATGGGCGGCGTCGAGCCAGGCCGAGACGGCAGCGGGGACCT
>CABVCJ010000073.1 GCA_902496845.1 uncultured Collinsella sp.
TCATCGGTCGAGCGATCGATGCGAAAATCGAGCTCGGGCGTGACGCGCCAATCGAGCGAGCGAGCCAACAGGCTGCGAATACGGCCCTTGGCGCTGGCAAGCGCCTCCATGACCTCATCGTAGCGGCTCGCATCGCACGACACGTACACGCGTGCGAACGAACGGTCCACCGCGACCTCGACCGCAGTCAGGGTGACCAGGTCGAGACGCGGATCGGAAACCTCAAAGAGCAGGATATAACCAAGCTTCTCGCGAAGCTGCTCGCCCAAACGGCGGGTTGCCTGCGTTTGCTTCATAGCGCTACCCCCTACTCGGTACGGGCAACCTGGTCGATGCGGTAACCCTCGATCTGATCGCCGGGCTTGATGTCCTGGAAGTTCTCCAGGCCAATGCCGCCCTCGGAACCGCTCTTGAGGCTCTTGGCCTCGTCCTTGTAGTGGCGCATCGAGGCAATCTTGCCGTTGAAGACCACAATGCCGTCACGCACCAGGCGCACGGAATCGGTCGCGGCGATCTCGCCCTCCTCGACGCGGACACCGGCGGCGATGCCGACTTTGGGCACCTTGAAGGTGTCCAGGACGGTCGCGGTACCCGTGGAGACCTCGACCTCGGTGGGCTTGAGCATGCCGATGCGGGCAGCGTCGAGCTCCTCGAGGCACTTGTAGATAACGTCGTAGCAACGAATCTCGACGCCCTCGCGCTCGGCGGCGGAGCGGGCCTTGCCGTCGGGACGCACGCCAAAGCCGATGATGATGGCGTTGGAGGCGTCGGCCAGGACGACGTCGGTCTCGTTGATGGCACCGACGGCGGAGTGGATCGTGTTGATGCGGACCTCGGACTGATCCATCTTGTCGAGCGAGTCCTGAAGGGCCTCGATGGAACCCTGGACGTCGGCCTTGATGATCAGGTTGAGCTCCTTGACCTCGGCGTCGGCGATGGTCTCGAAGAGGTTCTCGAGCGTGACGTGCTTCACGCGGCTCTGCTCCTCGATACGGGCCTTGAGCGAACGCTCATCGGCCAGGGCGCGAGCCTCGCGCTCATCCTCGAACACGCGGAACTCGTCACCGGCGTTGGGCACGGACTGCAGGCCCAGGATCTCGACGGCGTCGGAGGGGCCGGCCTCGGTGACGGCGTTGCCCTTGGGATCGAGCATGGCGCGGACGCGGCCGTAGGTAAGGCCGGCGACCAGCGTATCGCCCACGTGCAGGGTACCGCGGGTCACCAGCACGGTAGCGACCGAACCGCGGCCCTTGTCGAGCTTAGCCTCGAGGACGTTACCGGAGGCAAAGGTGTCGGGGTTGGCCTTGAGCTCGAGCACGTCGGCCTGGAGCAGCACGGTCTCGAGCAGGTCGTCGATACCGATCTTCTGCTTGGCCGAGATGTTGACGAACATGTTCTGTCCGCCCCACTCCTCGGGGATGATGCCGTACTCGGTGAGCTCCTGGCGCACGCGGTCGGGGTTGGCGCCCGGCTTATCGATCTTGTTGACGGCGACGACGATGGGGACGCCGGCGGCCTTGGCGTGGTTGATCGACTCGATGGTCTGAGGCATGACGCCGTCGTCGGCAGCCACGATCAGGATGACGATGTCGGTCACCTTGGCGCCGCGGGCACGCATGGCCGTAAAGGTCGCGTGACCAGGGGTATCGATGAAGGTGATCTTGCGGTCGTTGATCATGACCTGCGAAGCACCGATGGCCTGGGTAATGCCGCCCGCCTCGCCGGCAGCGACGCCGGTGTGACGAATGGCGTCGAGCAGGCTCGTCTTGCCGTGGTCGACGTGACCCATGACGGTGACGACCGGGGCGCGGGGCTTAAGGTCGGCGGGATCGTCGTAGAACGAGAAGGTGTTCTCCTCCTCGGGGGTGATGATCTTGATCTGACGGCCAAGGTCGTCGGCGACGAGCTCCACGAGGTCGTTCGACATGGACTGCGTCATCGTGAGCGGCGTGCCCAGCAGGAACAGGCGCTTGATGATGTCGTTGGCCGGAACGTCGAGCGCCTCGGCGAGCTCCTGGACGGTAACGCCCTGGGAGACCTTGATGGCGTCGAGCTCCTCGGGGTTCACGCCCTGGGCCAGCGCCTCCTCAATCTTGCGCTCCTCCTGAGCCTTAGCAGCCTCGCGCTCGCGCTTCTCCTTGCGCTTCTTGCGGCGACCGGTCGACTCGCGAGAGGCCTCCTCGACGGCGGCGCGAGCCTCCTCGAGCACCTTCTCGCGACTGTACTCCTCGGCCTCACGAGCCATGCGGCTGTAGTGGTCCTCATCGTTGCCGTGACCGCCCTTGCGCTTCTTGCCCTTGCCCTGCTTATCGGGGTTGGGGAAGTCCATGCCGGCAGCGACGTTGTTGCTGGCGTTGGTGCGATGGCTGTGCGGACGGCTCTCGGAGGCGTGGCGATCGGAGTTGTTGTCGGAGGCGTTGCGATCGTTACGACGGCCACCGCGACGGTCGTTGTTGCCGCCACGACGGTTGCCGCGCTCGGAGGCGCGCTCGGCCTTGGCCTTCTCCTCGGCGTCCTTCTTCTCCTTGAGCACGGTCTCCTGTGCGGCGATCTGGTCGAGCAGCGAACGGAAGCGCGAGCCGGAGTCGGAAGCGGGGACGGCGCGGCGCTGGGCCTCGCGGGCAGCCTCCTCCTTCTCGCGGGCAAGGCGCTCCTGCTCGGCCTTCTTCTTGGCCTCGGCCTCGGCGCGGGCGGCCTCCTCGGCGGCCTGGGCGGCGGCGAACTGGCGGCGCTCCTCCTCGCGTGCCTTCTCGGCGGCGATGCGCTCACGCTCGGCCTCGGCAGCGCGCGCTGCCTCCTCGGCGGCGGCTGCCTCCTCCTCGGCCTGCTTGGCGGCCTCGACTTCCTTGGCGCGGGCCTCGATCAACGAGGCGAGCTGCTTGCGGACCATGGCGACGTAAGCGTCCTCCAGGGCGGAGGAAGCGGACTTAGCGGGAATCTTCATTTCGGCGAGATGACCCATCAGTTCCTTGGAGGTCATGCCGAACTCTTTGGCCAGGGTGGACACACGGACTTTTGCCATATGACTTCACCTACCCTTTCTGGCACCTTGGGTGCCTAGAGACTGAACGAGCGTGGGAGATGCGCCGGAACCCGCCCGACGCGACCGCGCGCTAGATCAGGTCCTCCGCATCATCGAAGGCGTCGGTGTCGTGGACACCGCAGAAACGGGAGCCAGGGCGGGCCTGGTTGCGGCACTGAATGCCGTCCTCGGACACGTACTCGCAGCGACGGACGTCGTCGTCCTCCTCGTCACCGATCAGGTCGGCGGCGGGCTCCTCGTGAACGGGGACGTTCTTGAGGATGTCGGCGGCAAGGGTCTCGGACTTGATGTCGATGTGCCAGCCGGTCAGGCGAGCGGCGAGGCGGGCATTCTGGCCCTCCTTGCCGATGGCGAGCGAAAGCTGGTCGTCGGGCACGATGACGCCGGCGTAGGCCTTCTCCTCGTCGATGAGGACGCGGGTGACCTTGGCGGGCGACAGTGCATTGGCGACGTAGACGGCCGGATCGGCATCCCACAGGATGACGTCGACGCGCTCGCCGCGAAGCTCGCCCACGACGGCGCGGACACGGCTGCCCTTGGGGCCGACGCAGGCGCCCACGGGATCCAGGCGGTCGTCGAGCGAGTGGACGGCGACCTTGGAGCGCTGGCCGGGCTCGCGGGCGATCGACTTGATCTGGACGGTGCCCTCATAAATCTCGGGCACCTCCTGCTCAAACAGACGACGCATGAGCTCGGGGTGGGTGCGGGAGATGACGATCGGCGGACGGCTGTGCTCGCCGCGAACCGGCTGCAGGTTGGAGTTGGGATCGCGGACGTCGATGATCACGGCCTTGATGTGCTGGTTGTGCAGGTAGCGCTCGCCCATCGGACGCTCGTTGCGCTCGTTCTCGTAACGGCGCTGGTCAAAATGAGGCAGCTCGGCCTCGACGCCATCGCGGATCTTGACGATCGTGAAGTCAGGCGTGGACTGCAGCACGGTACCGCTGATGAGGTCACCGATACGTCCGGAGAACTCCTCGTAGATCTGCTCGCGGGCAGAGTTGCGCACGATGGCGTTGATCTCGGCCTTGGCGTGCTGGGCGGCGATGCGGCTCGTGTTCTTGGGGGTGACGTCGATCTCCTCGAACTCGGTGAAGTTGCCCTCCTCGTCCATGGAATCGTCGATCGGCTCCAGACGGTAGACGTAGATCTTGCCGGTGGTGCGGTCGATGGTCACCTTGGCGCCCCACTCAAGATGCAAGATCTCGGCATAGCTCTTGGCGAGCGACTGCTCCAGGCGGTCGATCAGGTAGAGCTGGTCGATGTGCCTCTCCTGGCAAAGCTCCATCAGGGCGGACATCATGTCGGATGCTGCCATGTTAGTTTCCTTCCTTCGCGGGCTTGAAGTCATAGGTGGGCTTCAACTTGCACTTTTTAACATCACAGAAATCGAGGGTGACGGACTCGCCGTCCTCGAGCTCGAGGGTCACGTTCGCCTCGGTCGCGGCGGCAATCTTGCCAGAGTACTTGCGACGGCCCTCGGTGGCGGTGGAGGTGAGCTCGCAGTCCTCGCCCACAAAGCGGGCAAAGTCGCGTGGGCGGCGCAGCGGGCGCGCCATACCCGGGCTCGACACCTCGAGCGTGTAGCTCGAAGAAATGGGGTCGAGCTCCTCGATCACGTCGCCGACCCACTTGGTATTGGCCGTGACGTCGTTGAGCGACAGGCTCTGACCCTCGGCACCCTCGATACGCACACGCACGCAGGGGGCCTTGGTGGCACCCACGAGCTCAACGTCGACAATATCGACATCGTGCTGGGGAGCGACGGCCTCGAGCGCTTCGATGATCGCCTGCTCGGTCTTGGTCTTGACCATTGCGGCACCTCCATCCATACAAAAAAGAAGCGGGGCCGAAACCCCACTTCTTTCAATTACAACTTCATTTGCAATCAAACTATACCAATACCTGCGAAAACGTGCAAGCGTCAAAGAAATTCGCAGGTCAGCGCGCCCACAGCTTCTCCACAAGAATAGGACAATTGACGGCAGGCATCTAGGCGGGCAGATGCAAAACGAGGGACGACCCAATCGGATCGCCCCTCGTCTTTTATGCGTCAGCTATGCTCGCAGTGCTTACTTGACCACCAGGTTGACCAGCTTGCCGGGCACGCAGATGGCCTTGACGACCGTCTTGCCCTCGAGCCACTTGGCGACAGCAGCCTCGGCGGCAGCCTGCATTTCCTCGTTGGAGGCATCGCGGGCCACGTCAATGCGGCCACGGACCTTGCCGAGTACCTGGACGACGATCTGCACCGTGTCCTCGATGGACTCGGCCAGGTCGAACTCGGGCCAGGCGGCGGTGTAGGCGTTGCCCTCGCAGCCGAGTGCCTCGTGCCACAGCTCGTCGGCCCAGAACGGGCAGATGGGCGCCAGGACGCTCACAATGTCCTTGGCCACGCCGTAGCACAGGGCCTTGTCACGGTCAGCACCCTCGGTGGCGTTGAGGTAGGCGCTCGCGGCGTTGACGAGCTCCATGACGGCAGAGATCGCGGTGTTGAACTGGCCGCGATCGAAGTCCTCGGTGCACTTGGCAATGGTGCGGTGACGCTCGCGGTAGAGCTTCATCGCGACCTCGTCGAGCACGGACTTGTCGAAGGCCACGCTGGCGTCACCCGACTGGACGAGCTGCCACACGATACGCCAGGCGCGCTTAATAAAGCGGTTGGCGCCCTCGACGGCCTTGGGATCCCAGTCGAAGTCCTTCTCGGGCGGGGCGATAAACAGAATCGCCAGACGCATGGTGTCGGCGCCGTAGGGCTCGATAACCGAGCTCGGGGGCACGACGTTGCCCTTGGACTTGGACATGGTATCGCCGTTCTCGTCCTTGACCATGCCCTGGCACAGCAGGTTGGTAAAGGGCTCATCCACGCTCAGCAGGCCCAGGTCGCGCAGCGCCTTGGTAAAGAAGCGGCTGTAGAGCAGATGCAGAATGGCGTGCTCGATGCCGCCGATGTAGTTATCGACGGGCATCCAACGGTCGGCCGCCTCGCGGGAGAAGGGCAGCTCGGTGTTGTGCGGGTCGGTGTAGCGCAGGTAATACCAGCTGGAGCAGGTGAAGGTGTCCATGGTATCGGTCTCACGCTTGGCCGGACGGCCGCAGACCGGGCAGGTGGTCTCGTAGAAGTCCTTGCACTCGGCGAGGGTCTCGCCGGCGCCCAGGTCCAGGTTCTCAGGCAGCGTCACCGGCAGCTGATCCTCTGGCACGGGCACGATGCCGCAATGCTCGCAGTGGATAGCCGGGATGGGGTTGCCCCAATAGCGCTGGCGGCTGATGAGCCAGTCGCGCAGGCGGAACTCGACCTTGCGACGACCGCAGCCCATGGCCTCGAGGTCGGCCACGATGGCAGCCTCGCCCTCGGAGTGCTTACCGCCGCGCATGCCGGTGTACTTGCCGGACTGAACGAGCGTGCCCTCGGCAGCGTGAGCGCAATCCCAGTCGACGTTCTCGGCATGGAAGGTATCGATGGTCTCGCCGCTGGCCTCGACGGCAGCGCGATCGTCATCGTCCAGGATGATCGGCACGATCGGCAGGTCGTACTTGCGGGCAAACTCAAAGTCGCGCTGGTCGCCGCAGGGAACGGCCATGACGGCGCCGGTGCCGTAGTCGGCAACGACATAATCGGCAACCCACACGGGGACCTTCTCGCCGTTCACGGGGTTCACCACGTAGCGGCCGGTAAAGGCACCGTGCTTCTCGAGAGTGCCCTGGGCACGCTCGACGGCAGAGATATGCTTGGAGTCCTCGACGATCTTGGTCACGGCCTCCTCGTACTCCGTGCCCTCGACGAGCTCGTGCAGACGGGCGTACTCGGGAGCCAGGACAAAGAAGGAGACGCCAAAGAGCGTATCGGCACGCGTGGTGAAGACGGTGATCTTGCCCTCGTCGCCCTCGATGGGCTCGCCATCCTGGTCGCACAGGGTAAAGTCGACCTCGGCGCCCTCTGAGCGGCCGATCCAGTTGGCCTGCATCTGCTTGACGCGCTCGGGCCAGCCGGGGAGCTTCTCCAGGTCGTCGAGCAGCTCCTGGGAGTACTCGGTGATCTTGAAGTACCACTGCTCAAGGTCGCGCTTCTCGGGCTCGGTGCCGCAGCGCCAGCACTTGCCCTCGGTGACCTGCTCGTTGGCCAGAACGGTCTTGCAGTTAGGGCACCAGTTGACCGGGTTCTTCTTGCGGTAGACCAGGCCCTTTTCCCACAGTTTCTCAAAGATCCACTGGCCCCAGCGGTAGTAGTCGGGGCTGCAGGTCTTGACCATGCGATCCAGATCGTAGGAGAAGCCCATGCGCTTCATCGTGGCGAGCGCCTGGTCCATGTTCTTGTACGTCCAGGCAGCAGCCTGCGTGTTGTGCTTGATGGCGGCGTTCTCGGCGGGCAGGCCAAAGGCGTCAAAGCCGATGGGGTGCAGCACGTCGTAGCCGCGCATGCGGGCCTGACGGGCCATGGCATCGCCGATGGTGTAGTTGCGCGCGTGGCCCATGTGCAGGTCACCCGACGGATACGGGAACATCTCGAGCACATACTTCTTGGGCTTGCTGTCGTCGGTGTCGACGGCAAAGAGGTTGGAGTCCTCCCAGGCCTTCATCCACCTGGACTCAATGGCCTGCGCGTCGTAGGCAGGGATCTCGTCCTTATGATCTGTGCAATCGCACATATCAGCTCCTTTAATCTTAGCTGGGGTCGGGCGGCTTAGCTTTATTCGCTACTGCGGACAGTCCTGCGCAAGACGAAGAGCACATTTAGTGCTCTTCTTTGCGTGCGGAACTTGTAGCGAACAAAGCTAAGCCGCCCGACCCTAAGGTTGACTCGACTGATAATAGCAAATACGACAAGCGAGATGCCTGCGACTTGCGGGCATCTCGCTTTATCTAAATAACGTGGTTGTGAATCAACCGCTATTTGTTACCCGCCCAAGCATGGTCGGGTTTTCCAAGTGCCGCAGATTGCCGTGAAAGAGGAGCGACGCGTACTTTGGTACGCGAGCGACGGTTTGAACGGCAAGGTGCGGTGCCTGGAAAAGCCGCTTATCGATAAGACACAGACTGCTGGGAGTCCTTGACGACAACGTCGTGGGCGCCGCCTTCGACGATTGAGGTCGAGCTCACCAGGGTCAGGCGTGCCTTTTCCTGGAGCTCGGGGATTGAGAGGGCACCGCAGTTGCACATCGTGGACTTGACCTTGTAAAGCGTGCCGCCCACGCCGTCCTTGAGGGAGCCAGCGTACGGGACGTAGGAGTCGACGCCCTCGACGAAGCTGAGCTTCGCGGCGCCGCCCAGGTCGTAGCGCTGCCAGTTGCGGGCACGCGCGGAACCCTCGCCCCAGTACTCCTTCATGTACTGGCCGTTGACGTTGACGCGCTCGGTCGGGCTCTCGTCAAAGCGGGCGAAGTAGCGGCCCAGCATCATAAAGTCGGCGCCCATGGCAAGGGCGAGCGTCATGTGGTAGTCGTAGACGATACCGCCGTCGGAGCACACGGGCACGTAGACGCCGGTCTCCTCGTAGTACTCGTCGCGAGCGCGGCAGACATCGATCAGCGCGGTGGCCTGGCCACGGCCGATGCCCTTGGTCTCGCGGGTGATGCAGATGGAACCGCCGCCGATACCG
>CABVCJ010000074.1 GCA_902496845.1 uncultured Collinsella sp.
GACATCATTGTCGCAGCCCCGACCCGCGGTCACGAGCGGGGGCTCCTGTCGTTTCCGTGCCCTCGGATTGGGTCATAGTGTCTGTCGGTGCCATAGCATCGGCGCTACCTTGGCTGTTGGAAATGATCCCAGACGTAGTCGCTGGGGACGTTCTTAAACGACTATGACCCCTTTGCGCCAGTTTCTGTCGAGTCGGTGCTCCTTGCGGGTTGCCCGTATAATGGTTTGCGTATGAACCGCAACCAAGGAGTTCCAGTTTATGGACCAGAGCCTTTTTAAATTCGACCTGATCGCCGAGGACCCGACGACGCATGCGCGTGCCGGCGTACTGCACACCCCGCACGGCGATATCGAGACGCCGATCTTTATGCCCGTGGGCACCAAGGCAAACGTCAAGGGTATTCCTACCGAGACCGTCAAACAGCTCGGCGCCCAGATCGTGCTTGCCAACACCTATCACCTGTCTATGCGTCCCGGCGAGGACACCATCGCCGAGCTGGGCGGCCTGCACAAGTTTATGAACTGGCACGGTCCCATCCTCACCGATTCAGGCGGCTTCCAGGTGTTCAGCCACAACGACGCCGTCAAGCTCACCGACGAGGGCGTGCGCTTTATCGTCAATGACTACGACGGCCGCCACGTGTTCTGGACGCCCGAGGACAACATGGAAATCGCCATGAAGCTCGGGTCCGATATCTGCATGCAGCTGGACCAGTGCCCGGGCTATCCCGCCACGCGCGCCTACGTTGAGCGCGCCGTTGAGCTGTCGAGTATGTGGGCCGAGCGCTGCTATAAGGCGCATACCCGCGATGACCAGGCGCTCTTTGGCATCGTCCAAGGCGGCATGCACCTGGACCTGCGCCTGCGCTCGCTGCGCCATCTGGAGGAGTGCGGCGACTTCCCGGGTTACGGCATCGGCGGCTATTCGGTGGGCGAAGACCACGAGACCATGTTCGAGACGCTGGCGCCGCTGGTTTCCGAGTACATGCCTAAGCACAAGCCGCGCTACCTCATGGGCGTCGGCAACCCTACCACGCTTGTGCGCGGCGTGGGCGTGGGTATCGACATGTTCGACTGCGTGCTGCCGACGCGCACCGGCCGCATGGGTACGGCGTTCTCCAGTGAAGGTCGCCTTAACTTCCGCAACGCGCGCTTTGCGCACGACGACGGCCCTATCGACCCCACCTGCACCTGCCCGGTGTGCACGGGCGGCTACAGCCGTGCGCTCATCCGTCACATGGTCACGCAGAAGGAGATGCTCGGCGGTATTCTGCTGTCGATGCACAACATCTACTACCTGCTCAACCTTATGCAGCGTGCCCGTCAGGCCATTATCGAGGGCCGCTACGGCGTGTTTGTGAGCGACTGGATGAACAGTCCTGCGGCGGTGGACTACTAAGAGCGGCGCGGGCGCTTGCAGAGCGCTAGCAACGGCAAGGGGCGAGCGCTGGCCGGTCATCACGTTCGCTAACACCGTCTGCGCGACCGATGACCGATAGCTTGCAAGCACTTGATGCATCGTGGGTACCATACCGAATAGTTGATGTTCGGGCGGGTGTTTGGCGCATGGCGTCGACCCCGCCCGTTTTTCTTTTTCTCGATATGAGTACCCATGATTAAGAACGAGAATGTCGAGGGCGAGCCTGCCTACGACGAGACGTACCGCCGCGGCCCCGTGGTTATGCGCGGCCCCATGATTCCTAAGGACAACACCTACGCCAACCTGCTGGCGCCCGAGGAGTCGACCGACTGGTTGCATGCTGATCCGTGGCGCGTGCTGCGCATCCAGGCCGAGTTTGTCGATGGCTTTGGCGCACTTGCCGAGCTCGGGCCCGCTGTGACCATCTTCGGCAGCGCCCGCACGCCCAAGACCGATCCGCTCTATAAGGCGGCGCGCACGGTCGGCCGCAAAATCGCCCAGCGCGGCGTGGCGGTCATCACCGGTGGCGGCCCCGGCATCATGGAAGCGGCCAACAGGGGAGCGGCGAGTGTCAACGGCAAGTCAGTTGGCCTGGGCATTGAATTGCCGCACGAGCATGGGCTCAATAAATACGTGAACCTCGGCATGGACTTCCGTTACTTCTTTGTGCGCAAGACCATGTTCGTCAAATACAGCTCGGGCGCCATCGTGTTTCCCGGAGGTTTTGGTACGCTCGACGAAATGTTCGAGGTGCTCACGCTGGTGCAGACACACAAGGTCAAGCGCATGCCGCTCGTGCTGGTGGGCACCGAGTACTGGCAGGGCCTATTCGACTGGCTTAACGGTCCGGTGATGGACGCCGGTATGATTAGCCCGCTCGATCCCGAACTCGTACACATCACCGACGACCTCAACGAAGCCGTCGACATCGCCCTGAGTGGGCTGATGTAGGGTAGCTAAAATGGGACGGAGCTAAAAAGACCGGTGCGTAACGTTGCGCACCACTCTTTTTAGCCCCGTCCCAAATGAACTGCTTCTAAGTTGCGGTGGAATAGGGATTGATTTGCGGCTGATAAGTCAAAAACAGTCCCTATTCCACCGCAAGTGGTAAAGGTGCCCCTAGTGGATGGGCTGGTAGCGGGGGCAGTAGCTGATGGCGATGGCGTCGACGCCTACGTGGGTGGCAATGGTGCAGCCGATGGGGCCGGTGCCGGCGTCTACGTAGTCTTGGCCCGCGAGCGCTTGGTTGACGAGCTCCTGCTCCTCGGCGGCGCCGGTCGTGAGCACGCGCACGCTGGAGCCCGGGTGCTCGGCCAAAAATGCGAGGCAATCGGCCATGGTGTTGGCGACGATGCGCTTGGCGCCACGGCCCTTTTTGATGGCCTTGATCTCGCCCGATTTCCACTCCGGCGAAACGGCCAGGCGAATGTTGAGCATCTGCGTGAGCTGGCCGGCGAGCTTGGGCGCGCGGCCGTTCTTAACGAGGTTCTCGAGCGTGCGGGGAATCAGCAGCAGGTGGGCGTCGGGCAGCGTCGCTCGGATCTGCGCCTCGGTCTCGTCCAGGCTGCGGCCGTCCTCGCGCATGGCCAGCGCGTACTCCACCAGCAGGCCCTCGGCAGCCGAGCCGGTGCGCGAGTCGATGCAGCGCACGTCGAGCTCGTGGGTATCGGCAACCTGGCACGCGTTGGCGTAGCAGGCAGACCACTCGCTGCACAGCGAGATAAAGATGGCGCTGTCGTGGCCGTCGGCGAGCACGCGATCAAAGAGCGCCTTGAACTCGCCGGCGCTTGGCTGCGAGGTGTGCGGCAGCTGCTCGGAGCCGGCCATGCGCGCGACGTACTCCTGGGCGGTAATTTGCACCTGGTCGAGCAGGTCCTCGCCCTCGATAATCACATGCAGCGGAATCACGTAAATGCCGAGCTCTTGGGCGCGGGCGGGGGAGATGTCCGACGTGGAGTCGGTTATGATGGCAAAAGACATAATTGCACCTTTCGTTGGGGCGCTTGCGCGCCGCCTTCTGAGAGCAAAGTGCGACAAGTATAGTTGAGTCGTTCCACATTACTAGGTTCAATTGTTGAATAGTCAACAGTTTGAAGTGTCGGTGTGGAAATCGTCAACTGTGGAAGAGGAATGCCGATGGAGGCGTTGGAGATAGGCAAACGGCCGGTCGTGTTGTTTGATTTCGATGGCACGGTGGCCGATACGGGCCGGGCGGTGATGACCTCGACGCGCAAGACGCTGGCTGCGCGCGGGTTTTCTGAGGCACAGATGGGTGGCCTGCGTCGCATGATCGGGCCGCCCCTGTGGAAGAGCTTTCACGACTTTTACGGCTTTTCCCGCGA
Organism: uncultured Collinsella sp.; assembly: GCA_902496845.1. Lineage (GTDB taxonomy): Bacteria > Actinomycetota > Coriobacteriia > Coriobacteriales > Coriobacteriaceae > Collinsella. Next base: position 3,763 of record CABVCJ010000074.1, read on the forward strand.
GGAGTCGCTTGTGGTGGCCGACGAGTACCGCGCTTTTTTTGATGAGCTGGGACCGGAGGAGTATCCCGTGTTCGGCGGGATCCCCGAATTGCTGGATGGGTTGGCCGCCCAGGGCAAGCGTGTGGCCGTGGCGACGTCGCGCATGGAGGCAAAGTGCATCGACATGGTACGTGAGCTCGGACTTTCTCAGTTTGAGGCGGTGGTTGGCATGAATCCGCCGCAGGGACGCGAGACCAAGGCCGATTCGGTCCGCGATGCCCTGGCGGCGCTCGGCGCGACGGCCGACGATGCCGTGATGATCGGCGATCGCTTTAACGATGTGGAGGGCGCGCACGCGATGGGCGTGCCGTGCATCGGCATCTATTCGGGCGCGGCGGCGCCGGGCGAGCACGAGGCGGCGGGTGCCGATGCGGTGGTGCACTCGGTGGCCGAGCTTGCTAAACTTTTCGCTATCTAATGACGTGATGTGAGGGGCGGGCGTGCCCGCTTCTCATTGGTAAGGAGGTCGTCCATGAATCAGGTGGAGCAGAGCGTTGCCGAGTATGTCGACGAGGTCTGGGAGGATGTCGTCGCCGATATCGAGCAGCTGGTGAGCTATCCGTCCGTGGCCGTTGCTGCCGAAGCGGAGCCCGGTGCGCCGTTTGGCCGCCCGGTCCGTGATGCGCTCGATTGCGCGCTCGGCATTGCGCAAAAGCTCGGCTACCAGACGAGCGATGACGAGGGCTTTGTGGGCATCGCCGATATTCCGGGCCGCGGCGATAAGCAGCTCGCGACTATCTGCCATGTGGACGTGGTACCCGCTGGCCCCGGCTGGAACACCGACCCGTTTGCGATGGAGCGTCGCGAGGGCTGGCTGCTCGGCCGCGGCGTGATCGACGACAAGGGCCCGGCGGTGCTGTCGCTCTACGCCGGCGCCTACCTGCTCAGGCACGGCATTGTGCCGCGCTATACCTTCCGTGCGCTGCTGGGCTGCGATGAGGAAGTGGGCATGTCCGACGTTCACCATTATCTGGAGAACCATGCAGACCCTGACTTTCTGTTTACGCCCGATGCCGAGTTCCCGGTCTGCAATGCCGAGAAGGGCCAGTTTTGGGCGACATTTGTGAGCTCCAAGATCGACGGCGGCCGTATTGTGTCCTGGAGCGGTGCCGAGGCGAGCAACGCCATTCCGTCGCAGTCTATCTGCGAGCTTGCGATTGCCGCCGATGAGCTGCCGGCGCCCGTTGAGAACGCCGACCGCCTGGAGATCACGACGCTCGATAACGGGCATGCACAGATTTTCGCCCACGGCATTGGCGGTCATGCCTCGATGCCCGAGGGAACGATCAATGCCGTCGGCCTGATCGTGGCGTATCTGCGCGAGGCCGAGGACGCGTTTGGTGCCCGTGACGAGCGTCTGCTGCCGCCTGCCGAGCACGAGTTTGTCAAGTTTCTGGCCTTTGTGCACGCGGACGCCTATGGCCGCGGCCTGGGTATCGACGCGACGAGCCCGGCGTTTGGCCCGCTCACCTGCAACCCCGGCGTCATCCGTGTGGCGGACGGGCATATTGAGCAGGTTATTGACGTGCGCTTCCCCGATAGCACCAGTGCCGATACCATCTGCGAGCAGCTCGAGCCGCTCGTGGGCCGCTTTGGTGTGACGTATCGCGTGGGTCGTGCCAAGGTGCCGTTCTCGGTCTCTGCCGACGATCCGGCCGTGAAGGCGCTTATCGATACCTATAACGAGTTTACGGGCAAGCATGCCGAGCCCTTTGCCATGGGCGGCGGCACGTACGCGCGCAACTTTGCCCGCGCCGTGTCGTTTGGTCCCGAGGAGACCGGCCTGGAGCTGCCCGCATGGGGCGGCCAGATGCACGGCCCCAACGAGTGCGCCAACGAGGAACAGCTCAAGCAGGCGCTCAAGATTTATATTGTTGCGATTCTCCGCTTGAACGAGCTGGAGCTTTAAGGTTACGCGGTTTTACCAATCTAAGTTGCGGTGGAATAGTTCCTAGAATTGGCCATTTGACGGACAAGCAGGAACTATTTCACCGCAACTTTGTTTTTATTGGTGTAAAAAGCGCGCCATGCTTGGGCGGGGAATGTTATTCGTTTGTAAAGCCGAGCCGCGCTTGCGGTAAGGGTCTATCAGATGCCCGTAAGAAACCGCAGTTGGCGCGAGCGCTGCCCGGTCGGGGCCGTATCTTTCCAAACAGCAAAGCGGGCAGGGTGCCCGCGATTCGCATGTATGAAAGGAAGATCATGCTCGATCAGGCTTATTCTCGTCGTCAGTTCCTCGGCCTCGCTGGTGGTCTTGCCAGTATCGTCGGTCTCGGTCTCGTTGGTTGCGGTGGCGCAGGCGCATCCGACGCCGCCGACAAGGGTAGCGCCGCTGCTGCCGAGTCCGTCTCCGGCGAGGTGACCTATGACGGTGCCTCCTCGTTCCAGGCTCTCGTCGAGGCCGCTGCCGAGAAGTTCATGGACGCCAACCCGGACGTCTCCGTCTCCGGTTCGGGCAACGGTTCGGGCAAGGGCCTGACCGCTGTCGCCGCCGGTACCGTTACCATCGGTAACTCCGACGTCTTCGCCGAGACCAAGCTCGAGGCCGACCAGGTCAAGAACCTCGTCGACCACGAGGTCGCCGTTGTGGGCATGGGTCCCGTCGTCTCCAAGAACGTGACGGTCGACGACCTGTCCCTTGAGCAGCTCAAGGGCATCTTCTCCGGCCAGATCACCAACTGGAAGGAGGTCGGCGGTGACGACGCCACCATCGTCGTTCTCAACCGCAAGGCCGGCTCCGGCACCCGTGCCACCTTCGAGGCCGCCGTCTTTGGTGACGAGGCCGTCGACTTTAAGGGCGACGCCGAGCTCGACAAGTCCGGCGATGTCCAGACTCAGATGGCCAGCACCGACAACGCCATCTCCTACCTCGACTTCTCGCACTTCGACGACTCCAAGTTCAACGCCGTCAAGGTCGAGGGCGTGGAGCCCAAGAGTGCAAACGTCACCGACGACTCCTTTAAGATCTGGGCTACCGAGCACATGTACTGCGCAAAGGACGCCGACGACGCCACCAAGGCTTTCCTGGAGTTCATGCTTTCCGACGACGTCCAGGGCAAGCTCGTCGAGGAGCAGGGCTTTATCCCCGTCTCTGCCATGAAGGTCGTCAAGGACGCCAGCGGCAAGGTTTCTGCTAAATAAGTAATCGCCCCGGAAAGGTTTGCAATGGCAAAGCAACTGCCAAAGCGCGACCTTGAGAACGTGGGCCTGGGCGTCACGGGTGCGTGCGTAGCGCTCGTGACGCTTGTCGTTGCCGCGCTCATCTTTATGGTCGCCCAAAAGGGCCTCTCGGCTTTTCTCAAGGACGGCGTTTCGGTCGTCGAGTTCTTTACCGGCACCAAGTGGGACCTGGCCAACACGGCTAAAAACGGCCTGCCCTATACCGGCGCCCTGCCTCTGATCGTCACCTCGTTTGCGGTCATGGTGCTCTCCACGCTCATCGCGCTGCCCATCGCCATCGGCTCTGCCATCTTTGCGGTCGAGATTCAGCCTAAGTTTGGCTCCAAGGTCTTTCAGCCGCTTATTGAGCTTTTGACCGGCATTCCCTCGGTCGTCTTTGGCCTCATCGGTTTTCACGTGGTCGTCGGCCTTATGAAGAGTGTTTTCCACGTGAGTACGGGTCTGGGCATCCTGCCCGGCGCCATCGTTCTGGCCGTCATGATTCTGCCGACCATGACCACCCTTTCGGTCGATGGTCTGCGCGCCGTGCCCGACAGCTACCGTCAGGGCTCGCTCGCGCTGGGCTACACCCGCTGGCAGACCATCTGGCACGTGGTGCTCAAGTCCGCCATGCCGTCGCTCATGACCGCAGTCATCCTTGGCATGACCCGCGCCTTTGGCGAGACGCTCGCCGTGCGCATGGTTATCGGCGGCATCGAGGCCATGCCGACGTCGCTGCTGTCGCCGGCGTCCACCATCACCACCACGCTCACCACGTCTATGGCGGTCTATGCCGAGGGCTCGGCCCAGGACGATGTTCTGTGGGCGCTCGGTCTGCTGCTGATGGGCATGAGCCTCATCTTCATCCTGATCATCCACCTTATCGGCCGCAAGGGGGCGAAGGCTCGTGGCTAGCACGCGCATCCATATCGACGAGGCGAGACTCGGGCGCGTCCAAAAGCAGGACCGCATCGCCACGGGCGTGCTGACGGCAATCGTCGCCATCGTCATGCTCATCGTCGTCTCCATGGTGGCCTATATCCTGTTCGAGGGCATCTCGACGCTGTTCCAGCCGGGATTTCTCACGCAGCCAGCGCGCGCCAACGGAACCCAGGGCGGCGTGCTCTACCAGCTGTTCGACTCATTCTATCTGCTGCTGATCACCCTGATTATTTCGGTGCCCATCAGCCTGGGTGGCGCGGTCTTTTTGGTTGAGTACGCGCCGGACGGGCCCATCCGCGACATCGCCTCCACCGCTATCGAGACGCTGTCCTCGCTGCCCTCCATCGTCGTCGGCATGTTCGGCTTTCTGGTGTTCTCGGTGCAGCTGGGCTGGAAGTACTCCATCATCTCCGGCGCCGTC
>CABVCJ010000075.1 GCA_902496845.1 uncultured Collinsella sp.
CCTCGAGGGCATCTGCCAGGGCCGCCACGCGTTCGACGTCGGCGGGGTAGCGGTCATAATACTGCTGGGTCTTGGCCGCCATGCGCGGGAAGGTGTGCGCGTAGACCTCGCCGGCGCTCGCCGGCACGTGCGGAATGCCGCCACAGGTAAAGCTTGCCGCCACGCCCTCGGGGAAGAGCGACAGATAGCTCAACGTCAAAAAGCCGCCGTAGCTCTGCCCGAGTGTGACCCAGGGCTTGCCGCCAAAGCCCACCAGGCGCAGGTACTCAAGGTCGCGCACGATGGAACTGGCGAGGTGGCGCTTGAGAAAGTCCGCCTGCGAGCGTGCGGCATCGGCTCCTGCTGCCTCGGCGCGATCGCCCAGAGCCGCGATCGTACGCCCGTCTACGCAGCTGCTGCGCCCGGTACCTCGCTGGTCGGGCAGCACGACGCGGAAATGCTTGACGGCCTCCTCGATCCAGCCATCGCTTGTGGGCGACAGCGGACGCGGGCTCTCGCCGCCGGGGCCGCCCTGCAAAAAGAGGAGGAGCGGCAAGTCGTCGTTAATGCGGTCGGGCGCGCAAACCACGCGGTAGAAGAGCTTGATGCTTTCGGGTGCACCGGCGATGGGCGCCGGCATTGCGCCGCGGCGCATGGTACTGCCGACGGCCAAAAGCATGGGCTCCAGGCCGCGCCAGTCGAGGGGGACGTCGATGCTGTGGTCCTCGACGTAGAGGCCGGGGACGTGGTACGAAGTGATGAGCGCCATGTGATGCATCCATTCGTTGCGGTGTTTCGGGTTGACCAATTCTACCGCCGTCTGCGAGGATGCGTGCAAATCGGCTACCATGGTTGGCAAACATCTAAGAGAAAGGGCCGTTCATGTCGGTCGATATAGCCACCTACGTTCACGATCTTGCCGTTGAGGCCAAGGCCGCTTCGGGCGCGCTTGCCACGGCGAGCGATGTCCAGCGCCAGGAGGCCGTGCGCGCCATGGCCGCGGCGCTGCGCGACGGCGTCGATTCCATCGTTGCCGCCAACGAGCTCGATATGTCCGCCGCGCGTGATGCAGGCACCTCGGCGGGGCTCCTCGATCGCTTACTACTGACGCCCGAGCGCGTCGAGAGTATGGCCGCCGGCCTGGAGAAGCTCGCTGAGCTGCCCGATCCTGTCGGCCGCGTGCTCGACCACCGCGTGCTTGCAAGTGGTGTGGACCTGACCCGCGTGAGTGTGCCACTGGGCCTGGTCGCCATGGTGTATGAGGCCCGTCCCAACGTGACGGCCGATGCTGCGGGCATCTGCATCCGCACTGGCAACGCCTGCATTCTGCGCGGCGGTTCGCTGGCCTATCACTCGTGCGCCATGATCGCCGAGCTGCTGGCCGATGCGCTCGAGGCCAAGGGCTTCCCGCGCGAGGCCGTGTCGATGATCGAGTCCACCGACCGCGAGGCCACTGGCGAGCTCATGAAGCTCCGCGGTATCGTCGATGTGCTCATTCCGCGCGGCGGTGCAGGGCTGATCCAGCGCTGCGTGCGCGAGTCGCTCGTGCCGGTGATCGAGACGGGTACGGGCAACTGCCACATCTACGTGCATGAATCCGCCGACTTTGATAAGGCACTCAACATTATCGTTAATGCCAAGACCCAGCGCGTAGGCGTGTGCAATGCCGCCGAGTCGCTGCTGGTCGACCGTGCTGTGGCCGATGCGTTTTTGCCTGCGGTCGTGGCCGTGCTGCATGACCACGGCGTGTTCATTCACGGCGACGAGGCAACCTGCGCCGCATGCGCCGATGCCGGGCTTGCCGAGGGTGATGACTACGTCGCCGCGACTGAGGAGGACTGGGGTCGCGAGTACCTGGCTCTCGAGATGAGCGTGAAGGTCGTGGCAAACGAGGACGAGGCCATCGCACACATCAACCGCTACGGCACCATGCATTCCGAGGCCATCATCGCCGAGGACGAGGATGCCTGCGAGCGCTTCCTGGATGCGGTCGACGCCTCGGCCGTGTACGCCAACGCCAGCACGCGCTTCACCGACGGCGGCGAGTTTGGCCTGGGCGCCGAGATCGGCATCTCGACCCAAAAGCTCCACGCCCGCGGCCCCTTTGCCGCCGAGGCCCTCACCACCTACAAATATAAGCTCCGCGGCACCGGCCAGGTCCGCCCCTAAACCTCTCGCAAACGAAAAACCACCACAAAGGGGACAGGCACCTTCGTGGTGGTTTTGGCTTGTTGGTCGCTCGTTCGTTGTCTAACGGTATCTAAGCATATTTCCGCCATGCAATAGCTAACATTTCGGCAGGTGGACGGTTTAATCGGCGAGTAGATTCTCACCGCTTTGCGTGCGGCTCGGGGTTATTTTTGGCATGAGAGCAAGGAGATGCCCATGTCGAGAAAACCGCGGCAGAAATCACAGATTGGCCTGTATCACATTACGATGAGAGGCAACGGCAAGCAACTTCTGTTTGAAGATGATAAGGACAGAAGGCGGCTACTGTCGCTTGTCCGGACCTCGATAACGAGATTCAACATTACATTAATTGCTTGGTGCCTGATGGGCAACCACGTTCATCTTGTCATGAGCGATCCTGGCGACAACGTGAGCGATGCCATGCATCTTGTCATGTCTTGCTACGCAACTTGGTATAACCGTCGCCACGGACATGTTGGCCATGTTTTTCAGGATAGGTTTTCAAGCGCCCCTATTTCGAGTGAGGAATACCTTCTCGACGCTATTCGATATGTTCATTTCAATCCGCAAAAGGCCGGGGTTTGTCCATACGGCGCGTATCGATGGAGCAGCCACCTAGATTATGTTGAACGCGATCCAAAAATCGCAACGGTCGATTTGGCGCTCGTTCGTCTTGCCTTTCCCCGTGTGCGCGACTATAAGGCCTTTATGGATGCATCGAATGGGACAGTCGTTCGTCCGCCATCGGGTGGACGTATCGATGAAGATGAGGCCTTAGATGTAGGGACGGCGCTGGTCCGCTCGCTCGGCGTGAGTGGGCTCTCCGATGTCAAATCCCTCAACAAGACTAAACGCAACGAGGTGCTTGCCGCAATGCGAGGCGCGGGCCTTTCCATCCGCCAGATCCAGCGCTTGACGGGCGTGGGGGAGTGGTCGATCCGCAAAGCGGGCTAGTCTCCCTCCTCTCGCAAACGAAAAACCACCACAAAGGTGCCTGTCCCCTTTGTGGTGGTTATAGGTGGCGTGGGCGGTTAGGCCTGGGAGGCATCGCGATCGGGCGCGAAGGACTGCATGGCCGCGATGGTACGGTCGAAGAGCTCGGGGAGCTCCCAACCCAGCATCTCAGCGCCCTGCGAAATCACGTCGCGCGAGCAGCCGGCGGCAAAGCGCTTGTCCTTGAACTTCTTCTTGAGCGACTTGGTCGTAAAGTCCATGACGCTCTTGCTCGGGCGCATGATGACGGCGGCGCCGATCAGGCCGGTGAGCTCATCGCAGGCAAACAGGATCTTTTCCATCTGCAGCTCGGGCTTGGGCAGCGAAGAGTTGAAATCGGACGTGTGCGTCTGGATGGCACGGATAAGCTCGGGAGTCGCACCCTCACCCTCGAGAATCTCGGCGGCATAGATGGTGTGGTTCATGGGGTCGTCCTCATGCTCCTCCCAATCCAAGTCGTGCAGCAGGCCGACGATGCCCCAAAACTCCTCGTTCTCGGGGTCGAACTCGCGCGCAAAGTAGCGCATAGTGCCCTCGACCGTTTCGCCGTGGGTGATGTGGAACGGGTCTTTGTTGTGCTCGTTGAGCAATTCGAACGCACGGTCGCGGGTGATTCCGGCGGAAAGCAGCTCTGCCATAAAAGACTCCTTGTGTTCGTAGGTATCGCTAAGAATGAATACTACTAGAACGACTAGAACGAAAAAACCACCACAAAGGTGCCTGTCCCCTTTGTGGTGGTTTTGGCGTGGGCAGGTTAGTTGAGGGCGGCTTGGGCTAGGCGGGCTTCGGCGGCCTCTTCGGTGACGCCCAGGGCCACGGCGAACTCCTCGATGGAGCGGCGCTTGGCTTCCTTGAGTACGCGCATGTAGTAGGAGCTGGGCTTTTTATCTGCTTCCTCGGCCTGGCGAATACGGTGCATCATGGTTTTTGCCACGCGAACCGTCTCGGGCGCGCCCAGCTTGAGCTGCTGCTTAAAGTGCGTCTCCTCGAGCGAGCTGTTGCGTTCGGTAAAGGTGTCGCACTCCAACTCATCGTAGTGGCTCAGCAGGTGCTCTGCATCTTGCTGGGAGATAGCGGCATGCAGACGGTCGGCCTGCGCCACGGGGTACATGAGAATCGTCTGCGCATGTCCCTGCTTGGTCTCGAGCAGCAACATGGGCTGTGGCGTGTCGTCCCTAAAACCGACGACGGTGCAGACTCCCTGACCCGGATGAATGACGTGTTGACCGATTGAGAACATGCTACCTCCAACTTATACGAATTTGTGTATGTTAAGAATACCACGCTGACGTGCACAAACCATTACTTTATGCAGGAAAAGCACACAACTCCGATAGGTTAGAGTATTCGATATATAGAACAGCTTATCCATACGTTTATGCATTTCCAGAACGTGTATAAACTGCAGGCAAACCGCCAACTTTGTACAGCCGCGCAAGAGCGGTAGTCATTTTTGTGCATATGCAATATCTATTAGCTTTACCCTGCGACAGTAGCTACCGCTTGTGATAGAGTGCTACAAACTCTGGCTTTTGCCCTACGAGTGACCAAGAGCTCGGGGGCTTTAACACAAGGAGGATCTATGCCCGAGAAGATTGAAGAGCTGGTACGCGCTGCGCTTGCTGCGGCCCAGGAGGCCGGCGACCTTTCCGCATTTGAACTTGACGATTGCGCTATCGAGCGACCGGCTGATACTTCTCATGGCGAGTGGACCTCCACCATGGCCCTGAAGTCTGCCAAGCTGGCTCATTGCGCCCCGCGCAAGATCGCCGAGGCCGTCGTTGCCCATATGCCCGAGGACCCCGCGATCGAGAAGGTCGAGATCGCCGGTCCTGGCTTCATCAACTTCTACCTCTCCGTTGCCGTCAAGAACGCCATCTTTGGCGAGGCCCGCGAGAAGGGTATGGACTTCGCTAAGTCCAACGTCGGTGGCGGCCTGAAGACCCAGGTCGAGTTCGTCTCCGCCAACCCCGTCGGCCCCATGCACATCGGTCATGGTCGCTGGGCCGCTCTGGGCGACTCCCTTTGCCGTGTGATGGACCACGCCGGTTACGACATCCAGCGTGAGTTCTACATCAACGACCACGGCTCTCAGATGAACACCTTCGGCAACTCCATCAGCACGCGCTATATGCAGCTTGCCGACATCATCGCCAAGCAGGGCGTGGATATTGACGAGGCTCACAAGCTTCTGATCGCCGACCGCGACGCCTTTGTTGCCGACGAGAGCGACGAGCATCCCGAGACCCATCCGTATCAGGATAACTTTGCCGAGACTCTGGGCAAGGACTCCTACGGCGGCGACTACATCATCGACGAGGCTGCCGAGTTCTGGCGCACCGACGGCGATAAGTGGGTCAACGCCGATCCGCAGGAGCGCATGGAGAGCTTCCGCGAGCGCGGCTACGTAAAGATGGTCGACAACATGCGCGACCTTTGCCACGCCGTTAACTGCGACTTCGATCGTTGGTTCTCCGAGCGCTCTCTGTACGTGAAGGACACCGAGGGCGAGACCGCCGGCACCTCCGCCGTCGACCGCGCTTTTGAGAAGCTCGACAAGATGGGCTATCTCTACACCAAGGACGGCGCCCTGTGGTTCCGCTCCACCGATCTGGGCGATGACAAGGACCGCGTCCTGATCAAGTCCGATGGCGAGTACACCTACTTCGCCTCCGACGTTGCCTATCACTGGGATAAGTTCCAGCGCGTCGACCACGTCATCGACATCTGGGGCGCCGACCACCACGGCTACATCGAGCGCGTCCGCTGCGTCTGCGACGCTCTTGGCTATCCCGGCAAGTTTGAGGTTCTGCTGGGCCAGCTCGTCAACCTGCTGCGCAACGGCAAACCCGTCCGTATGTCCAAGCGCAAGGGCACCATGGTGACCCTGCAGGAGCTCGTCGACGAGGTCGGCTCCGACGCCGCTCGCTACACGCTCATCTCCAAGAGCTCCAACCAGATGGTCGACTTCGATATCGAGGCCGTCAAGAAGCGCGACAACTCCAACCCGGTGTACTACGTTCAGTACGCTCACGCTCGCGTGTGCTCCATCCTGCGTCGTGCCGCAGACGTTACCGCCGAGCAGGCCGCTGAGATGGGCATGAAGGCCGTCGCCGCCAAGGCCATCGGTGAGAACGTCGATTACTCGCTGCTGACCGACCCGACCGAGCTCGCCCTTTCGCGTAAGCTCAACGAGCTCACCGACCTCATCGCCAGCTGCGCTCGCGATCGAGCCCCGTTCCGCCTGACTCACTTTGCCGAGGAGCTCGCCGGCGACTTCCACAGCTTCTACGCCGCCTGCCAGGTTCTGCCGAGCGAGGGCCGTCCCGTCGACCCCGAGCTCTCGCGCGCCCGTCTGGCTGCCTGCGACGCTGTCCGTGTGACGCTCGCCCTGGTGCTTACCCTCGTTGGCGTTTCTGCCCCCGAGCAGATGTAAGCGCTGATCATTTGACTGCGTTGGTTTGGTTTAACTGAGCCTTCTAAGCCCGATCTCCCATGCTGAGGTCGGGCTTTTTGCGTTTAGCGAGACAATTTGGCTTGCTGGAAAATGCTACCAAATCGCAACTATACCGGTTTACTACGATGAATCGAGGGATTCCAATCACACGGGCTTTTCACCGAAAAGTGCAAGCCATCTAGCTGGGGTTTTATTTTTTCGGTTTTTGGCGTGGTCGTGGTTGAGCGATTCATCGTAGTAAACAGCCATAGTTTTGAAAATGACCCTAGGGGACGGAGGAAAACGGATCATTTTTGTCCCGTGGAGGAACGGTGGGATACCTTCTGCCAAGAATCGGGGGCATCTACTACGTTTAAGTGCGTACCCCGAACCACGCCGAAAATCGCAATATTAAAACCGCAGGTAGCAGGTCTGCGACTTTCGAAAATAGTGAGTATGGTCAGGGGTGCGGGGGCAAACGTAGTAGATGGGCGCGATTCGTGGCACATCGATCTTGGGGCCGATGCCCTTGTCCCTTAGCTGTTCCGTTTTCTCGATGCTTGAGGCTTGATCTGCCTTCTTCTTATGAGTTGCGGTGGAATGGTTCCTGCTTGAGGGGTGCCGGCCGGGATTTGGGAACTATTTCACCGCGGCTTATGATGTGGCGATGGTGTACGCCGGAACTTTGTAAAGAGCATCCCTTTTGACTAGTCGTTTAAGAACGTCCCCGATGACTAAGTTGCAGGTGGTTGCGGTTGTGTTACACTAACGCTGCGTATATAACGCAATCATCTCTATACAGATCAATGATGTCCGTCGGTATTTGACGGAGCTAGACTGTTTAGCCGCCCTGAAGGTTTATGCAGGGAGCATGTGATCACAGGGCTTGAAAAGAAAGTTGAGCAAACACTGTGTCTGATCAACAACAAGAAAACGAAATAACGACGACGCAAACGGCTCCCGCTGCACCGGTTACGTCGGACCAGGCCGTGCTTTCCGCGCCGGCGCAGGTCTCGGCTCCCGAGGCGCTTAAGGCCGCCGCGCCCACCACGCCCGTTGCTAGCGAGGAGGCTGCTCCCGCTAAGCCTAAGCGCACGCGTCGTTTGGCCAAGCCTGCTGCGGACGGCGAGGATGCCGAAAAGCCCAAGCGTCGTACGACGCGCACCACGCGCGCGAAGCGCCCCGTTGCCACCGATGCTTCGGCCCCCATTTCCGATGAGGTCGCGCAGGCCCGTGCACTGGCGCAGATTAGCGAGGCCCAGGTTGTGCGTGCCCGCCGTCGCGCTGCCGAGCGCGAGGCCGCGGCATTGACTGAGTTCGCTGCGCCGGTCGCCCCCGAGGCTCCTGCTGCCGAACAGTCGGCCGAGAAGCCGGCACCGCGCACGCATCGCCGTGCGGCAGCCAAGACGCAGCAGCCCGTCGAGCAGCTGACTCCTGAGGTCGCTGAAGCTCCGGCTCGTTCTGCGGCAGGGGAGGGCGCTTCCTCCGCTGAGCCCGTCGTGCACGCTGAGGTCAACGAGGTTCCCGTCGTTGATCCGGCTCTGCGCCCGCATCGTCGCGGCCGCAAGCCCAAGGCGTATGTTGAGGCCGAGAAAGCCGCTGTCGCAGCAGCTGCTGCCCAGGGCGCAGCGGTGACGGCCGAGCCTACGGCCACGGTCGATGCCCTGGTCCAGGACGCTCCGTCCACCGAGGCTCCCGCATCTGCC
>CABVCJ010000076.1 GCA_902496845.1 uncultured Collinsella sp.
CCTCGATGCGGGCGGGGTGAATGCGGCCGTCTGCAATGAGGTTCTCGAGCGCCACGCGGGCAGTCTCACGACGGACTGGATCGAAGCTCGAAAGCACAACGGTCTCGGGAGTGTCGTCAATCACGAGGTTGACGCCGGACACCTGCTCAAAGGTGCGGATGTTGCGACCCTCGCGACCGATGATGCGACCCTTGAGGTCATCGGAGGGAATATGCACGGAAGTGACGGTGACCTCGGCGGTATGGTCGGCGGCGCAACGCTGAATCGCCAGGGAGAGAATCTCCTGGGCGGTCTTGTGGCACTCGGCGCGGACCTGCTGCTCGGACTCACGGATGATGGTGGCCGCCTCGTGGGTAACCTCGCCGCGGACCTTGTCGAGCAGCTCCTTGTGAGCGTCCTCGCGCGTAAGGTCGGCAATGCGCTCGAGCTCGGAGGTCTGCTTGGCGCAGAGCTCCTCAAGCTCGCGAGAGCGCTTCTCGACCTGACCGGCCTGGCTGGACAGCTGGTGCTCGCGTTTATCGAGCGCATCGTTGCGACGATCGAGCGATTCCTCGCGCTGCATCACGCGGTTTTCGAGCGTGCGAATCTCGCTCTTACGCTGCTTGTCCTCGGCCTCGGCGGCCTGCTTGTTCTTGATGATCTCTTCCTTAGCCTCGAGCAGAGCCTCTTTTTTGAGGGTCTCGGCCTGACGCTTTGCATCACCGATCAGGGACTCTGCCTGCGCGTGTGCCGACTGAATCTTTTCGTCGGCCTCGTGAAGACTACCCTGCTTGGCGGTGCGCATGTAGGCAATGGCGGCGATGGCACCCAAAACGAGGCCAACGAGCGCTGCAATGATAGGCATGCTCACTCCTTTTTATGGATTCGTTACACAGCAAAGCGAACCGTCCTTACGAACGGCTCGCGACATTTGAGTAATATGGGCGCAGCTTATGCGGGTCGGATACAGATAAACATATAAACAAACTCATCACAGATGAGCACATATCACAGAGCAAATGACAGTAAATATCCTACGTTGAACCGCAACAACTGTCAAATAAACGCACCCGGCACGGCGCCAATCGAGCGGTGAACGGCAGGGGCGTAACGGGCGAACGCTTATACGGCGCATTCCTCGCTTAAGGCATCGAGGCGCGCCTTAACGGCATCGGCGGCGATGTGATACGAGAAGCCTTTACCCATCAAAAATCTGACGAGCTTTTCGAATGCACGGACCTCGGGGACGCGACGTTTAGCGAGCAAGGCCGAAGCGCGGGCCAAGTCGTCATCCACGGCAAAATATGCCTCGGGATACCCGGGGATATCGTCAAGCACGACATGACGACGCTTGAGCTCAACCTCGATCTTGCGCTGTCCCCAGCCGCGACGTTTGCGCTCTTCGATAAAGTACGAGCAAAAACGGTTCTCGTCCAAAAACCGATACTCGGTCGCTCGAGCAACCGCAAAATCAATCGCGGGCTGTCGAAAGCCATAGCGCGCCAACTTATCGCGCACCTCGCCCGTGGCATGATCGCGGCGCGAAAGCATCTCGGTCACCATGGTGAGTGCACATTTGCGTTCGATAAGCTGCACCGCCTCGCGAAAGTCATCCCAATCACAGGGAAGATCGGGGCGGTTCTTAACGTACAGGCGCGCCCCGCGCACGGGAATCCAAATGGAACGTTCGAAACCGCCCTCAAGATCGCAATCGATATGCGCGCAGGGCTTTTTAGACGCATAACCACTCGAGAACGAAGAGGCCGCCTTCTTATCGGGAAAGACGACCGTAGCCTCGGTCACCGTATACGACATGTCGGCATCCGCTACTCGTCGTCATCGTCGAGCATTGCGGAGCCATCGATGGCGTACAGCTCATCAAACTCCTCGGGGGCGGGCTGATCGGTCAACTCAACCTCAGAGGGGGCATCGTCGTCATACTCAAGACCGCAGGCAAGGCGAACCTTGTGCTCGATCTCGTCGGCGCAATCGGGGTGCTCGCGCAGGAACGTCTTGGCGGCCTCGCGACCATTGCCGAGCTTGTCCTCGCCATAGGCAAACCAGGACCCCATCTTTTTGCAAATGCCGCACTCGACGGCCATATCCAGAATCGAGCCCTCTTTGGAGATGCCGGTGCCATACATGATGTCAAATTCGGCCGAGCGGAACGGAGCGGCCACCTTGTTCTTAACAACCTTGGCACGCACGCGATTGCCGATAACCTCATCCTTGAGCTTGATGGTATCGATTTTGCGAATATCGATTCGCACGGAAGAGAAGAACTTGAGCGCACGGCCGCCCGTGGTGGTCTCGGGGTTACCGAACATGACGCCGATCTTCTCGCGCAGCTGGTTAATGAAGATGCAGGTCGTGTTGGACTTGGAAAGCGAGCCGGCAAGCTTGCGGAGTGCCTGGCTCATCAAGCGAGCCTGCAGACCCACTGTCGTGTCACCGATCTCGCCCTCGATCTCGGCACGCGGAGTCAAGGCAGCAACAGAGTCAACGACGATGGCGTCGATGGCACCGGAGCGCACAAGCATATCGACGATCTCGAGCGCCTGCTCGCCCGTATCGGGCTGGGAAATCAAGACCTCATCGATATCAACACCGATGCGCGCGGCATAGGTGGGATCAAGCGCGTGCTCGGCATCGATAAATGCAACGACGCCGCCCATGGCCTGTGCTTCTGCAAGAATCTCGAGCGAAAGCGTCGTCTTACCGGAGGACTCGGGACCATAAATCTCGACGATACGGCCGCGCGGCACGCCGCCGATACCCAAGGCGGCATCGAGCGCCAGAGAGCCCGTCGGAATAGCCTCGACCTCGAGCTCCGGACCGCCGTCGCCATACCTCATGATAGAGCCCTGGCCGAACTTCTTCTCGATCTCGGCCTTGGTGGTGGCGATCATCTCATCGCGCTCTTTACCCGTCGTGCGTGCATGAACGGTACGTACGGGACCTGAATTCTTGGCCATGAATAGCCCTCCTCTTAACAACCTGAAACGATAATAAACGAACGGCTGTTCGTGGTCAACCGTTCAGATTCATCATATGCACCCGGCCATTCCAAAACCCAACCAAACGCCGACCAATCACCGACCAAACGCTTGACCACGCCAATCAAAAATACGGGTGTTCGAACAAATTTAAGCCTTGTACCAGCCCAAACGGCAATATCATCAAAGGTCCCTATCTCCACAATTAAGGGGCCCTAAGGCCCCTTAAACCACGTCTAATCCATAGAATTGAGCACGCGGACAATGCGCTCCAAAGCCTCCGCGACCGCATAGGCCCGAACGCACGACCGATTGCCCTCATAATGACAGCGCGCAGACTCGACAACCGGCGCTCCCCCATCGGTCGCGCGATACGCCCAGCCAATATAGAACGTACCGGCGGGGTCTTGCTCAGTGCCACCACCGGGCCCAGCGTAGCCCGTTGCGCTCACGGCCACATCGCTCTGATAGAGGTCCAGCGAGCCCACGGCCATCTCGCGCGCCGTCTGGTGCGACACGGCGCTAAACCGATCGAGCGTTTCCTGCTCGACGCCGAGCACGCGATGTTTGATCTCATCGCAGTAGGTCACCGCACCGCCACGAAGCACCGCAGAGGCACCCGGGATATCGGCAATCGTCGAGGCGATCATGCCCGCCGTCAGCGACTCCGCCGTCGACACCGTCACACCACGGGCACTCGCGCGCTCGACAATATAGCGCGCCAGCTCCTCGTTGTTTGCGACGATCTGCAAATAAGACTCCGTCATACCCACCAGGACCTAGACCGAAAAGACGATCTTGCGACAGTTCCAGAAGTACTGGGCGCCCGAGACAATGGTCAAAATCACGGCGATGACGTACAGGAAGCGCGACACCGAATAGACACCGAGCAGCAGCGACACCGGCCCCAGCTGAAGACCGGCCATAGCAAAGACGCACAGATAGCCGCAGATGGAGACCATCGTGGTCGCCGTCTTGTACTTGCCGAGCTTATCGGCGGCAACGACTACACCGGCAGCACTCGCGACCATGCGAAGGGCGCTCACCAGCAGCTCACGGAACAGGATGATGAACACGGACCACACGGTCACCGCGCCAAAATCAAGGAACAGCAGCAGGGCCGAAAACACGAGCAGCTTATCGGCGATGGGGTCCAAGAACTTGCCAAAATCGGTGATCTCGTTGCGCGAGCGCGCCAGATAGCCGTCGACCTTATCGGTGCACGACAGGATCACATACAGAATGAAGGCAGCGGCGGCGAGCGGGCCGTCGAAGGTGCTCCAGTCCGTACCGGCAACGCTCGCGTGAGACAGGGCCGAAACGATCATGAACACCGGGATAAAGACGATGCGAACGCACGTCACGATGTTGGCGGGCGTCCAAACACTCGTCAGTTCCTTATTGCTCTCGTTTGCCACGACGCTCTCCTACTCCACAACATGACCGATAAGCTCATAGCAGAAGCTATCGGTAAACTCGACGGTCAGAATATCGCCCACGGACGCCTCGCTGGCGTCCAGATGCACCGCGCCATCGGAATCGGGCGCCTGGAACCAGGCGTGACCGATCAGCTCGGCGCCGTCCTCGGTCTCCTCGATGCCATCGACGATCACCTGGGCGCGCTCACCCACATGGGCTGCCGTGGCGGCAAAACCGAGCGACTCGGCCAGATCCATGGCCTCCTGGGCGCGCTCGAGCTTGACCTCCTCATCGACCTGGCCCTCCATCTTGGCGGCCAGGCTGCCCTCCTCACGCGAGTAGGCAAAGACGCTCGTGTAGTCAAAGCCGACGGTGTCCATAAAGTCGATAAGGTCGCGGAACTCGTCGTCGGTCTCGGTCGGGAAGCCGACCATGGCCGTAGAGCGAATCACGATGCCGGGGATGCGCTCGCGAAGGTCGCGGAACAGATCCTCGAGCTCCTGGCGCGAACCGGAGCGACGCATGGCCTTAAGGATGCGGGCGTCGCAGTGCTGCACGGGGATATCGATATAGGGCAGCACCTCAGGCGTATCGCGAATCGTCTCGATAAGCTCGTCGGTCATACCCTCGGGCTGCAGATAGAGTACGCGGACCCAAACATTGTGCGGGCGCACGGCCTCGGCGACGGCGCGCAGCAGCTGCGCCAGATTGTGCGGCGAGCCCTCCGCAACGTCATCATCGGCAAAGTCGGTACCCCAAATGCCCGTGTCCTGGCCGATCAGCACGATCTCGCGCACACCGCCGTCAACCAGGTCGCGAACCTCGGAGATAATGCTCTCGGCATTGCGCGAATGATAGCGACCGCGAATGTAGGGGATCATGCAGAAGCTGCAAAAACGATTGCAGCCATCGGAGATCTTGACGTAGGCAACGGCGCCCTCGACAGTACGCTTGACATGCGGAATATAGGCTGCGATCTCACGCTCCACGCCAAGAACGTTGTCGATGACAGATACGATACCGTCTTCCTCATCGGCCTTCACAAAGGCAGCGACCTCGGGAAGCTCGTCGGGCAGGTCATCGCCGTAACGAGACGGCACGCAACCGCACATGACGATGGGGCAGGCGCGAACGCCGCCCTGCACCTCGTTAGCGAGCTCGAGCGTGGTCTCGATGCTCTCGGACGTCGCCGAGGCGAGAAACGAGCAGGTGTTGACGATAGCGATATCGGCATCCTGCGGATCGAATGCCTCCTCGTAGCCCGCAGCGGTCAAAAGAGAACGCATGCGGTCGGTATCGACCTCGTTCTTAGCGCAGCCAAGCGTGATGTAGAGTACGGAACCCAACGGAGTATCCATGTTGGAGAACGGTCCTTTCGAGTAAATTAGCGGTAGTTGGTAAACTGCAGCGGCTGGCCGTAGTCTTGGTCGCGCAGGAACTGGATCACCGTCTGAAGCGCGTCCTTAGAGGCCGAGGTAACGCGCAGCTTATCGGCCTCGATGGTCACCTTGACCTTGAGCTTTTGATCCTTGATGTCCTTATTAATCTTCTTGGCGGTCGCTTGGTCGATGCCTTCGACGATATGGCCGAGCACGCGCACGGTACCGCCCGAAGCCGCCTGCGGCGCGTCCCAAGAGACAGCCTTAAGGTCGATGCCGCGCTTGATGAGCTTAGAGCTCAGCACGTCGATGATCTGCTTGGAGACGAAATCGGCCGGAGCATTGATTGTAAAGATCTTGTCGCCCTTCGAAAGCTCGATGGTGGCGCCGGAGTCCTTGAGGTCATAGCGCTGAGAGATCTCGCGAGCGGTCTGCTGAAAAGCGTTATCGACCTCCTGCATATTGACCTCGGACACAACGTCGAAGCTGGAATCTTTAGCCATGGTTCTTCCTTTCGGTACGGGGAGCCTTAGTAGCTGTCGTACGAATTGTCATCTGAATCGTTTGCTGCCTGGCCGTCGGATGCCGTGTCGGTGCCGTCGGCAGACTGAGCATCGGCGCCGTCGGTAGACTGGGCGTCAGCGCCGTCGGCAGCATCGGTGCCGTCGGTACCCTCGCCGTCCTTGGAGTCTGTGGTCTCCTTCTTGGGAACGGTAATGGTCACACGCGCCACGCCCGATGTCTTGGTGTCGTAGCGGACCTTTTCACCGTTCTTAGTGACCGTGACATCAGAGGGCTTGGACGTGGTGATCTCGATCGAGGACTCGGGCGTGTACTCCTGCTCAAAGGGACCGGTCGCCTGGGCGCCGTAGACCGATTTACCGTCGACCTTGACCTCAATCCAGGCGGTCTTGCCCTTGGCAACGGAAACCTTGACCTTGATGACCTCGTCCTCTTCCTTTTTCGCCGTCGCCTTGGCGGCATCGGAATCAGCAGAATCCGTCGCCTCGTCGGCGCCTTCATCCTCGTCAACGGATTCGGTCTTCTTGGAAGACTTCTTGGTCGTCGTCTTGGTGGCCGTGGGCGTCTCGGGCGTCGACTCGGGTGCAGAAGAGCCGCAGCCACGCAGAAGGACCACGATGAGCAGAATCAGCAAAAGCGCCACGGCACCGATGCCGGCGTAGACGATGCGCGGATCGAGTCCATTATTCTGGGGGGCGCGTCCACCGCTGCGTGTGCGATTGGAGCCGCCACGACCATTCCCCTGCGGCATGCGGGCACGACCGCTATCGGGACGACCACGATAGCCGCCCTGGGGCTGCGAGCCACGCTGACCCGAACGCGGCGCAAGCTCGCCACGGTTCTGATAGCCACGCTGGTCGGAGCGAGGCGCCGAAGAGCGCTGGCCGTAAGGCTGCGATTGCGAACGGAGGCGCGGCGTCATCTGCGTGGTATCGGCGTCGGCATATCCACCGCGGGAACGCCCGGCAGAAACTCCGCGATAACCACGACCGGAGTAGCCTCCGTCGCCGTAACCGGCGCGGGGATCGCGACTCAACCCGCGAGCGGCGGGAAGCGCACGGTCATCCGGCATGGGCGTACTGCGAAAGCGATCTCGCTGAGAACGAATCTCCTCGCTGGAGCCCGTCTCGGTGATATAACCAGCCTGCGGAGGACGCTGACCGTACCTCGTCGAGCGTCCTCCCTGAACCATCAGAAAGCGTCCGTTATCGACCGACGAACGCGAGTTAACGTAGCCGGCAGCATCCTGAAAACGACCGCCCTGCTGCGAAGTCTCGCGTTCATATGCCATGAGGTCGTCAAAATAAGCGTTGACGACCTCGCGCGGATTAAGGCCCAAAAAACGAGCGTAGCTCGAAATCATGCCCTGCGCATAGCCGCGCGGGGGCATCGATGCAAAGTTACCGGTCTCGAAAAACTCGATGATCTGCGGCCTGATTTTGATGGTGTTGGCGACCTGCTGGATGGAAAGGCCCATCCGGCGACGCTGCTCGAGCAGCATGTCACCAAAGCGTGCAGCCATCAGAATCCTCCAAACTCACGATCTTCACGTGCCATTTCGGCGTCGACAGACTCCAGCGCGGCGAGCCCTTCCTCGTCCAGCAGGACCTCGCGCGGCTTGGAACCGTCGGGCGGGCCGACGACACCCTTTTCTTCCAGCATGTCCATAATACGCCCGGCGCGCGCATAGCCAACCTTGAGGCGGCGTTGCAGGCCAGATGTGGAGCCCAGCTGCGATTCCACCACAATATGGGCGGCTTCCCAGATAAGCGGGTCGTCATCTTGCGGCTCGGCAACGCCCGTGCGAACAATGCCACCACCAGCCATGGACATGGAAGCGGGCGCCACGGCAGACAGAATCTCCTCGTGATAGTCGGGCTCGCTTTGCGACTTAACGAACTCGACGATCTCGTTGATCTCGTCGTCCGAGACAAAACAGCCCTGGATACGGCGGGGCTTGCCCCAGTC
>CABVCJ010000077.1 GCA_902496845.1 uncultured Collinsella sp.
CAAGCCGTTACTTCTTATTGCGCATCTGCGCTTCCATCTGGCGCAGCAGGTCCATATCGGACTTAGGACCGCCCGTTCCCAGGCCGCCCATGCCGCCCAGACCCATGGCATCCAGACCGGGAATATTGGGCATGCGCATCTTTTTGCCCTTCTTACCCTTTTTGCCCTTCTTGCCGCCGGCTTGCGCCTGATTGGCCATCGTGCGCATGCGGCCCATCATCTTGTTCATCTCACCCCACTGCTTCATAAGGCTATTGACCTCAGTGGGAGTCACGCCAGCGCCCTTGGCGATACGCGCGCGACGCTGGCCGTTGATGATAGAGGGACGCAGGCGCTCCTCCTTGGTCATCGACATGATGATGGCCTCGTTCTTGTCGAAGATGCCCTCGTCCAGGTTGCCGCCCATCTGGTTGAGCGCGCGCTGGCCACCGGGAAGCATACCCAGAATGCCCTTCATGCCGCCCATCTTTTTGACAGCCTTCATCTGGTCGAGCATGTCGTTCATGGTAAAGCCCTCGCGCAGCATACGCTCGGCGGCCTCAAGCTGCTCGGCGTCGGCCGCCTCCTGGGCCTTCTCGATGATGCCGACAACATCACCCATGCCCAAGATTCGCTTGGCCATACGGTCGGGATAGAACGGCTCCAGCGAATCGGGCTTCTCGCCCATGCTCACGAACTTGATGGGCTTGCCGGTCACCTGGCGCACGGAAAGCGCGCCGCCGCCACGGGCGTCGCCGTCGAGCTTGGAGATGATCACGCCGTCAAAGTCGGTGCGCTCGGCGAAGGTCGAGACGACGTTGACGATATCCTGGCCGGTCATGGCATCGACGACCATCAGCACCTGATCGGGCTTGACGGCCTTCTTGATATCCACGGCCTCCTGCATCATCTGCTCGTCGATCTGCAGACGGCCAGCGGTATCGACGATGACCACGTCGCGCAGGTGGTCGACGGCCTCCTGGATGGCGCCCTTGGCGATATCGACCGGGTGTTCGCCGTCACCGCGGAAGACCGGCACGCCGATCTCGCCACCGAGCGTGGCCAGCTGGTCGGCAGCGGCGGGACGGTAGACGTCGCACGCGGCGAGCAGCGGCGAGCGGCCCTGCTTCTTGAGCAGGTAGGCCAGCTTTACGGCCGCCGTGGTCTTACCGGAGCCCTGAAGGCCCACGAGCATGATGACATTGGGAATGCGGTTGCTAAAGACGAGCTTGCTCTCGGTGGAGCCGAGCATCTCGGTGAGCTCGTCGAGCACGATCTTGACGACGTTTTGCGCCGGCGACAGCGACTCCATGACCTCGGCGGTCATGCAGCGCTCCTTGGTCTTGGCGACAAACTCCTTGACAACCTTGAAGTTGACGTCGGCTTCGAGCAGCGCCATGCGAATGTCGCGCATGGCCGAGGTGATATCGGCCTCGGTCAGCTTACCCTTGCCGCGCAGGCGGTCAAATGTGTCGTTGAGGCGATCGCTCAGAGAATCAAACACTAGTCACTCCTTAATTGGACTCGCCCACCAGGGCGCGGCAGAAATCTTTGGCATTGAACTCTTGCAGGTCATCGACCTGCTCGCCCACGCCGATGCGCAGGATTGGGAGCTTGAGCTTCTCGGCCACGGCCATGGCGATGCCACCCTTAGCCGTGCCGTCCAGCTTTGTCATAATAATACCGTCCAGACCCAACGCCTCGTTAAACTCAAGCGCCTGGTTCAGACCGTTTTGGCCCGTCGCGGCATCGATTACCAGGACGACCGAGACGGGCATGGGGCCGGCGGCCATATTGGCGGCGCGCTTACGCGTCACGTTGACCACCTTGGCAAGCTCGCGCATGAGCTCGGAGCTCGTGTGCAGACGGCCGGCGGTGTCGATTAGCACCAGGTCGCTGCCGCGTTTGTCGGCCTCGTCGAGCACGTCGTAGCAAACGCTTGCCGGGTCGGAGCCGCGATCGCGCTTGATGACGGGAACGCCGGCGCGCTGGCCCCACACATCGAGCTGCTCGATGGCGGCGGCGCGGAAGGTATCGGCCGAACCTATCACGACATTTTTACCGCGGGCAGCCATGGCACTCGCGATCTTGCCGACCGTCGTGGTCTTACCGGCACCGTTAATGCCCACAAACAGCACGCAACTCGGCGTGTCAGCGAACGGATCGCGCTCGACGGGCACAAAATGCTGCTCGAGCTGCTCGGCCAGGGCGCGGCGGAGCTGCGGGGCGGTCTTGAGGTTCTTCTTGGCCGCGGCATCGCGCAGGTCATCGGAGACCTGAATGGCGACCTCGGCGCCCATGTCACCCATGACGAGGGTGTCCTCTAGGTCCTCCCAAAAATCCTCGTCGACCTCGCCGCCAAAGTAAAAGACCTCGTTGAGGGCCTCGCGACTGCGCTCGAGTCCGCGCGAGAGAGCGTCAAAGAATCCCATTATGCATTCACGACCTTTCCGGTTTCGCGATCGAGTTTTTGCGAGACGACGCGACTGACGCCGTCAGCTTGCATCGAGACGCCATAGAGAACGTCAGCGTCCTCCATAGTACGGCGCTGATGTGAAATGACCAAGAGCTGCGTATCGGAACGCAGTACATCAAGGGCGCCGATGAGCTTGGACAGGTTGACGTCATCGAGTGCCGCCTCGACCTCGTCCAGCACATAGAACGGCACCGTGCGCGTGCGATACACGGCAAAAAGCAGGGCGAGCGCCGTCAGGCTCTTCTCGCCGCCCGACATGAGCATCATCTTGGTAATGCGCTTGCCGCGCGGCTGCGCCACGACCTCGATGCCCGTCTCGGCCGGATGCTCGGGGTCGGTCATCTCCAGATGCGCCTGGCCGCCCGGGAACAGCATGGCGAAGATCTCGCGGAAGTTCGCATCGACCTTCTCGAAGGTCACCAGGAAGGCTTTACGCATCTTACGGTCGATGGCCACGGTAATCTTGGTGAGCGCCTTGCGCGCGCTCTCCAGATCGGCCAGCTGCTCCTCGATATAATCGGCGCGGCGCTTGAGCTGCTCGTACTCCTCCATGGCAACCTGGTTCACAGGGCCCAGATTGTTGATCTGACGCACGAGTTGGTTGAGCTCGCGCTCGGCGGCGTCGCGGTCGGTGGGCGCAGGAAGCATGAGCGCTTCCTCGAGCACCGTGATGCCATCGGCGGTAATGGCCTTGATGGCCGCCTCTACCTGCACCTCGAGCTTGCCGCGTGCGACCTTGAACTCATTTTGCGTCGCCGTAGCGGCATCGACCCGCTCCTTGGCGCGGGAGACCTCGGCCTTGGCATCCTCGATGGTCTTCTTAAGCGAGGCCGAGTCCGCCTCCTCGAGCGAAGCCTGGTCACGCAGACGCGCGGCCCAATCCGACGCGCGCTCCAGCAGGGCCGAATAGCGCTCGTGCATGGGGTCGACGCGCAGGCGCAGCAGTTCAAGCGAGCGCGAGGCCTGGCGTGTTCCGCGGATACGGCGGTCGATGCCCTCCAGGCGATGCTCCAGGTCGGGCACACGGCCCCTCAGCGAACGCAGACGCTCGCTCGTCTGGGCCAGACGCACCTTGGCATCGGCGAGCTTGCCGGCTGCCTCGGAATCGTCACGACGCACGCGATCGAGCTCGTCGTTGGCTTCGGCAATCTGGAGACCCAGGTCGCTTGCCTGCGCACGGGCCTCGTCGCGCGAACGGGTGAGCTCGTCAACGCGCGGGCGCGCTGCGCGAACGGCCTCGGCTGCCTGTTCGCGGCGCTTGGAGATGCGCACGCGCTCGACCTCGGCATTGTTGGCGCTTTGCTCCAAGCGGCCGATCTCAGAGAGCAGCGAGCGGCGCTCGCCCTCAAGACGGGCGATCTCGCCGGCGGCATCGCCCTCGGCGGCACGCGCCCCCTCGACGGCCGCATTGGCCTCGACGACCTGATCCGACACGTGCTCAAACACGGCAGCCAAATCGGGCTCCAGGCCCTCCAGCTCGCGAATGCGACGTTTGCGCTCAAGAGCACCCGAAGCCTCGCCGGCATCGAGCCCCACGCGCACCAGGCCGCCACAGCTCACGCGGGCGCCATCGGGAGTCACATAGGTCACGCCGTCAACGACTGGTGCCGTAAGCGCGGTAGCCAAGTCATCGACCACGTAATAGCCGCCGAGCAGTGCCTCGACAACCGGGCCATAACCGGCACGAACGGACAGACGATCGACCAGACGCGAACCGGCAGCGCCCTTAGCAGCAGCGCCGCCGCTCACGCCGCGCGTCGCCAGCAGCGCCTCGCCCGAAGCCTTCTTTTGGTCCAGAGCCGCACGACCGGCACGCTCAAGCGTGGCGGCGTCATCAAACAGCAGGGCATCGATATCGCCGGCAAGCAGCTGCTCGACCAAGCCCTCAAGCTCACGAGGGGCCTCGAGCACATCTCCCAGGCGACCCGAGACATCATCGCCCAGTGCGCCCATCAGACGGCTCACCAGCGGCGAGCTGTCGGCCATGCGGGCATCGAGCTTCTTTTGGCTCGCGAGCTCAGAACGAACCTCGGACAGTTTATTGCGCGCCTCACTCTCGCGATTACGCAAGTCCTTCAACGCCGCACGGGCGACCTCGGTGGCCTCGCGAGCATCAATCTGGGCCTGGCGGGCCTGATCGAGCGCACCGTCAAGTTCCTCAGCGCGGTCGCGACGGCTCTCGAGCGAGGCCGTGACCTCCTCGAGCTGCTCGTCGATCTGCTCCAGGCGCGAGGCGTACATGTTGTCCTCGACCTCGGCGTTGCTCAGCGAGTCCTTCACCTTGGCGAGCCCGAGCGCGGCGTTATCGGCCACACGCTGCACATCGCGTTGCTCGCGCGTGAGCTGCGAAATCTGATTGTCGAGCGCCACGCGACGCTCGTGGAGCTGGGCGGCGGCAGGTCCGGCGGCGTCAACGTCGTCCTGGGCCTGCATGTGCGCACCGGTCACCTCCTCAAGCTGGGCACGCGCATCCTCGAGCTCCTCGACCACGCGACGACGCTGATGCTCGGAGCTCGAGATCTGGCCGCGCATGTCGGACAGGCGCGACACCATGTTGTGGCCCTTTTCCTCGAGTAGGCGCATGTCGGAGTTGATGCGGCCGACCACGTCTTGCATATGGCGGCGCTGCTCGCCCAGATCGCCCACAAACAGGCCCTTTTCCTCGAGCATGACCTGGAGCTTCTCGAGCTCGCGCTCCTTTTCGCCCAGGCGGTATTGCGCAAGCTCAAGCTCGGCAGCGCCCTCCTTGGAGCGGCTCTCCAGGTCGTTCCACTGCGACTGCAGCGAACGAAGCTCGTCGACGGCCAGCATCTGCGTAAGCTCGTTCGCGCGCGAGGACAGCTCTTTGTACTTGCGCGCACGATCGACCTGACGCTCCAGCGGCCGCAGCTGACGGGCAATCTCCTTATTGATGTCGCGGGCACGGGTCAGGTGCTCGTCCATCGATTTAATCTTTTTGAGCGCACGCTCCTTGCGGCGCTTGTGCTTGGAGATGCCGGCAGCCTCCTCGATCAGGGCGCGGCGCTCCTCGGGGCGACTCTGCAAAATGGAATCGAGCTTGCCCTGGCTAATGATGGAATGCGTATCCTTACCCAGGCCCGAATCGTGCAGGATGTCCTGAATGTCCATCAGGCGGCACGGGCTCGAGTTGATGAGGTACTCGCTTTCGCCCGAGCGGTACATACGACGGGTGATGGCGACCTCGTCAAAGTCGACGGGCAGCATATGGTCCGAGTTATCGAGCACCAGCGTGACCTCGGCGACACCCACCGGCTTGCGCGCCGACGAGCCCGAGAAGATGACGTCCTCCATAGCCTGGCCGCGCAGCTGCTTGGCGCTCTGCTCGCCCAGGACCCACAGAATCGAGTCGGAGATGTTCGATTTTCCCGAGCCGTTGGGACCGACGATGACGGTCAGGCCCGGCTCAAATGACATATGGGCGCGGTCGGCAAACGACTTGAACCCTTTGAGCGTGAGGGACTTGAGATACACGGTTCCTCGCTTAAACAGGCTTCTTGTTAAGAATCACGCCGTTGGTGGTGTAGCCCATGCGATCGAGCGCCTCGAGTGCAGCGGCTCCCTCGGCCTCCTTCTTGGAGGAACCGGTGCCGCGGCCCTGGCGAATACCGTCGATGAGCACCACAGCGGTAAAGGTGGGCGCATGCGCGGGGCCCTCGGAGCCGACCAGTTTATACGCGGGAGGCTCGTGGCCGTCTGCTTGCACGCACTCCTGCAAGAACGACTTGGGATTCGCGGGGTGCTCGGCACGCTCGGAGGCCAGGTGCGGTTTAAGCGTACGGTGGATGAACTCCGCCGCCGCATCCCAGCCGGCATCCAGATACAGCGCGCCCACGAGCGACTCGTAAACATTCTCGAGCGCCGAGTGCAGGCCACGCGCGCCGGTACCGGTCTCGGAGGCGCCAAAGATGATGATGTCGTCGATGCCCAGCTCATGCGACACCTCGGACAGCGTGGCGCCCGAGACAAGGGACACCTTCAGGCGCGTGAGCTTGCCCTCGTCAAACTCGGGATAGGACTCAAAGAGCGAACGGGCCACCACGGCGCCCAAAATGGAATCGCCCAAAAACTCAAGGCGCTCATAGCTGGCAGAGACCGGCTGGCCCTCGACGGCCGAGGGATGCGTGAGCGCCGCGCGCAGCAGCACCTTGTTATTGAACTCATGGCCCAGAATCTCCTGGGCACGCGTGAGTCGTTCAGACAAAGCCAAGACTTAGGCCTCCTTGGCGTTTTCGATCGCGTCGACGGCGTCGGCGACAGAGTTGAGCGACAGCAGGGTCTCGTCATCGATTTCGAGGTCGAACTCGTCCTCGATGGCCGTCACCAGCTGCAGACGCTCGAGCGAATCGGCATCGAGATCGTCAAAAGTGGTCTCGTCGCTAATGTCAGCGACATCGACACCCAGCACGTCAGCGGCGACTTCGGCGATCTTATCGAAGATTTCGGAGCGGTCCATAGCGCTTCCTCTCGTATGTCATGGAACACAACACAACACGGCAATCGGAGCCGCGTTGCAATACGGCTCCGATTCTACCCCACACGGTACAGGTTGAGCCACGTAACGGGGCTCTTACAAAACGATACCGTCCATGGAATTGGCAACGTCCTGGACAAGCCCGGCACGCACGGCCTGGGCCGCGGCAAGCGTACCGTTCTTGACGGCCTCGACCGACGTGGCGCCGTGGCCGATCAACACGACACCGCGCAGGCCCAGCAGAATCGCGCCGCCCTTGGCGTCGCCCGAAAGCTTGGCCTTAATCTCGCGCATCTGCTTTTTAATGAGCAGCGCGGCGATCTTGGTGCCGAGCGAGGACATAAAGGCACCCTTGAGCTCCTGCAGCAAAAACTTGGCAGCGCCCTCGGTGGCCTTGAGCGCGATGTTGCCCGACATGCCGTCGGCGACCACGACGTCAAAATTGCCCGACGTAAGATCGGTACCCTCACAGTTGCCCACAAAGCCGGGAACCGCGGTCTTCATGGCCGGGAAGCACGACTTGGTAAAGTTGGAGCCCTTCTCGTCCTCGGTGCCGTTGGCAAGCAGGCCCACGCGGGGATGCTCAATGCCCAAAACCACGCGGGCATAGGCCGCGCCCATCTGGGCGAAACGCACCATGTCGTCCACCGTGACATCGGGATTGGCGCCCATATCGCACAGCACCGTCAGGCCGCCGGCGCGATTGGGCAGTGCGTTGGTCAGGCACGGACGGACCGGCTGCTTCTTGCCCTCTGCCAAATACCTAAACGGCGTAACGTAGGCCGTGGCGGCGGCGGTCATGGCACCGGTCGAGCCGGCCGAGAAAAACGCGTCCGCATTGCCCTTCTTAATGGCACGGCATGCAAGCACAATCGAAGACTTGCGCTTGGTCATCACGGCGCGGATGGGATCGTCCTCCATGCTGATGACGTCGGGGGCCTCCAGAGCCTCTACGCGGGCATGCGCCGCGGCAAAGGGGTTGACGATTTCGGCGGG
>CABVCJ010000078.1 GCA_902496845.1 uncultured Collinsella sp.
GGGACGATATAGGCGGGCGCCCCGGGGACTACGTTGACGCTGCTTGTCTTGCTCGGGTGCCGTCGGGCCAGGGAAGGGCGTCTTCGCTGATAATTGCTTTGTTGGGAGGGCTGCTTTTATGCGGCTCTTTCTTTGGTTTTGGGTATATTTGTTCTTGTTGAATTGTTATTGCGGATGGGCTGGGTACTTGGCTTTCCGCCGTTATTTGTAGCTGTCTCGGCTTTGGTTGAGGGGAGACGTTCTTTATGCGTATTGTGTTTATGGGTACGCCTGATTTTGCTGTGCCTTCGCTGACTTCGCTTGTTGAGGCTGGGAACGAGATTGCGCTTGTCATTACTCGTCCCGATGCTGTTCGTGGGCGTGGTAAGAAGCTTGAGCCTTCTCCTGTTAAGGCCAAGGCGCTTGAGCTGGGGTTACCGGTTGTTGAAGCCAATCGTATGACGCCGGAGGTAGTTGATGCACTCCAGGCTGCGCAGGCTGATATTTTCTGTGTGGCTGCCTATGGCTGCATTTTGCCTGATGAGGTGCTGCATATGGCGCCGCTTGGTATTGTGAATGTTCATGCGTCCTTGCTGCCGCGTTGGCGTGGCGCTGCTCCCATTCAGCGTGCGATTCTTGCTGGTGACGACGTCGCTGGCGTTTCCATTATGCGTATTGGACATGGCGTGGATACGGGTGCTTATTGCGCGCAGGCCTCGACCTCGGTTGCCGGTAAGCATGCCGAGGCGCTCACGATGGAGCTTGGTGAGCTTGGCGGTAAGTTGCTGACCGATACGCTTCCCTCGCTTGCCGATGGCTCGGTTGTTTGGACTGAGCAGGATGAGTCGCTCGTCACGCATGCTGCCAAGATTTCCAAGCAGGAGATGCGTCTGGATCCGCAGATGGCGGCGCTCGATTGCGTGCGTCATGTGCTTGCCTCGTCCGATACCGCTCCTGCTCGTTGCGTGATTGCCGGCAAGACCGTGCGCGTACTCGATGCTGCGCCGGCCGACGTGTCACTTGTCGAGGGCGCTGTTGTCGTCAAGAACAAGCGTGTTTACCTGGGCCTTTCCGATGGTGCGGTCGAGCTGCTTGAGGTTAAGCCCGATGGCAAGCGTGCCATGGCTGCTTCTGCATGGGCTGCCGGCCTGCAGGGTGCCGATCTGACGTGGGGTGTTTTGTTATGAGCAAGCTTTCCCCCGCGCGCAAGCTTGCGCTCGATGTGCTGATGGAGGCCGACCGTCGCGGCATGTACGCACGCGACGTGTTGTCTTCCCGTGCTTCCGCCAAGGCCATTGACCAGCGCGATTCCGCGTTTGCGGCTCGCTTGGCGCTCGGTGTTGCCGCCACGCAGGGCATTTTGGATGAGCTGCTCGACCAGTTCCTTGATAAGCCCAAAAAGGTCGCGCCGCGCGTTCGCATGGCGCTTCGAATCTCGGCCTTTGAGATGCTTTACCTGCATACCCCTGGCCGCGTTGCCGTGAGTCAGGGCGTTGAGCTGGTTCGCAGCGGCGCTAAATCGGCCGCCGGTTTGGCGAATGCCGTGCTGCATAAGGTCGCGGACAACGTCGAGGACTTTGCCACTGCGGCGGATGCCGATGAGTCCGAGCGCCGATTGGTTCGCCTGTCTCGCCTGATGGGCATGCCGCGCTGGCTGTGCGCTCGCATTATGGCGTCGTTCGATACGCCCGAGGGCGCGCTCAACTTTGCCGGAAATCTGGCGCCCGCGCCGCTCGCTTTGCACGAGAACGCCTTTGTAACCAAGCCTGATCCGTACCTATCGCAGCTTGTGGCGCCGGTGTTCCCGGGCTGCCATGCGCCGGTCGATGCGCAGGCCACGGTTGCGTCGGGTGTGTTTGAGCGCGCGGCTGCCGTGGCCTCGGACCTTAACGCCCAGCTCATCGCTACTGCGGCTACTCGTCCCGGGCGCTGCCTAGAGATTGGCGCCGGTCGTGGTACCAAGACGTATGTGATGATGTGCCAGGCCAAGCGTGCCGGCTACGACCGCCAGCATACTGCACTCGATTTGCACGACCGCAAGTGCGACCAGAATCTCGCACGCCTGCATAAGGCGGGTATCAAGGGCGTTCGTACTGTCTCGGGCGATGCATGCGAGCTCGATGCGGTGCTCACGTCCTTTGATGCGATGCTTGGCGAGCCTGCCCTGTTCGATACGGTGTTTATTGATGCCCCGTGCTCGGGCACCGGTACCATGCGCCGTCACCCTGAGATACCGTGGCGTCTGACCGAGAAGGACGTTACGACTGAGCTGCCCAAGCTGCAGCTGACGATGCTCAAGGAAGCTGCCGCGCGCGTGGCTGCTGACGGTGAACTTGTCTATGCGACGTGCTCGGTCTTTGATGAGGAGAACGCGCAGGTCGTGGATGCGTTCCTGGCCTCTCCCGAGGGCGCAGACTTTAGCCTGGCACCCCTTTCCGAGGCGCAAATCCTGCAGCTGTCCGAGTTTGCCCAGGCTAAGAAACTCGTCTCCGTCCGCCAGAACGCTCGAGGCCTCTTCCAAAGCGTGCCGGTAAACGCCGACTCCTACGACGGCCACTTCTGCGCCCGCCTGGTCCACAAGTAACAACTAAGTTGCGGTGAAATAGGGATTGAAAAGCGGCTTCTACCCGCCAAACAGTTCTTATTTCACCGCAACTCATAAGGAAGATTTTTCTGGAACTGGGATTAATAAATCGGGTATGAAAGTAAGCGGTTGGGTTTGGTAAGTTTCTGGATGCATGAACCGCTCGCAGATTTAATATTGAGGGGTTAAAATGAACGAACTTAATAGTGACAAGAGTGACAATCCTGAAGATAATACTCAGGAAAATGAAGAGGTTGAGAATTCTTCGATTAAAAAGCGGGTAATTATTGGTGCCGGTATTGTTGCTCTGCTCATTGCTGGTTGTGTCGGTGGTTATGCTGGTTACAATTACAAACAAGCATGTAGTGAACATAATCAGCAGGTTGAAGTTTTGTATTCAAAGGCTAGCGATAGTGTTGCTGCCTTTAAGGCTGATCCTGGGTTACTAACTTTTGAGCAACGTCTTGATACCATTAAAAATGCTCAAAATAATAAAGAGATTTTGAATAAAGAAATCTCTAATGACAGTTTTAAGTATGCGGATGGCACTTCCCCTGATTGGACGAAGTTGCTCAATAAATACGATTCCGTTATTAAAGACTGTCGTAATGCTCAAAATGATGAGTGGAATACTTCTGTAACTGACCATGTTAATTTTGATGTAAATTCTACTGAAGATACTGACTCTCTCCAGCAGCATATTAATAGCCTCAATGGTCTTCTTAATGATATTTCTAATAAAGATAATCAGAAGCTTATTTTTGAAGATGCCAAAAAGGATTCTAAGAAGTTCATCGATCAAATCAATGAACAGATCAGTCGTTATCAATCTCGTATTGATGATTTAAACAAGGCAAAAGCTGAAGCGAAGGCTCAAGAGGAAGTAACAGCACAAGCTCAACAGCAGACTTCTCAGCAGAATAGTTATTCTAGCGGTAGTAACTATTCTAATAATAATTCTGGTGGATCTTCTAGCAGTATTTCTTCTTCCAATAATAGTGGTGGTAAGTATGTCATTCGTCAATTAGATCAATATGATGCAGCTGGTAACTATATCGGATCTACTCATTGGTATAGCGATGGCACCTGTGACGATCCCTATTCTGCTGGTATGGGCGGATTTTAAAATATGCTAATTACTAAAAATTAATTAGCTACGTATAGCGCAAAGAAGTGGCCCCGCGATCGGCGTTGATCGCGGGGCCACTTGTCACTAGTGGCTATGCGGGCAATTGGCGCAGCAGCCGCTGGTGGCGTTGGTGCTGGAGCCGCCGCTTCGCTGGTCGGTGTTGTAGAAACCGCTGCCTTCGAACTTAATGCCGCTGGCCGAGAACGTCTTGGATGCCGGGGCACCGCAGCTGGGGCATACGACCTCGGGCGTTTCGGACATGGGGTGCTCAACCTCAAACACGTTGCCGCAGCTCGTGCACTTGTAATCGTAGCGCGCCATAATACTTCCTTTTCAGCACAAAGCGGGCAGATCGCTCTGCCCGCAAAAATTCAAACAGCTGTAACTGTACCCTATATCGGGGGTTTTATCACGCTTCGCCCCAGAATCTATGAGTGTTGCGCAGGAGCTTCGCAGTTTTCTCCTCGGCTGCCGCAACGTCGGCCTCCCGAGCCTGCCACGTCCAGTTGCCCGTGGCCACGCCCGGCACGTTCATACGTGCATCGTCGCCCAGCCCTAGCACGTCCTGCAGCGGCATCATAACGAGCGGAGCATCGCTGGCCAAGGCGTTGCCCATGAGCTCGCCTGCCAATGCAATGCCGCTCGGCTCGTCGCCGCCCGCAAAGGAGCGCGTGCACCAGCCGGCAAGCGTCGAGGTGTCGTGCGTCGAGGTGTACAGGATCTTGCCCGGTGTGGGATGAATTCCGCAGCGAACGTCGTAGTTGCTAAACTCCAGTACGTCCATGCCGGGGAAGCCACAGGTCGAAGCCATCGCGCGAACACCAGGCGTCAAATAGCCCAGGTCCTCGGCAATAAAGTTGAGCGGACCCAGCTCGTCGTAGGCCGTCTGGAACAGGTCCTTGCCCGGGCCAGCCAGCCAGCGGCCGTCGGCACAGGCCTTGCCCGCGGGGATACTAAAGTAGGTGTGGAAGCCCAGGAAGTGATCCAGGCGCACACGGTCGTAGAGCGAAAACGCACGACGCAGACGATCCATCCACCAGCTATAGCCATTCTGCTTCATGTGGTTCCAGCGGAACGTCGGGTTGCCCCACACCTGGCCCTCGGGCGCAAAGTTGTCGGGCGGCGCACCAGAGATCTCGATTGCCTTGCCGGTATCGGACAGCCAGAAGTTCTCGGGCTCGCTCCACGCGTCGGCCGAATCGTCCGAGACATACATCGGGATATCGCCGATGACCTCGATGCCCTTTTTGTGCGCATAGTTCATGAGCTCGCACCAGGCAAGGTCAAAGCGATACTGCATGTACGCCTGCAGCTCGGCCTCGTCGTGGAAGCGCTTGTCATCGATCAGATACTCGTTGTAGCGCGCGACATCTGCCGGCCAATCGTGGCGCGACTCGCCCTCAAAGTACTTCTTAACGGCCATGTAGACGCAGTACTTCTCGAGCCAGTCGGCGTTGCGATGTTTAAACGCCGTGTACAGCGGGTCGGCGTCCTCGCCGCCGTGAGCCTTCCATGTAGCAAAGTCGGCGGCCAGTTCCTCGTGACTCTCGGGCAGCAGGTCAATATTGCCCGCAAAGGCCGAAGGCCCAGCGTAAGGGGAGCGGAAGAAGTCTGTGGGATTGACGGGCAAGACCTGCCAGTAGCGCATGCCCATGGCGGCCAGATGGTCGATAAAGCGACGCGTGGGCGCACCGATTGTGCCGGGCTTACCGTCATCGGTCGGCACCGAGGTGATGTGGCACACAACGCCCGCGCCATGATCGAGCGGCTCCTGCAGGCGCTTCTCGGCATGGTGATAGATGATCGAAGAGCCCAGCGGGTACAGGTCGAGCGTGACGGTACCGTTGTGGATCTCGCACTCGTGACCGCTGATCACGTCGCTCGCGCATTCGCCGAGCGCCGGAATCGTCACGCGGTGCGAATTGCGCAGGCTGCGGTTGATGATAACCGTCGCGGCCTCGCCGTCTTTGCCCGTTCGGGTGTAAGCCAAGACTTCGTCGTTGAGCGCAAAGGCCTTGATCTCGCCATCGACCATAAAGGGCAGCGCACGGCGCACGGCAGACGCGTTCTTAACGATGGCCAGCGTGTCGAAGTCGTGGAGTTGGTCCTTGGTCGGCAGGGTACGGCGGTTGCCCGGATCGGTGAGGCCCTCCAAGCCGTATTCGTCGCCGTAATAAATCGAGGGCACACCCGGGAAGGTCATCTGCATGAGCGTCGCCAACCAAAAGCGGCTCTTGGCCAGGCCCATGGAGTTATCGTCCAGGCGCCATTTGCTGCGCTCGCTCTCGGGCAGCTGCGACTCGTCGGGGCCACCGCCGAGTACCGAGATAATGCGCGGGCGGTCGTGGCTCGAAAGCAGATTGAGCGCGCAGGACAATGCCTCACGCGGGTAGTTCTCGCGCAGGGTCTCGATATCCTCGGCAGCCTGGTAGGCGTTTTTGTAGCCCATCAAAAAGCCGATGACCATGTCGCGGAAGGGGTAGTCCATGGCAGAGTCGAGCTCGGAGCCCTGCAAGTAGCGGCGTAGATGGCCATAGCTGATCTTGTTGGAGGCGTCCTCCCAGACTTCGCCGAGCAGTAGCGCGTCGGGCTTCTCGGCGAGCACGGCCTTTTTGATCTCGGCCAGGAAGTCATCGGAAAGCTCATCGGCCACATCGAGTCGCCAGCCATGGGCGCCAGCGCGCAGCCATTTGCGGATCACGCCGTCCTTGCCCAGGAGCCGCTCGCGCACCAGTTCGGAGCTCTCATTGATGGCGGGCATGTTGCCCACGCCCCACCAGCAGTCATACGAACCGTCTTCATGGAAGTAAAACGCATCGCGCCACGGCGAGTCCTCGCTCTGCCAAGCACCGACGCCGGGATAATTGCCGTAGCGGTTAAAGTAGATCGAATCGTCGCCCGTGTGGTTGAAGACGCCGTCCAGGATGATAGAAATGCCGAGCTTCTCGGCCGCCTTGCACAGCTCCGTAAAGTCCTGCTCGGTGCCCAGAATCGGATCGATCTTGGTATAGTCGGCCGTGTCGTAGCGGTGGTTGCTCGCGGCCTCAAAGATCGGGTTGAGGTAGATGGCCGTAAAGCCCAGCTCGGCAATGCGGGGCAGGTCATTCTGGATACCCTTGAGCGAGCCGCCGTAAAAATCCCAGGTCTTGATGGAGCCGTCTTCGGCACGCTCGTACTCGGGCGGTTCGTTCCAGTCCTCGACCATGCGGCGCTGGATTCCTTTGCGTGGTTTTTCAACTTCGGCAAGCGTGCGTTCGCGCCAGTTTTCGTCGCGTGCATAGCGGTCGGGGAAGATCTGGTAGACCATACCGCGCTCGTACCAAGTGGGACGGTTCTCGCGGTGCTTGTAGACGGTAATCTGGAACGACGGAACTTCGGCGTAGTCGTAGGTTACGCCCTCCCCACCGGTGCGACCCTGCGGTGCGCCCAAACGGACCTCGGGCTGGCCCTCGATATTGCAGATAAAGCTGTACCAGATAAGACAGGGCTCAGTGCATTCAAGCTCTACGGTAAATATGCCGTCGCCCTCGTGCGTCATGGGATACAGAGACTCACCGATCTCATCGACCCAGGTGCGCAGGGTGAGCGTCGCCTGGTTGGGGTCGGCATCCTCCAAAATCACCGAGAGCGAAACAGAAGTTCCAGCGGTCACGGCGCCAAAAGGAGTGCGAAACTGCGGTAGACGGCTGTTGTGAATCAATCTCATAATACGGTCCAGTTCAATAGAATCACGGCCTGCGGGCCATGGGCTTTACGCACAGGATGTAAGTATATCTGTTGTACACAGGCTGTATAAACAACATCCGTTTACCATCGGCGAACGGTTGTCCTAGAAAATCGTTTTACCATCCAAATTTTCGCGGTATTCGAAAACGCCCAGACGGATACAATTTGTAGTCAAACAAAAGTACTTCGGTTTACTACGACGATTTGAATGATCTCAACCACAGTCATTTTAGTGATACTAAAACCGCAGGTAGAAGCGTTGCCAATTTCGTAGATTGCACGCCGTGGTCGGCCAGAGCTATTTTGTCGTAGTAAACCGGCCCTCTTTTTAATACAGAAGTTCAACCAAGATGAGGGCGCCTGGTAGGGGCGCCCTCATCTTGCGTTGGATTAAGTTTTAATCGTCCGGATTAGTGGCGCTTGCGGGTGGCCGTTGCCTTACGGACGGAGGTCTTCTTGGTCGGGGCCTTTTCTACGGTCG
>CABVCJ010000079.1 GCA_902496845.1 uncultured Collinsella sp.
TTTCCAGCGCAGCACGCAAGGGCCGAAGGCCCGCAGCGAAACAAGGATTTGCGAAGCAAATCCTTGGACTTCCCGTCGTCCGCTCCATAAGATAGATGAATGGCTCTGATTCCTTTAGGAACCAGAGCCATTTTCATATACATGCCGGGGACCCCACATCCCCTCCTAAGTTGCGGTGAAATACGGACTGTTTTTTGGCTTATTTGGCCCATGTAGTCCGTATTTCACCGCAACTATTTGTAAGGTTGGTTTTTGATGCCGTTGGGAGGGTCGTAGTGACCGTCTACCGAGAGTGGAAATATTTTCTGAAGCCCTGACCTGCGACGTCAAGCTTTTGGTCAGCTTTTGGCAAGGCCCGCGGACGGAAGCATGCGATAGCGTAATGGTATTCTCTCCGCCGTGATGGTTATGGGGTTGGCCATGCTCGACAAAGGCAAACATTTTCCGCAGTCATATGCAAGGATGCTATTCTCGCTCCTTGGAATTCATCAAGATGGACAGCTGCTTATAACAATTGATCCTTGGGATGAACGCCGTGCGCGCGAGCTTATGCAGGAAGCACTCATGCTTCGTCTTTACAACCATGTGTATGCGGATCCGGTCTATTGGAATAATCTTGGGGTTGAAGATCGGATCTTTCAGTTGGCATCCGCTATTGCGGTCGTTGAACCGGATGCTGTGTTTTGCGGATCGACGGCAGCGCTGCTCTACGGCATCGGCTCGGCGTATACGCTTCTGGATAAAGTGCAAGTGCTGCTGCGACGGTCTACAAGGCGTGATACGTATGAGTTCGTTGAGTACAAGCGCTGGCGCCCGGGCGAGGTATGGCGGCTCGGCCCGTTTACGCTGACAGACCCCTATCGGACGGTGGTCGATATCGCCCGAACGAGCGCCTTTCGCTATGCGCTGGGCTATGTCGATGGCTTGGCTCGTGAGTACGATGTCGAACGTGAAGAGCTGCGTGCATATGCGCAGGCAAATTGCCGAGGGTTGCATGGCATCGCGCGTGCTTTTGACGTTTTTGAGCATATGGACGGCAGGTCAGACAATGGCGGCGAGTCCGAGGCGAGAGCAGCGATGATTCTCGCTGGGGTTGCCGCGCCTGAGCTTCAGGTTGAGCTAACGCGACCGGGAAACGCTGGCTATTATCTAGCAGATTATGGTTGGCAGATGCCAGATGGGTCATGGATGTTGGCAGAGCTGCATGGGCTAGATAAGTTTGAAGACGAAGCTCAAAATGATCCAGAGCAAGCGGCGGCAAAAACCTATCGAGCGGCCCTCATGCGCGACGCGAACCTTCGCGCCATGGGCCACAACGTCATTCATTTCAAACTCTCGGACACCTACGACGTAGAATCGTTCGGTGCCATGATGCGCGGTTACGGCATTCCGACAACAAGACACTATGCCGACTCCCGATAGCGAAAACGTTTGCAGCCAACCTTCAATAAGTTGCGGTGAAATACGGACTGTTGAGGCCTTTAAAGGCATGAAACAGTCCGTATTTCACCGCAACTTAGGAGGGGATGGGGTTAGCTGCGGGGGCGGTGGCGGAGCTTGTCGATGGTGGAGTCGGTGCTGTGGCCGCGGGCGTCGGTGCTCTGGCTGCGGGCTTCGGCGACGCGGTCGCGGGCGTCGGCTGCGGTTTGGCGCTTGCGGCGGTAATCGATCATGCCTTGGATGATGGGCTTGCCAAAGCTCACGACATCATCGTTGTAGATGGCGGTTCGGGCTGCGAGGAGGCAGTCGGTAAAGTCCATATGGGTCTTGCCAAAGAGTTTGACGGCAAGGGCGACAACGGTGGGCTCGTCGACCATGACGTCATCGAGCAGCCTTTTCATGTCCGCGGCAATCTCAACGCGGGGAACCTTATAGACGTCGCGCAGCGTGACTACGACGCGCGTAATGATTTCGGGGTAGACACGTGCGGTGCGCGTGGCGATGACCTTGGCGGCGCGCGGTGACAGGACCTCGTCGTCGTCGAGCAGATAGCGCAGGATGACGGTCTCGTCGATGATGGTGCTACTCATGGATATCTACTTCCTCGGGACTCAAAATCGAATCGTCGTTTTCTGTAGCAAGGTATTCAATCCAGGCATTGCGCTCCTCGGAGCGGCGATTGGGATCTCCATATGCTTTGAGCGATCCGTATGCGGCGGTGCCGTCCTTTGAGCGCACGGCGACCGGCTGAAAGGGGAGTTTGCGCATCAAAATGCTCTGCGCGACAAAAAGACGGACGGCCTCGGCGAGCGATGTGCCCATGGCGTCGTAGAGACGCTCGGCATGCTGCTTGTCTTCCTCGCGAATGCGCACCTGCAGGATGGCTCGTTTTTGAGTCGATGACATCACTAGCCTCCCTTAATGAGCGTGCAATAGAGTCGGTCAAATGCGGCATGTGCCGATACTTGAGCATCTTATAACGATTACTTTATTTCGCTCAAGTAAATAACCATTAACTTGAATACAAGCGTAGTACATCTAAAATGAGAGCGCGTAAAAATCTCTGAGGCGTACGCATGTAATACACTCGCCTTTATAGCCTCTAGAGAATAATTCCAACCTGCCAAAACCCCTGCAATACACCCGTATTGCAGGGCCTATGCTCAAGTTTGCCCCAGGCAACTGCGTATATTTAACCTGTATATCGTTGGAGAAATCCTATCGAGTGCCTGTTTCGCCGCATGCACTCGATACGTCGATGCCAAGCCACGGGCGGCTTGGGGCAACGTCGACAGGGTCTCTCCGGCATGGGATTCAGGAGGGAGTGAACAACATGGGCAATAAACGAGTCGTGGCTGATTCTTCACGCTGCATTGGATGCCAAACCTGTATGGCGGCGTGCATCGAGGCGCACGATATTCCCGGCAACATCGCCGCGCCGCGCCTGCGCGTAACGCGTACGTACGAGATCTCCGCACCGGTGGCTTGCCATCACTGCGAGGACGCTCCGTGCGCCAAGGCTTGTCCTACGGGCGCCTTGTTCTTTGATCCAAAGAACCATCGCATCGGCGTCAACGAGGACAACTGCATCGGCTGCAAGAGCTGCGTCATGGCATGCCCCTTTGGCGCCGTGAGCGTTGCGACCACGCAGGTCCCCGTCTTGATGGGTGATGTGCGCGTGGGTTCGCAGACCAAGAGCTTCGTGCTCAAGTGCGACCTGTGCGTGGACCGTCCCGGCGGTCCGGCGTGTGCCGAGGCGTGCCCGACCAAGGGCCTCACCCTGGTAGACGAGGATCGCCTGGCAGAACTGACTGCCGAGCGTGCCCGCGCCACCATCGAAAACGAGGCGTAGGCGGGCGGCCATACAGGCCCAATGATTGTCAAATAAGTACCGAGCATTCGGTAGCAGAAAAAGGAAGGAGGGTGTCATGGAGAAGCATAAAGTGATCTGCCCGTACTGCGGCGCCGGTTGCCAGTTTAACCTCCTGGTCCAAAACGGCCAGGTCGTGGGTACCGAACCGCTCAACGGCATCACCAATCAGGGCGAGCTGTGCCTTAAGGGCATGAGCGGCTACGACTTCATCAACGACACCAAGATCTTGACTCCTCGCGTACTGCACCCGATGATCCGCCGCACTAAGGGTGCGGATCTTGAGCGCGTAAGCTGGGACGAGGCACTGGATTTCACCGCATCTAAGATGCAGGCCATAATTGACGAATATGGTCCTAACGCTGTCATGACCACCGGCTCTTCGCGAGGCGGCGGCAATGAGGCGAACTACGTCATGCAGAAGTTTACGCGTGCGTGCATCGGCACCCACAGCGTGGACAACTGCGCCCGTACTTGACACGGCCCTACTGTCCTCGGTCTGATGGACACGGTTGGTTCAGGTTGCATGTCATGCTCCATCCCCGGTATGGAGGATGCGGGCTGCATTTTCCTCTTCGGCTATAACCCTGCCGATTCGCACCCCATCGTCGCAAGGCGTATCGTGCGAGCCAAAGAAAAGGGTTGCAAGATTATCGTCGCCGACCCGCGCCATATCGAAACCGCGCGTATCGCCGATCTCTACCTTCCGATCAAGAACGGTTGCAATGTTGCGTTCCTCAACGCCTTTGCCAACTGTCTGGTCAACGATGGCCTCTACGACAAGGAATTCGTCGCCGAGCATACGAACGGCTTTGACGAGTGGTGGGAGACCATCAAGAACTACACTCCCGAATCCGTACAGGACATCACGGGTGTCGAGCCCGCGCTGATCCACCAAGCTGCCGAGATGTACGCCACGGCGAAGCCTTCTGCCATCATTGGCTGGGGCATGGGCGTATGCCAGCAGAAGCAGAACCTGAAGACGGTGCACACCATCGCCTCCATCGCCTGCGTTGCCGGCCAGATCGGCAAACCCAATTCCGGCCTCGCGCCCGTGCGCGGTCAGAACAACGTCCAGGGCTCCTGCGATATGGGCATGCTGCCCAACCTGTACCCTGGCTACCAGAAAGTCACCGACCCCGCAGTGCGTGCCAAGTTTGCCAAGGCTTGGGGCGTGCCCGAGGAAAAGCTCCCGCTCGAGGAGGGCTACAAGCTCACCGACCTGGGTCACCTGGTCGACGAGGGCAAGGTGCACTGCTTCTACAACTACGGCGAGGACCCGGTGCAGACCGAGCCCGATTCGGCCGGTATGCGCAAGACGCTCTCCGAGCTGGATCTGTTCATTTGCCAGGACATCTTTATGACGCAGACGACTATGCTCGCCGACGTCATCCTGCCTGCCACCTCTTGGGGCGAGCACGAGGGTGTCTTTACCGCATCCGACCGTAGCTTCCAACACTTTGACGCGGCCGTTCCGCCCAAGGGCGAGTGCCGCCACGACTGGGAGATCTTCGCGGACCTGTCCACGCGCATGGGCTACCCCATGCACTACGACAACACCGAGCAGATCTGGAACGAGTGCATTAGCCTGTGCCCCAACTTTGTGGGCGCGACCTACGAGAAGATGGCTCCCGAGGGCGGCTACGCCCAGTGGCCCGTCAAGAGCACCGATGTGAACGACCACGGTACGCCCGACATGTTCGCTGGTGGCAAGTTCACCACCAAGGACGGTCGCGCCAACCTGATGGCGCACGACTGGGAGGCGCCCTCCGAGCTTCCCGACGATGAGTACCCGCTCATCCTGTGCACCGTCCGCGAGGTCGGCCACTACAGCTGCCGCTCGATGACCGGCAACTGCAAGACGCTGGCGCTGCTTGCCGACGAGCCCGGTTTTGTCCGCATGAATCCCGCGGACGCCGAGGCGCGCGGCATCAAGAACGGCGACATCGTCTCGATCCACAGCCGCCGCGGCCAGGTATACAGCCGCGCCGACGTGAGCGATCGCATCAACAAGGGCACGGTCTACATGACC
Source organism: uncultured Collinsella sp. (assembly GCA_902496845.1). Taxonomy (GTDB): domain Bacteria; phylum Actinomycetota; class Coriobacteriia; order Coriobacteriales; family Coriobacteriaceae; genus Collinsella. The sequence continues at coordinate 5,343 of CABVCJ010000079.1, forward strand.
TACCAGTGGTGGATCGGCAAGTGCAACGAGCTGACCATTCACAAGGTCGACCCGGTCTCGCATACGCCCGAGGACAAGTTCTCCGCCTGCCAGGTCGACGCTATCGCCGACCAGGTCTGGGCTGAGGGCGAGGTGGAGCGTCAGTACACCGAGCTCAAGCAGGCTCTGGTGGACGCCGCCGCTCCCCAGGACGTTGAGCCTGGCGCCGCCAAGTTCGACGACGAGACGCACGTGAATCAAATCGTGTAGTCCCGTTCTCGTTGGCTTTTTGGGCCGGGCGTCCCGTACGTTCGGGAGCCCGGCCCGTTATTTTGAAAGGAAGTGGGGATGAACCGCTTCATCGACATCAACCCGGAGAGGTGCATCGGCTGCGGAACATGCCAGTCCGCCTGTGCCGACGCCCATCGGATGCAGGGTCTTCAGGATACGCCGCGCCTGGCGCTCGTGAAGACCGGCGGCATTTCGGCCGCCCTTGCCTGCCACCATTGCGAGGGTGCCCCCTGCGCCGAGGTTTGCCCGGTGAATGCCATCGAGCACGATGGCGATCGCATCCACGTCAAGGAGCAGGAGTGCATCGGGTGCAGGCTGTGCGCCATCGCGTGCCCCTTCGGAGCCATCCATCCCGATGGCACGTCTATCGCCGGTGTCGCAGGCATGTGCGACCCGACGCCTTCGTATCCTAAGTCCCTGAGCAGCCTGCTTACGTGGGCTCCCGGCCAGTACACCTGCGCTGTCAAGTGCGACCTGTGCGCCTTCGATCCGGACGGCCCGCATTGTGTGGCGGCGTGCCCCACCAAGGCGCTGACCGTCATGGGCGGCGCGGCCGATCGCGAGCTCGACGAGGCCAAGCGCCTGCGCTCGATCGAAAACGGTCCGGTCGTCGACGTTACCGCTGTGGCCCAGGGCCTGTCCGAGAAAGCAGAAGGGAGCGTAAACAATGGATAGCATGACGCTGTTTATCGCATCGCTTGCCGTCTCGTGCATCGGTGCGCTCGCCTCGATTCTGCTGATCAAGGCCGATAACGCCGCCAAGACCGCTGGCTGCCTTATCGGCGCCGTCGCCGCGGTGCTTTCGTTTGTGGCCGGTATCCAGGCCGTGCTGGGCGACGTCACGTCGGTCGACACCATCGTGTTCTTCCCGTTTGCCCATTTCCAGCTGCTGCTCAATCAGCTGTCCGGCCTGTTCGTGGCGCTCATCTCGGTGCTCGCGTTTGCCGGTTCGATCTACGGTCTCAACTACTTTGATGAGTACCCGGGCAAAAAGGGCCGCGCCGGCTTCTTCTTTAACACCTTCGTGGCGTCCATGATGCTCGTCATCACCGCCGACAACGTGTTTTGGTTCCTGGTCGCCTTTGAGCTCATGTCGCTGACCTCGTATTTCCTGGTCGTGATCGAGGAGAACGAGAACTCCATCCATGGCGGTTGGCTCTACTTTGTGATCGCGCACGTGGGCTTTGTGCTCATCATGGCGAGCTTCCTCACCATGACCAACTTCGCCGGTGGCTCGTTTGCCTTTGCGGATTTCCGTGCCACGCAGTTTAGCCCCGCGGTCGCATCCGTGTGCTTCGTGCTCGCCTTCTTTGGCTTTGGCGCCAAGGCCGGTATCATCCCGCTGCACGGCTGGCTGCCCAAGGCACATCCCGAGGCGCCGTCCAACGTGTCGGCCCTCATGTCCGGCGGCATGATCAAGATCGGTATCTTCGGCATCCTCAAAGTGGGCCTCGACCTGCTCTCCGCTTCGGGCGTTCAGGTCTGGTGGGGTCTTATGGTCATGGTCTTCGGTGCGATCTCGTCGGTCCTCGGCGTGGCCTTCGCCCTGCAGGAGCATGACATCAAGCGCCTGCTGGCCTATCACTCCGTCGAGAACATCGGCATCATTCTGCTCGGCGTCGGCGCCTCCATGGCCGCTATGGCGCTCAACTCGGTCGGCATCGCCGTCCTGGCTCTGATGGCCGCCCTCTATCACACGTTTAACCACGCGATGTTTAAGGGCGAGCTGTTCTTGGGCGCCGGTGCGCTGCTGTACTCCACGGGTACGCGCAATATGGAGAAGATGGGCGGCCTGTTCCGTCGTATGCCGGCTACGGCCATCTGCTTCCTCGTCGGCGCGCTTGCCATCTCGGCCATCCCGCCCTTCAACGGCTTTGTGTCCGAGTGGTTTACCTACCAGTCGTTGTTTAACGCCGCCATGCAGGGCGACAAGGCCGTCATGATCGTGGCCGTGTTCGCTGCCGTCGCACTTGCCATTACCGGCGCTCTGGCTGTCACGTGCTTCGTCAAGGCCTATGGCGTCTCCTTTGCCTCCGCGCCCCGCTCCGAGGCCGCGGCCAATGCAAAGGAGGTTCCCGCCCC
>CABVCJ010000080.1 GCA_902496845.1 uncultured Collinsella sp.
CCCCGCCGCCCATGAGTTCATCGGCGGTCCAAGGGCGGTCGCTCATCACGTCGTCCAGGCTCAACGCAAACAGATCGTCTTCGCCCTCGTCAAACGCGCGTTTCGCATGCCTGGCGGCAGAAACGAAGCCTCCGCGGCCGTTGCGTGATGCGTTGCTCGACCCCATCTTGTTCCATCCTTTCGAACTGTCTATCTCATCGATTATATGGAACTTGCCTTGCGGCCGAGTCTTGGATTCGTGCATTTTGGAACTCGCGCCCAAAAGGGGAGGGGCGATCCGGCCGAGTTGCCTACTTGTCGCCGGCGGCAGCCTTTGCCTCGTTGAGGTAGCTATAGAAGCTGTACTTAGAGATGCCAAAGAACTCGCAGGCACGCTCGCTCGACTTGGAAATGAGGAAGGCGCCGCGACGGTCGAGGTAGCCAATGGCGCGAATGCGCTCATCTTTGGTCATAAGGGCTGCGGGCTTGCCCACGTATTGCTCGCACTCGCGCAGCAGATCTTCGAGCAGGTCGCCGATGTTTTTGGTAATGGGCTCGGGCTCGGTGTAGCCCGTGGCGCCGGTGCCGGTAAAGGCATCGAGCGAGCGCTCAAAAGCTTTCATGAGCGTAATGTCAAAGTTAATGCCCAAAATGCCGACGGGCTTGCCCTCGTCGTTGCGGATAAAGATGGTCGAGGACTTGAGCAGCTTGCCATCGGTGGTTTTGGTGAGGTATGGCTCGCGGTCGTGCACGTCGGTGATGCCCTCGTGCATGGACTCAAACACAATATGGCTGGGGCCGTCACCCAGTTTGCGCCCGCTGACGTGGCCGTTTTCGATCACTACGATGGAGTGGTCCACGTCCTCGGTCTCCAGGTCGTGGACGACGACTTCGCAGTTGGGGCCAAATTGGAGCGCCAGGCCGTGTGCAAGGCGCTTGTAGAACTCAATCTGTGCGGGGGTCATAGGTGCCTTCCTAAAAATTAGTTTGGGCACACTTTGCCATAAACCACACCTGTTCGCAAATAACGAAAGCGGCGCTGCGTTATGTAACCGTTCGGCGACGAAAAGGTACCGATTACGGCAACAAACAATTTGTTAGGTATATCAATCAAAATGTGTGATAGAACAGTGCTAACAAACTTTTTGTTTGGCATCCACATAAAAGTTCAGTCGCATAAATGGGAATGGGCTGAAACGCGTATGCGGGGGCCGGCAAGAGAGGACTTAAGGAGTTCACCGTATGGCCGATAAGATCCAGTGGGCGGGCAACACGATGCCCAAGAGCGATGACAAGCACTTGGGAATCATGAGCCTCGACCACGTGAAGAAGGCCCGCGCCTTCCACCAGTCGTTCCCTCAATATACCGTTACTCCGCTTGCCCGCCTGGACGGTCAGGCTGCGCGCCTGGGCCTGTCCAACCTGTGCGTTAAGGACGAGAGCTATCGCTTTGGCCTCAACGCCTTCAAGGTCCTGGGCGGTTCGTTTGCCATGGCCAATTATATTGCCGACGAGACCGGCAAGGACGTTGCCGAGTGCACCTTCGATTACCTGACCTCCGATCAGCTTGCCAAGGACTTTGGCCAGGCCACCTTCTTTACCGCCACCGACGGCAACCATGGCCGCGGCGTGGCATGGGCTGCCAACAAGCTGGGCCAGAAGGCCGTCGTGCACATGCCCAAGGGTTCCACCAAGCCCCGCTTTGATAACATCGCCGCCGAGGGCGCCACGGTGACCATCGAAGAAGTCAACTACGACGAGTGCGTGCGCATGGCCGCCGCCGAGGCCGACGCCTGCGAGCGCGGCGTCATCGTTCAGGACACCGCCTGGGAGGGCTACGAGAAGATCCCGTCCTGGATCATGGAGGGCTACGGCACCATGGCTTCCGAGGCTGCCGAGCAGCTGCGCGAGATGGCCATCAACCGCCCGACGCACGTCTTTGTCCAGGCTGGCGTAGGCTCGCTCGCCGGCGCCGTGGTGGGCTACTTCACCAACCTGTATCCCGATAACCCGCCCACCTTCGTCGTGGTCGAGTGCGCGCCTGCCGCCTGCCTGTACAAGGGCGCTGCCGCCGGCGACGGCGACCCGCGCATCGTGGACGGCGACATGCCCTCCATCATGGCCGGCCTGTGCTGCGGCGAGCCCAACATTCTGGGCTGGGATATCCTGCGCAACCACGCCACTGCCTTTGTGTCCTGCCCCGACTGGGTCACCGCTCGCGGCATGCGCACCCTGGGCGCTCCCGAGAAGGGCGACCCGCGCGTCATCTCCGGCGAGTCCGGCGCGGTGACCACCGGCCTGGTCGAGACCCTCATGCTCGATCCCGAGTACGCCGAGCTCAAGGAGCTCATCGGCCTGGACAAGACGAGCTCCGTGCTCTGCTTCTCCACCGAGGGCGACACGGACCCCGACCAGTATCGCCGCATCGTCTGGGAGGGCGAGTATCCGACCTGCTAGCAGACTGACCTGTCCGGAGGCAGCCGGAGGACTTTACTCCCTGCTCGGACAGTCCTGCTCGCACGGAGAGCACATTAAGTGCTCTCCGGCTCGTGCGGAACTCGCGACGGAGCAAAGTCCTCCGTCCGCCTCCTATGGTTACTTGCTTGTGGGGTGCTCGATCTCACGCTGCTTGGCACAAGTGATCTATCTGAAATATCTACCTGTAGGTAAACCCTTGTAGAAAGGTTGACTGTTATGACTAAGGAACTCGATTTCGAGGCAATTAAAAACGCTGCTGAGTCCCACCGTGCTGATATGACGCGTTTTCTTCGCGCAATGATTAGCCATCCCTCTGAGTCCTGCGAGGAGGGCGAGGTTGTTGCTTGCATCAAGGCCGAGATGGAGAGCCTTGGCTATGACGAGGTCAAGGTCGACGGCCTGGGCAATGTTATGGGCTTTATGGGCGAGGGCGACAAGATCATCGCCATCGACTCTCACATCGACACCGTCGGCATCGGCAACATCGAGAACTGGGATGCCGATCCCTATGAGGGCTACGAGACCGACGAGATCATCTACGGCCGCGGTGGCTCCGACCAGGAGGGTGGCATGGCTTCTGCTACCTATGCTGCCAAGATGATGAAGGACATGGGCCTCATCCCCGAGGGCTACAAGATCATGGTCGTCGGTACCGTCCAGGAAGAGGACTGCGACGGCATGTGCTGGCAGTACATTTACAACAAGGACGGCATTAAGCCCGAGTTCGTCATTTCCACCGAGCCCACCGACGGCGGCATCTATCGCGGTCACCGCGGCCGCATGGAGATCCGCGTCGACGTTCACGGCACCTCCTGCCACGGCTCCGCTCCCGACCGCGGCGACAACGCCATCTACAAGATGGCCGACATCATCGCCGACGTCCGCGCCCTCAACAACAACGGCTGCGACGAGTCGACCGACATCAAGGGCCTCGTCAAGATGCTCGACCCCAAGTACAACCCCGAGCACTACGAGGATGCCCGCTTCCTGGGCCGCGGCACCTGCACCGTCAGCCAGATCTTCTACACCAGCCCCAGCCGCTGCGCTGTCGCTGACTCCTGCGCCATCTCCATCGACCGTCGTATGACCGCCGGTGAGACCTGGGAGTCCTGTCTGGACGAGATCCGTAACCTGCCGGCCGCCAAGAAGTACGGCGACGACGTGAAGGTCTCCATGTACATGTACGACCGTCCGTCCTGGACCGGCGAGGTCTACGAGACCGAGGCTTACTTCCCCACGTGGATCAACAAGGAGACCGCTCCGCACGTCAAGGCCCTCGTCGACGCCCACAAGGCCATGTTCGGTGACGGGCGCATCGGCTGCGAGCCTAGCATGGACAAGCGCACCGGTCGTCCGCTGTGCGACAAGTGGACCTTCTCCACGAACTGCGTCTCCATCCAGGGCCGCTACGGCATCCCCTGCGTCGGCTTTGGTCCGGGTGCCGAGTCTCAGGCTCACGCTCCCAACGAGGTCACCTACAAGGACGACCTGGTCACCGCTGCCGCCATGTATGTGGCTGCCCTGAACCTCTACGATCCGAGCCAGGCCGATGGCGACGCCACCGTGTTCCGCGCCGGTCTGACCAACAACAAGATCGACTAGTCCCATTCCTCGATCTTGTTGAGCCGGGGGCCGCTCGTGTCCCTGGCACTCCCCGTTGACTTGGGGCCCGCGGTCGTTATCTCCCATGCTTCCTCAACGGTGGCGGGTCCTCGTCATGGTGCTCTGCATGTTCTAGCCACACGCGCATGCCGGAGCACATCTACTCATTGCGATCGTTTCATCTTTTCGAAAGGACATTTCCATGGACGCCAAGTTTACCGAGCTCGTCGAGCAGCTGAACGGCCTCGATTTTAAGGGTATGTACGGCAGCGACTTCCTGCACACCTGGGATAAGACCACCGATGAGCTCAAGGCGCTCTACATCGTCGCCGACGCCCTGCGCGAGCTGCGCGAGAACAACGTTTCGTCCAAGATCTTCGACTCGGGCCTGGCCGTCTCCCTGTTCCGTGACAACTCCACCCGTACGCGCTTCTCCTTCTCTAAGGCCGCCAACCTGCTCGGCCTTGAGCTGCAGGACCTGGACGAGAAGAAGTCCCAGATCGCTCACGGCGAGACCGTCCGTGAGACCGCTACCATGATCTCCTTCATGGCCGACGTCATCGGCATCCGCGATGACATGTACATCGGAAAGGGCGACGCCTACATGGCCGAGGTCTCCGAGTCCGTACAGCAGGCCTACGAGGACGGCGTTCTGGATCACCGTCCCACGCTCATCTCCCTGCAGTCCGATTCCGACCACCCCACGCAGTCCTCTGCCGACATGCTCTACCTCATCAACGAGTTTGGCGGCCTTGAGAACCTCAAGGGCAAGAAGGTTGCCGTCACCTGGGCCTATTCGCCCTCTTACGGCAAGCCGCTGTCCTGCCCGCAGTCGCTGATCAGCCTGCTGCCCCGCTTTGGCATGGACGTCACCCTGGCCCACCCCGAGGGCTACGACCTCATGCCCGAGGTCGTCGAGCGCGCCAAGGGCTATGCCGCCGAGTCCGGCACCACCTTTAAGCAGGTCAACACCATGGCCGAGGCCTTCGAGGGCGCCGACATCGTGATCCCCAAGAGCTGGGCTCCGTTTGCCGCCATGGAGAAGCGCACCAACCTGTACGCTGAGGGCGACGACGCCGGCATCGCAGCGCTCGAGAAGGAGCTGCTCGCCCAGAACGCTACCCATCAGGACTGGTGCTCCACGACCGAGCTCATGGAGAATACCGCCAACGGCCAGGACACCATCTTTATGCACCCGCTGCCCGCCGACATCTCCGGTGTCTCCTGCGAGCACGGCGAGGTTAACGCTGACGTCTTCGACATGCACCGCGTGGGCATGTACAAGGAGGCCAGCTACAAGCCGTATGCCATCGCAGCCATGATGTTCCTGCAGAAGGTTGCCGATCCCGCCGCTACCCTCAAGGCCCTCGACGAGCGCAACACCGCCCGTTGGCTCCAGGCCTAAAGCCGGGTTGAGGTAAGCCATGTAAAGGGGCGCTCTGCCAACCGGCGGGGTGCCCCCTTTTTTTGCATCGCGGGCGTGCGGGATAAGCGCTTTCGATGTGGATGCCCGCGGCGCGAGTTATGGGTACGATGGTTTCAGGGGAGGTATCACCATGAAACTTGGTTGCGTGATTATGGCCTCGGGCGAGGGCAAGCGGTTTGGCTCTAACAAGATGCTCGCCGATATCTATGGCGAGCCGCTGATTGCCCGGACCATCGATTCGGTTCCCCGGGGCTTTGACGTCGTGGTTTCGACGCGTTGGCCCGAGGTCGCTCAGATTTGCGAGGACAAGCATTGCCCGTGTGTGCTGCACGATGGCGAGCTGCGCAGCGAAAGCGTCCGTGCGGGCCTTTCATGGGGAGTCGAACGCAACTGGAAAGGTTGCCTCTTTTTGCCGGGCGACCAGCCGCTCGTGAGTTCGGGTTCTTTTGAGGCTATGGTTCGTGCGTTTGACGAGTGTGGCCGCAAACATCCGGTGCGTCTTGCGTGCAACGGTGAGCCTTCGAGCCCGGTGCTCTTTCCGGCGGAACTGTTCGATGCACTTATGTGTCTTGAGGGCAAGGACGGCGGCGGTTCGATCCTCAAGGACCGTACCGACGTGGTGCTGGTCGAGGCGCGTGCCTACGAGCTGTGGGACGTCGATACCGCCAAGGGACAGCAACGCATAACGGAGCATATCGCCGCCTGCTCGTATTTTGATCGCGTGGCCAACTGCATCAATCAATAAGGAGCAATTATGATCATCATCAAAAACGGCGCGCTCGTGACGCCCCAGGGGCTTCGCCGCGCCGATCTTGCCATGGAGGGCGATAAGATTGTGCGGATTGCCGCAGCGATTGAGCCGGGCGCCGACGATACCGTCGAGGACGCCGCGGGCTGCTGGGTGTTTCCCGGCTTTATCGACGGCCACACGCACATGCAGTGCTGGACTGGCATGGATTGGACAGCCGATAGCTTTGAAACCGGCACGCGTGCGGCTGCCTGCGGCGGTACGACGACCATCGTGGACTACGCGACGGCTGATCGCGGCGTGACCATGCCCGATGCCTTGGCCGAGTGGCATCGCCGTGCCGACGGAACCTGCACGGCCAACTACGCCTTTCATATGGCACTCGCCGAGTGGAATGAACGCAACCGCGCCGATCTTTCGGCTATGCGCGAGGCGGGCGTATCGTCGTTTAAGACCTACTTTGCCTACGATCATTTGCGCCTGGACGATGCCGAGACGCTCGAGGTGCTCGAGGAGCTCAAGCGTATTGGCGGCATACTGTGCGTGCATTGCGAGAACGGTACGCTGGTGAATGAGCTGCAGAAGCGCGTGTACGAGCAGGGGATTCATGGACCCGAGGGGCATGCGCTCAGCCGCCCGGACGTGTGTGAGGCCGAAGCCGTGAGCCGCCTGCTGTATCTGGCGCACCTGGCCGGCGACGCCCCAGTCAACGTGGTGCACCTTTCGACCAAGTTGGGGCTCGAGGCCATTCGTGCGGCCAAGGCGCGCGGGCAGAAGAATATCTATGTCGAGACCTGCCCTCAGTATCTGATGCTCGACGACACCTGCTATCTGGAGCAGGGCGAGGACGGCTTTGCGGGCGCCAAGTACGTGATGAGCCCGCCGCTGCGCCATGCCGGTGACCGTGCCGCGTTGCGCGAGGCGCTTGTAGCCGGCGAGATCGATACGATTGCAACCGATCATTGCAGCTTTAACCTGCACGGGCAAAAGGACCGCGGGCGCGACGACTTCCGCGCGATTCCCAACGGCGGGCCCGGCGTGGAGCATCGTCCCGTCGCGATTGCCACGAGCTTTGAGGGCCAGCTGGGCCCCGAGGACCTCTGCCGCTTGATGAGCGAGAACCCGGCGCGCGTTTTTGGCATGTATCCGCGCAAGGGCTGTCTTGCCGAGGGCTCCGATGCCGACGTGTGCGTGTGGGATCCCAAAGCGCGTTGGACGATCAGCGCCGCGACACAGCATCAGGCCGTGGACTACACGCCGCTCGAGGGCTTTGAGGCACATGGCCGCGCCAAGGCCGTGTTTGTGAACGGCGTGCTGGTGGCGCGTGATGGCGAGCCCACCGGAGCCCAACCCGGCCGCTACGTGCCCCGCTAGCAGCAAAGATGCCGTGTCCCCTCCTCAGTTGCGGTGAAAT